>JAIUOX010000121.1 GCA_020160955.1 Pseudomonadota bacterium
CGCTTTGGCATCGTACAGCGTCTCGATGGTGATGGTGGCGAGCCCACGCTCGCCGGCGAATTTCTCGGTGTTGCGGCGGGCCTTGCCGCGCACGAAGAACGGCACCTTGCCCAGCTCCTTCTCGGCCTCGGCAGACCAGGCGACGGAAAGGTGGGGCGCGGCGGAAGCGGTGGCGGCCAGTACCGGTGCAGGGGCCGGCGCCGGTGCAGGCGCGGCGGCCGGGCGCGGCGCCTCGGCGCGGGTGGTGTGCCCGAGGTGCGAGGGCGTGGCGGCATCGTGGAACTCGAAGTCGCCGCGGAACATCGTCAGCAGGTGTTCCTCGAGGCCCATCATCAGCGGGTGGACCCAGGCGTCGAACAGCACGTTGGCGCCCTCGAAGCCCATCTGCGGCGAATGGCGGGCCGGGAAGTCCTGGACGTGGACGGGGGCGGAGATCACCGCGCAGGGAATGCCCAGGCGCTTGGCGATGTGCCGCTCCATCTGCGTGCCCAGCACCAGTTCGGGCTGCAGTTCGACGACCTGCGCCTCGACCTCGAGGTAGTCGTCGGTGATCAGCGCCTCGATGCCGAGTTCGCCGGCGGCCTGCCGGACCTCGCGGGCGAACTCGCGGCTGTAGGTGCCGAGACCGACCACCTTGAAGCCGAGCTCGTGGGTGGCGACGCGCGCGGCGGCGACGGCATGCGTGGCGTCGCCGAAGATGAAGACGCGCTTGCCGGTGAGGTACGTCGAATCGACGGAGCGGGCATACCACGGGGCGCGCGAGGCCCCCGGGGCGAGGAAGGGACGCGGGTCGATGCCGGCCAGCGCCGCCACTTCCTCGACGAAGCGCCGCGTCGCGCGGTCGCCGATCGGCAGGGTGCGGATGGTCGGCTGCTTCAGCGTGCGCTCCAGCCAGGCCGCGGCCGGGCCGGCGATCTCGGGGTAGAGCACGACGTTGAAGTCGGCGTCGCCGAGGCGGGCGATGTCGGCCGGCGAGGCATCGAGCGGGGCCACGACGTTGATGTCGATGCCCATGCCGTCGAGCAGCCGCGCGAGCTCGCGCACGTCGTCGCGATGGCGGAAGCCGAGCGCGGTCGGGCCCAGCAGGTTGCAGCTCTTGCGGGCCCGCGGCGGCGCATCGGCGGCGGCCGGCTCGGGACGCACCAGCGTGCGGACGATGCGGTAGAAGGTTTCGGCGGCGCCCCAGTTTTCCTTCTTCTGGTAGGCCGGCAGCTCGAGCGGGATGACCGGGATCGGCAGGCCGACGGCGCGCGCGAGGCCACCCGGATCGTCCTGCAGCAGTTCCGCCGTGCACGAGGCGCCGACCAGCATCAGCTTCGGCCGGAAGCGCTCGTAGGCGTCGCGCAGCGACTCCTTGAACAGGGTGGCGGTGTCGCCGCCAAGGTCGCGCGCCTCGAAGGTCGTGTAGGTGACGGGCGGGCGGCGGTCGCGCCGCTCGATCATCGTGAACAGCAGGTCGGCGTAGGTGTCGCCCTGCGGCGCATGCAGCACGTAGTGCACGTCGGTCATCGCGGTGGCGATGCGCATCGCCCCGACATGCGGCGGTCCCTCGTAGGTCCAGACCGCGAGCTGCATGGTCAGGCCTCCAGCAGGGCGCGGCGCGCCAGCGGGCGCGCGAACAGTTCGGCGAGGTCGGCGGCCTGCTCGTAGCCCTGGACGGGCGTGAACAGCAGCTCGATCGACCACTTGGTGGTCAGGCCCTCGGCCTCGAGCGGGTTGGCGAGGCCGAGGCCGCACACCACGAGGTCGGGCCGGGCGGCGCGGCAGCGGTCGAGCTGATCGTCGACGTGCTGGCCCTCGGTGATGGCCGTGCCTTCCGGCAGCAAGGCCAGTTCGCGGTCGAGCAGGCGGCTGTTGAGGTAGGGCGTGCCGACCTCGACGAGCTGCATGCCGAGCTCGCGCGCGACGAAGCGGGCGAGCGGCACCTCGAGCAGCGAGTCCGGGAACAGGAAAAGACGCTTGCCGTCGAGCCGTTCGCGGTGCCGGCCGAGCGCCTGGCGGGCCCGCGCCTGCGGGATGGCGACGACCGTCTCGAAGCGTTCGCGGTCGACGCCCCACGCTTCGGCGGCGGCGGCGAGCCAAGCCGTGGTGCCCTCGACGCCGAGCGGGAACGGCGCCTCGAGGCGGGTCGCGCCGCGCCGTTCGAGGGCGCGCGCGGTATCGGCGAGGAACGGCTGGGCCAGCAGGAAGCGCGTGCCGGGCCCGACCGCCGGCTGGTCGGCGGCGCGGCGGCCCGGCAGGAAGCGCACCGGGCCGATGCCCATCTGCTCGAACAGGCGGCGGAACTGGTCCTCGACGACGTTGGCCAGGGCGCCGACGACGAGGAGCGACGGCTCCGCCGTGGCCGGCTCGGCCGGCAGGCTGGCGGCCAGCGCGGCGAGGCAGGCATCCTCGCCCTGCGTGAAGGTGGTCTCGATGCCGCTGCCCGAGTAGGCGAGGATCGTGGCGCGGTCGCCGAGCTCGTGCGACAGGCGCGAGGCGGCCCGCGCGAGGTCGAGCTTGATCACCTCCGACGGGCAGGAGCCGACCAGGAACAGCATCCGGATGTCGGGCCGGCGCTCGAGCAGGCGGCGCACGACCCGGTCCAGCTCGGCATTCATGTCGGCCATGCCGGCGAGGTCGCGCTCTTCCATGATCGCCGTGGCGAAGCGCGGTTCGGCGAAGATCATGACGCCGGCGGCCGATTGCAGGAGGTGGGCGCAGGTGCGCGAGCCGACGACCAGGAAGAAGGCGTCCTGGATCGCCCGGTGCAGCCAGACGATGCCGGTCAGCCCGCAGAAGACCTCGCGCTGGCCGCGCTCGTGCCGCAGCGTCCAGCGCTCGCCGGTGGCGGCTGGCGACGGGGCGGCACAGGCGACGGCCTGGGTCATCGCGGGGCACCCCCGCGCGCGGGCCGTGCGACGACAGCGACTGGCCGCTCGAGCCGCGCGGCGCGCAGCTTCAGCAGGTACTGGGCGGCGTTGAACAGGTAGGAGGCGTAGGCCGCCAGGGCGATGCCGATCTGCACCGTCACGCTGGCGCCCAGCACGAGGGCACAGAGGTAGGCGGTGTGCAGGGCCAGCACGCCGATGCTGACCACGTCCTCCCAGAAGAACGGGCGGGCGAACAGGTAGCGGCCGAACACGGCGTGCTCCCAGATCGAGCCGGTGATCATGATGGCGTAGAGCACCAGCGTCTTGGCGACGATCGACAGGGTCGCGGCCGCCAGGCCCTCGCCGGTGCGCAGGTAATAGAAGACGAGGCCGAGGCTGACCGCGAAGACCAGGAACTGGATCGGGGCCAGGACGCCCTGGACGGTGGTCCACGGCGACTCGTCGCGCCGCCGGCGCTCCTCGACCGTGTAAAGAGACCTTGACGGCGTCTTGACGCCGGCCTGTCCGCGCAGGTGGCTGCCGCTCACGCCGGCGATGGTTCCCCACGGGGAATAGTCGAACTTATCAACAAAGCGGTCGATGAGGTGGCTGCTTGTGTACGAATGTCTTGACACTGCCGTCCTCCCGTTCTCCGATATCAAGCTTAGTTGACACACCGCCAAGGGGAGTCTTGATCACCGGAAAAGGCCGATTTTCCTGCTTTTTTTCGGCCTTCGAGCCGTAAGTCTCTCCAGCTGTGTACGTCGACCTTGGAGAAAGCGTAGGACCCGGCCCAAACAATGTCAATTACACTATACGTCAATCAAACTTGACGGAACGACGAAGCCATACGAAGCTTCGTGTAGAGGGGGAAACGGTCATGGTGGAACAATTGAGACGCCAGGGCGAAACTCGGAACTACGTGGCGGGCACAGCGGCCTCCCACCTGGACTTCGCGGCGGGCCGCCCCCCGGCCGCCGCTCCCCGGAAACGGGCGGCCTCCAGCGGCAAGGCACTGGCCGCCACCATCGAGGCAAAGATCATCCCGCGGCTGCTCGTGGCCTTTCGCCAGACCGGCGCCGCGTCACCCGAGGCCCCGGCCGCCCGGGGCGAAAGCCCGGCCGTCGTCGAGTTCTCGCGGATCGTGCTGTCGGGCACCCTCGACCAGGCGGTCGAGTTCGTCGAAGGGCTGCGGTCGCACCGCCAGAGCCTCGGCGCGATCTACGTCGAACTGGTCGAGCCGACGGCCGCCCGCCTGGGCGACCTGTGGAACGCCGATGCCCTCGACTTCGTGAAGGTCACGGTGGCGGTGCTGCGGTTGCAGCAGGTGCTGCACCATTTCGGCCTCGCCTTCCGCCGCGAGATCGAGGCGCGGGAACACGGTCACCGGGCCCTGCTGGTGCCGGCGCCGGGCGAGCGCGGCTCGTTCGGGCACCTGATGTTCGGCACTTTCGAGCTGGCGCTGGCCGCCGAGTTCCTGCGCCGCGACGGCTGGGACGCCTGCGTCGACTCCTCGGCATCGAGCGCCGACGCGGTCGGCATCGTGCGCCGCGAGTGGTTCGACGTCATCGAGCTGTCGCTGAGCAGCGAGAGCCGCCTCGACGAGCTGACCTCGGGCATCCGGCAGATCCGCCGCGCCTCGCGCAACGGCGCGCTGGGCGTGATGGTCGGCGGGCCGGTCTTCAAGGACCACCCGGAGATGGCCGCGCGCGTCGGGGCCGACATCGTCACGACCAGCGGTTGCGAGGCCGCGCTGCAGGCCGACGGCCTGATGGAGCAGTTGAGGACCAGGTAACGCTGACCCGGAGCTACCGGGCAGGGCCGGGTTCACCGGTCCGCACCAGGGAGGAAGACCGAAGTCGGGAGGGCATTGGCTCCGCAACGAGGGAAACATTTGCGTCGTGAAGGCCTTCAAATCCCCAAGGAAGTTCCTGGCCGAGCTCGACGCTGATGCGATCGCGTCGATGGTGACGGCTGCCGCCGACGTCACCCTGATCGTCGACCAGGCCGGCATGATCCGCGACTACGCCTTCAACAACGACGACCTCGCGCGCGACCTCGACGGTGCCGGGCGATGGCGCGGCCGGGCATGGGCGGAGACCGTCACCCCCGACAGCCGCTCCAAGGTCGAGACCATCCTGCGCGACGCCGCCGCGGGCGTCGCGCCGCGCTGGCGCCACGTCAATTACCCGGTGTCGCCGGGCGAGCCGCCGGCGCCGGTCCATTACTGCGCGGTGCAGGTCGACGATCTGGGACGCACCGTCGCGTTCGGCCGCGACCTGCGCGCCGTCTCGGCCCTGCAGCAGCAGCTGATCGACGCCCAGCAGGCGATGGAACGCGACTATTCGCGGCTGCGCCACATCGAGACGCGCTACCGGCTGCTGTTCCAGATGTCGTCGGAGGCGGTGCTGATCGTCGATGTCGGCACCCTGCGCATCATGGAATCCAACCCGGCGGCCGACCGGCTGCTCGGCGAAAGCGGCGGCCGCCTGGTCGGCCGGCCCCTCGCCGAGGCCTTCGAGCGGCAGGGCTGGCGCGCGGTGCAGGGCCTGCTGGCCGGCGTCAAGGCCAACGGCCGGCCGGACTGGGTGCGCGTCGAGATGTCGGGCCAGCACGCCCCGGTGACGGTCGCGGCGTCGCTGTTCCGGCAGGACGATTCGGCGATGTTCCTGGTGCGCCTGTCGCCCGGCCCCGGCGCCGAGGTCGCGGGCGAACCGTCGTTCGCCCTGCCGGTCGCCAAGGTGATGGAACACGCGCCCGACGGCTTCGTCGTCACTGATGCCGACGGCCACGTGTTGACGGCCAACGAGGCGTTCCTCGAGATGGCCCAGCTGGCCAGCCAGGAGCAGGCGCGCGGCCAGTCGCTCGAACGCTGGCTCGGCCGCTCGGGCGTCGATCTCAGCATCCTCGTCGCCAACCTCAAGCAGCGCGGCATGGTGCGCCTGTTCGCGACGACCCTGCGCAACGAGCTCGGCACGAGCGCCGACGTCGAGATCTCGGCGGTGTCGGTGAGCCTCGACGACAAGGCCTACCTCGGCTTCCTGGTGCGCGGCGTCGGGCGGCGCCTCAAGCCGGAGACCGCGCCGATCGGCGAGGTGCCGCGCTCGCTCGAACAGCTCAACGAGCTGGTCGGACGCGTTTCGCTGAAGCAGCTGGTGCGCGAGACCACCGACCTCATCGAGAAGATGTCGATCGAGGCCGCGCTGCGCCTGACCGACGACAACCGGGCGTCGGCCGCCGAGATCCTCGGGCTGAGCCGCCAGAGCCTGTACGTCAAGCTGCGGCGCTTCGGCCTCGCCGATGGCCCGCCGCAACCGGGAGATCCCGACCGATGATGGCCCGCACCAACTGGCCGCAGCCCGCCGCCGTGCTCGAGCTCCTGAAGCCCGTGACATGGTTCCCGCCGATGTGGGCGTTCGGCTGCGGCGTCGTCTCGGCAGGCCCGATGCCGGCCGGCAAGTGGGCGTCCGTCGCGCTTGGTGTCGTGCTGGCCGGACCGCTGGTCTGCGCCACCAGCCAGGCCGTCAACGACTGGTTCGATCGCCACGTCGACGCCATCAACGAGCCGCACCGGCCGATCCCGTCGGGACGGCTGCCCGGCCTGTGGGGCCTGCACGTCGCGGTCGCCTGGACGGCGCTGTCGCTGCTCGTCGCGGCGACGCTGGGCAGCCTGGTGTTCACGGCGGCCGCGATCGGGCTGCTGCTGGCGTGGGCCTACAGCGCGCCGCCGCTGCGGCTCAAGCAGAATGGCTGGTGGGGCAACGCCGCGTGCGGCCTGTGCTACGAGGGTCTCGCCTGGCTGACCGGCACGATGGTCGCGAACGGCGGCGCCGTGCCGCCTGCCTCGGTGGTGTGGCTTGCGCTTCTCTACAGCGCCGGCGCCCACGGGATCATGACGCTCAACGACTTCAAGTCGATCGAAGGCGATCGGCGCATGGGCATCGGCTCGCTGCCGGCGCGGCTCGGGCCGGTGCTGGCCGGGCGCGTCGCCTGCCTGTTCATGGCGGTGCCGCAGGCGGTGGTGGTGGTGCTGCTGTGGTCGTGGGGAACGCCGCTGCACGCCGCCGCCGTCGCCGCCGGTCTCGCCGCGCAGCTCGTGCTCATGAAGCGCCTGCTCGCCAGCCCGCGCGAGCGCGCGCCCTGGTACAACGCGACCGGCGTGTCGCTGTTCGTGGCCGGCATGCTGGTCAGCGCCTTCGCGGTCCGGCCCGATATTCTGGGGGGATCATGAACGGCAACGGCAACGCGCGCGGCAAGCTCGGCTGGCTGGGCATCGTCCGCCTCGGCCTCGTGCAGATGGCGCTCGGGTCGGTCGTGGTGCTGACCACCTCGACCCTCAACCGCGTGATGGTGGTCGAGCTCGCGCTGCCGGCCATGCTGCCCGGCGCGCTGGTCGGGCTGCACTACGCGCTGCAGGTCTTCCGCCCGCGCCTCGGCCACGGCTCCGACATCGGCGGCCGTCGCACGCCATGGATCGTCGGCGGCATGGCGCTGTTGTGCGCCGGCGGCGCGCTGGCGGCGGTCGCCACCGCGTGGATGGCGAGCAGCCTCGTGGCCGGGATCGCGCTGGCCATCGCCGCCTTCGTGATGATCGGCATCGGCGTCGGCGCGGCCGGCACGTCGCTCCTCGTCCTGCTGGCGCAGCGCACCGACGAGCGGCGGCGCGGCGCGGCCGCCACCATCGTCTGGGTGATGATGATCGTCGGCTTCATCCTGACCGCGATCGTGACCGGCAAGCTGCTCGATCCCTTCTCGACGGCGCGGCTGGTCGAGGTCGCCGGTCTCCTGGCGGTGGTCGCCTTCGCGGTCTCGCTGTTCGCCGTGTGGGGCATGGAGGAGCGGGGCGGCGCAGCCGCCGTCGCGGCGCCGGCGCCCGAGGACGAGAGCGGCTCCTTCCGCGAGGCCCTGCGCGAGGTCTGGCACGAGCCGCACACGCGGCGCTTCGCGGTCTTCGTCTTCCTGTCGATGATCGCCTACAGCGCTCAGGACCTGATCCTCGAGCCGTTCGCCGGCCTGGTGTTCGGGCTGACGCCCGGCCAGACGACGCAGCTCTCGGGCGTGCAGAACGGCGGCGTGCTGACCGGCATGCTGATCGTCGCCGCCTTCTCGAGCGGCGTCGGCGTGCCGCGGCTGGGTTCCCTCCGCGCCTGGACGATCGGCGGCTGCCTCGCCTCGGCGCTGGCGCTGGTCGGGCTGGCGGTGGCCGGCGCGAGCGGTCCGCCGTGGCCGATCAAGGTCTCGGTCTTCGCGCTGGGCCTCGCCAACGGTGTCTACGCCATCGCCGCCATCGGCTCGATGATGACGCTGGTCGGGCAGGGGAAGTCGCGCCGCGAGGGCGTGCGCATGGGACTGTGGGGCGCCGCGCAGGCGATCGCGTTCGGGGCCGGCGGGTTGCTCGGCACGCTCGCCAGCGACCTCGCGCGCCTGGTGCTGGGCAATGCCGTCGCGGCCTACGGCGTGGTGTTCTGCATCGAGGCGGTGCTGTTCGTGGTCGCCGCGCTGCTGGCGCTGCGCGCGGCCGGCGCGCTCGGCGGCGAGGCCGGCGGGCGCGAGGCGAGGCTCGGCGGGATCGCCGCGCCGGCGCCGATGCAGGGGAGTGCGGACTGATGGGCGACGACCTGTTCGACGTGGTGGTGGTGGGCGGCGGTCCGGCCGGCGCCACGGCGGCGCACGACCTCGCGCGGCTCGGGCGCAAGGTGCTGCTGCTCGACAAGGCCGGGCGCATCAAGCCATGTGGCGGCGCCATCCCGCCGCGCCTGATCCGCGACTTCGAGATCCCCGACGAGCTGCTGGTGGCGAAGGTGCGCGGCGCGCGCATCGTGTCGCCGACCGACCGGCGCATCGACATGCCGATCGAGGAGGGCTTCGTCGGCATGGTCGACCGCGAACCGTTCGACGAGTGGCTGCGCTGCCGCGCCGCCGCCGGCGGCGCCGAGCGGCGAACCGGGCTCTTCCAGTCGCTGGTGCGCGATGCCGACGGCGGGGTGACGGTGACCTATCGTCGGCGCGACGGCGAGGCCGGGAGCGGGCAGGCGGCGGGTCTCGCCACCGTGCGGGCGCGGGCCGTGATCGGCGCCGACGGCGCGCGCTCGGAGGTCGGACGGCAGAGCGTGCCGGGCGCCGACAAGGTGCCCTGCGTCTTCGCCTACCACGAGATTGTCCGCACGCCCGACGGCGGCGCGGTCGATTTCGAGGGCAGCCGCTGCGACGTCTACTACCGCGGCTCGCTGTCGCCGGATTTCTACGGCTGGGTGTTTCCCCACGGCCGCACCATCAGCATCGGCACGGGCAGCGCGCACAAGGGCTTCGCGTTGCGGCCCGCGGTCGGCGACCTGCGGCGCTGCGCCGGTCTCGAGGGCGTCGAGACGGTCCGGCGCGAGGGCGCGCCGATCCCGATGCAGCCGGCCCGTCGCTGGGACGACGGGCGCAACGTCGTGCTGGCGGGCGATGCCGCCGGCGTCGTGGCGCCGGCGTCGGGCGAAGGCATCTACTACGCGATGGCCGGCGGTCGCTTCGCCGCCGAGGCGGTCCACGCCTTCCTCGCGACCGGCGATGCGCGCGCCCTGGCCGGCGCGCGGCGGCGCTTCATGAAGCAGCATGGCCGGGTGTTCTGGGTGCTCGGGATCATGCAGCGCTTCTGGTACAAGAACGACCGCCGCCGCGAGCGCTTCGTGTCGATGTGCGGCGATGCCGACGTGCAGCGCCTGACCTGGCAGGCCTACATGAACAAGGAGCTGGTGCGGGCGCGGCCGATGGCCCACCTGCGCATCTTCTTCAAGGACCTCGCCCACCTGTTCGGCGTGGTCGCGCCTTGAGCGGCGTGCGCAGCCGCTCCGGCAGCGGCTTCTGGCTGCCCGTGCTGGTCGGCGCCTCGTCGGCGATCCTGGTGGCCGCGCTGGGCGCGACGATGACCGATCTCGGCCCGTGGTACCGCTCGCTGCAGAAGCCGGACTGGCAACCGCCCGGCTGGCTGTTCGGCCCGGCCTGGACGGTGATCTTCGCCCTGACCGCGCTGTCGGCGGTGACCGCGTGGCGGACGTCCTTCACGGCGGCGCAGCGCGACTGGATCCTGATCCTGTTTGCGGCGAACGGCATCCTCAACGTCGCGTGGAGCGCGCTGTTCTTCCGCCTGCAGCGGCCCGACTGGGCCGCCATCGAGGTCGTGCTGCTGTGGCTGTCGATCCTCGGCCTGATCCTCGGCCCGACGCGCCATTCGACGGCGGCGCGCCTGCTGCTGCTGCCCTATCTCGCCTGGGTGACCTTCGCCGCCGTGCTCAACGTCGCGGTCGTCCGGCTGAACGCGCCGTTCTAGGCGCGGGACCCGGCCGTCGATCCTCAGTCCTTCTTGGGGAAGGTCTTGAGGAAGGCGATGACGTCCTTGCGCTCCTCGGCGTTGGGCAGGTTGAACGCCATCTTGGTCGAGCCCGTCGCGAGGTCCGCCTTGCCCTTCTCGGTCAGGTACTTCTTCAGGAAGTTGTTGGGGTTGGGCAGGTATTCGTAGATCAGCTGCTCGGTCCAGACGAGGCCGTTCTCGCCGGCATTGTGGTTGAGCTGCGAGTACTGGAAGCCGGGATAGGTGCCGGCCTTGCGGCCGACCACGCCCGTCAGCACCGGGCCCACCATGTTCTTGGCCTCGTCGCCGATGCGGTGGCAGGTCATGCACTTGTTGAAGACCTTCTTGCCCTTCTCGGCGTCGCCGCCGGCCCAGTCCTGGGCCTGCGCGAGGGTGGGGACAGCAAGCATCGTTGCGGCAGCCAGTGCCAGCGAGGTCATGCGCGACATTGAGAACCCTTTCACGCGAACTGGACGTTTCCCTTCCCGGACGGTCTGGGGAGAGCCTTTGCACACGATTCGTGCACGTAAGACGCGTCCGCACCGTCGTTCGTCCAGTCTACACGACGTTGACCCATCGACAAGGATTGTTGACAAACTGCGGTTATTCGCCGCCAAAAGGCCCGAATCCAGTGATTACATATGGTTAATCCACCGCCATGCGCCTATCTTCGCTTAGCGGTCTTGGGCCGCGACTGCCAAAAGCGTAAAGGACCTCGTCAACACTAGGTCTCGTGGCTGTCGTAAACGAACTGGAAGGGTGATGACCTCGATCCCGGCTGTCCAACCTGACGTCACCCTCCTGCTCGACATGAACGGGGTGATCAGGAACGCGACGCTCTCTGGCACGGTGTCCAGCGAAGGGGTCGAGGATTGGCTGGGCAAGCCGTGGCGCGACACCGTCACGGACCGCGGCGGCGACAAGGTGCGCCGCATGCTGGAAGACGCCAAGACCGGCGGCGTCTCGGCCTTCCGACAGATCACCCAGCGCTTCCCGAGCGGCCTCGAGCTGCCGATGGAATACACCACGATCATGCTCGGCGGCCGGGCCGGGCTGATCGCGATCGGCAAGAGCCTCCAGGCGGTCGCCGAACTGCAGTCGCGCCTGATCGCGGCGCAGCAGGCGATGGAGCGCGAGCACTGGAAGATGCGCGAGATCGAGACGCGCTACCGGCTGCTGTTCGATGCCTCGAGCGAGGCCGTGGTCCTGCTGCGGCCGTCCAACAACCGCATCATCGAGGCCAACCCGGCGGCGCTCGAGGCGCTCGGGCCGTCGACCCGCCACAACCAGGGGCTCGACGACCGCGATTTCCTGCTCGAGATCGCCGAGTCCGAGCGCGAGCCCTTCGTGGCGATGCTGGCGCGGGCCCGCGAGCACGGCAAGGCGCCGGGCATGCTGGTCCATATCGGCCAGTCGGGCGCCGCCTGGATGGTGCGCGCCGTGCCGACCATCGCCGAGGGCGGTCCGCTTTTCCTGCTGCAGCTGGCGCCGGTCGAGAGCGCCCGGCCGACCTCGGTTTCGCCGGGGGTCGCCCAGGCCGGCCTGCGCTTGCTCGACAGCGTGCCCGATGGGCTGGTCGTGCTCGACGACGAGGGCGTGATCCAGCAGGCCAACAAGGCCTTCCTCGACCTGATCGAGGTGACCTCGCCGGACGCCGTGCTCGGCGAGAGCGTCGCGCGCTGGCTGTGGCGGCCGGGCGCCGACCTGCCGATCCTGCTGGCCAACTACCGCCGGCACCGCATGGTGCGGCTGTTCTCCACCACGGTGCACGGCGAGCTTGGCAACGAGACCGATGTCGAGATTTCCCTGGCCGGCATGCACGACGCGGCCGGCGCGCCGCTCTGCATGGTGGTCCGCGACGTCGGCCGCCGCCTGCAGCCGCCGGTCGACGACCGCCGCCTGCTGTCGGCGCTCGGTCCGGTCAGCGAGCAGCTCGGCAAGGTGCCGCTGCGCACCCTGGTCGACGAGACCGTGGGCGTGGTCGAGCGTCATCACATCAAGTCTGCGATCGAGGCGGCCGGGGGTAATCGCACTGTCGCCGCAGAAATTCTGGGACTGAGTCGGCAGAGCCTTTATGCCAAACTGAAGCGGTATGGCTTGGACCAGCGATCACCGGTGGAGACCGACGACGACGCCTGAGCTGAGGCTTTCGCGGCTGGCGGCCAACGATCCTGCGCGCCCAACACCGGCTTTCGGCGAGGCGGACCTCACCAACTGCGAGCGCGAGCAGATCCAGTTCGCGGCCTCGATCCAGCCGCACGGCGCGTTGCTTGTCGTGAGCGAGCCCGACCGGGTGATCGTCCAGGCCAGCGACAACGCCGCCGCCTTCCTCAACCTCGCGGCCGACCCGGTGGGCATGCCGCTGGGCGACCTGCCGGGCAATCTCGGCCGCTCGATCCGGCCGCACCTCGACGATCCGCTGCACAAGATCCCGCGCGCCGTGCGCTGCCGCGTCGGCCAGCCGGCCGCCGACTTCGACTGCCTGATCCATCGGCCGGCCGCCGGCGGGCTGGTCATCGAGCTCGAGCGGGCGGGGCCCTCGGTCGACCTGTCGCGCAACGTCGAGCAGGCGGTGCAGACCATCCTGGCCGCGTCGTCGCTCAGGACCCTGTGCGACGAGACGGCCAGCATCTTCAAGCGGCTGACCGACTACGACCGCGTGATGGTCTACCGCTTCGACACGCACGGCCACGGCGAGGTCATCTCGGAGCGGCGCGAGGCCCACCTCGAGGCCTTCCTCGGCAACCACTACCCGGCCTCCGACATCCCGCAGATCGCGCGCCAGCTGTACGAGCGCAACCGCGTGCGCGTGCTGGCCGACGTCGACGCGCGCCCGGCGCCGATCCTGCCGCGCCTGTCGCCGGCGACCGGCCGCGACCTCGACATGTCGATGTGCTTCCTGCGCGCCATGTCGCCGATCCACATCCAGTACCTCAAGAACATGGGCGTCGGCGCCACCCTGGTCGCCTCGCTGATGGTCGGCGGCAAGCTGTGGGGGCTGATCGCCTGCCACCACTACACGCCGCGCTTCGTCCACTTCGAGGTCCGCGCGGTGTGCGAACTGCTGGCCGAGGCGGTCGGCACGCGCATCGCGGCGCTGGAGAGCTTCGCGCAGGCCCAGGTCGAGCTGTCGGTGCGGCGCATCGAGCAGCGGCTGGTCGAGTCGGTGTCGCGCGAGGGCGACTGGATCCAGGCGCTGTTCGACAGCCCGCAGACGCTGCTGCAGCCGGTCGGCGCCAGCGGCGCGGCGCTGATGTTCGAGGGCCAGGTGCACAGCGTCGGCGACGTGCCGGGCACCCAGGAACTGCGCACGATCGGGGCCTGGCTCGATCGGCAGGCCGGCAATGCCGGCGCCGACCCGGCCGCGGTGTTCGCGACCGAGCAGCTCGGCCTCGACGAACCGGCCTTCGCCGCGATCCGCCACGTGGCCAGCGGCCTGCTCGCCGCGCGCGTCTCGACCTCGCCCGGCGAGTACCTGATGTGGTTCCGGCCCGAGCGCATCCGCACCGTGACGTGGGGCGGCGACCCGCAGAAGCCCTTCGTGGTCGGCATGGACCCGGCCGACCTGTCGCCGCGGCGGTCGTTCGCGCAGTGGCACCAGCTGGTCGAGAACACCTCGCAGCCCTGGACCAAGGCCGATCTCACCGTGGCGCGGCTGATCGGCGAGACCGTGGCCGATGTCGTCCTGCAGCTGCGCTCGGTGCGCATGCTGATCGCCCAGCACCAGCTCGAGCAGGTCAGCCACGAGGTCGAGCGCGCCGGCCAACCGGTCATCGTGTCCGATCCGCGCGGCGCCATCCTGCTGGCCAACGAGGCGTTCGAGCGGATGCTGGGCGGCGGCCGTCCGCCGCTGCAGTGGCTCGAGGACCTGCCGGCCCTGTTCGTCGATGGCGCCTCGGTGCGCCGCCGCGTGCGCGACCTGGTCACGCGGCGCAGCCCGTGGCGCAGCGAGGTGACGTTGGAATTGCCGGGCGGCGGCACGCGGCCGCTGCTGGTGCGCGCCGACCCGGTGCAGGCCTCGCCCGACAAGGTCCTGGGCTACGTCATCCTTTTCTTCGACCTGAGCGAACGCAAGCTGGCCGACGCGGCGCGGCGGGACATCCAGGAAGGCCTGGTCGATCGCCGTCGCCTGACCAACGTGCGGCTCGACACCAAGGGCGACGTGACCTTCCAGAACATGCTGTCGCCGATCGTCGAGAACGCCCAGCTCGCGGCGCTCGAGATCACCGATGGCATCGACGTGTCGCGCATGCCCGAACTGCTGCAGAGCGTGCGGGCGTCGGTGACGCGGGCCGCGGAGGTGCTGGAGCAGCTGGTCTGGCACTCCACCCGCACCTCGAAGGACGACAACTAGGGTCCCGGTGCCCGGTCGGCGCGCTGGACCGCCTCAGAAAGCGCGATGTTGAGTTCGAAGGCGCGGATCGCCTCGTCGAGCACGGCAGCGGGATCGATCCGCCCGCCGGCCGCATCGAGGGCGCGTCGGAAGCCGGCCTTGAACGTGTCGGGATCGGCGATGTCCGGGAAGCGGTAGAACGCCAGCGCCTCCGCGCCGAGCCCGAGCGACCGGCCGACCAGCCGGCCGACGACCTGGCCGCCGCTCAGGTCACCGAGGTAGCGCGTGTAGGCGTGGGCGAGCAGGCGATGGCCGTCGCCGTCGGCCGCCACCGCGACGCGCTCGGCGTAGCGCGCGCCCTCGGGCAGCAGCGCGAGGGCATCCGCCCAGTCGGCTCCGGCCAGCGTCGCGAGGTCGCGCGCCAGCGCGTCGGCGCGGTACAGCGCTGGCCACTCGATGGCCTGGAACAGCGGCGACGCGCGGTGGCGCTCGAGGCCGCGCTCGAGCGCGGTGTAGGCGGGAACGAGATTGCGCAGGAACAGCGCGTAGCCGTCGCGCCCGCCGCGCCCGCGCAGCAGGTCGGCGACAAAGCCCGAACGCTCGGCTCGCGCGTGTTGCTCGCGCGT
>JAIUOX010000122.1 GCA_020160955.1 Pseudomonadota bacterium
CCTGGTCAACATCGTGCGCAATGCGGCGCAGGCCAAGATCCTGCGCGACATCGGCGCCAGGCACGTCGTCGATTCGTCGGCCGCGAGCTTCATGGACGATCTCGTGCAGGCGCTGGTCGAGACCGGCGCCACCATCGCGTTCGACGCGATCGGCGGCGGCAAGCTGGCCAGCCAGATCCTGACCGGCATGGAACTGGCGCTGAACAAGACGGCCAAGGAGTACAGCCGCTACGGCTCGACCACGCACAAGCAGGTCTACGTCTACGGCGGCCTCGACACGCGGCCGCTCGAGCTGACGCGCAACTACGGCATGGCGTGGGGCGTCGGCGGCTGGCTACTGACCCCGTTCCTGCAGAAGATCGGCCGGCCCGACCAGATGCGGTTGCGCGAGCGCGTGGTCAACAGCCTGAAGACCACCTTCGCCAGCCATTACACCCGCTCGGTGTCGCTGGCCGAGGCGCTCGACCTCGCCAACATCGCCGCCTACGCCAAGCGCGCGACCGGCGAGAAGTTCCTCATCACGCCGCAGAAGTAGCCTGCAACTTCCGCCTCCGCTGCCCGTTGTGTCGCCCAGTAACGGCTCGACCCCTCGTGCAGCGGAGGCTTTCATGTCGCGATTGGCAACCTTCGTCGTCCTGGCCGGCCTCGCCGTGGGTACCGCGGCGTGTGGTGACCGGCCGGTGGATCGTGCGCTGACCAGCGGCGCCATCGGCGCGGGGAGCGGCGCCATCGTCGGCGCGGCGGCCGGCGCGCCGCTGGCCGGTGCCGCGATCGGCGCGGTGGGCGGCGCGGCGATCGGCGCGGCCACGGCGCCGCGGCAGTAAGCCTCCCAGCGACGGCTGTTCAGCCAACGGCATGGCAGGTAACGTGACGCCTCGTTCTCCCGAGGCGTTGCGTCCATGCCGTTGGCCTTCCTGCTCTGGGCCCTCCTGGCCCTCTTCGTCGCCGCGCGCGCCGCCGACTTCCTGGACCGCATCCTGTCGAGCAACCCCGTCGCGGTGGCGTTCGCCGAGGGCGGTGACGACGCCTACTACTACCTCACCATCGCGCGGAACATCGGCAACGGCAGCGGCGTCACCATCGACGGCAGCCACTGGACCACCGGGTTCCAGCCGCTGTGGCAGGCGCTGACCGGCCTCGCCTTCGTGGTCGGGCGTGACGAGCGCGTGGCCTTCGCGCTGATCTACCTCGCGAGCTTCGCGCTCTGGCTGCTGGGCCTCGCGCTGTTCCTTCGGTTCGTGCGCGCCGCCGCGACCGCGCCATTGCCGCCGCTCGCGCTGCCCCTGCTGGCAGTGGCCTTCCTGTGCGAGGCGCATCTCAACCAGCTGTACTTCTCGGGCCTCGACACCGGGCTGGCGCTGACCCTCGGCCTCGGCCTGATGCTGGCCTTCCACGACCACCTGCGCGGGGCGCCCGCCGCCACCGGCCGGCTGGCGGCGCTCGGTGTCATCGCCGGCCTGTTCATGCTGGCGCGCAACGATGGCGTGTTCCTGTTCGCGGCGCTGCTGGCGACCACGCTGCTGCCCGGCGTGCGGCCGCGGCCGCTGCGCGAGGGGCTGGTGATCGGCCTGGTCGCCAGCCTGCTGGTCGTGCCGTGGCTGGTCTACTGCCAGCTCGTGTGGGGCCACCCGATGCCGCAAAGCGGCCCGGCAACCGCCAACGACATCTACCCCGTGGTCGATCTCGGCCGGCTGCTGCGCTACCTCGCGACCAGCCTGGTGCCGATCTACTTCGCCAAGCAGCGCAGCGTGATGGAGGCCTTGCCGGTCGCCGCCGTGGTCATGCCGATCGTCGCGGTCGCGCTCGGCCTCGCGGCCTGGCGGTGGCGCGACCGCGCGCCGGCCATCGAGCCGCGGGCGCGCCTGGTGCTGGTCGCGCTGGCCGCCGCCTGCCTGTGCCTGCTGGCCTACTACGAAGCCCAGAGCGGCGCCGGCCAGTTCTTCCCGCGCTACTTCGCGCCGATGAAGCTGCTGGTGCTGATCGTGCTGTCGCTGTTCGTCCTGCACGCCGTCGCCGCTTCCGACCGCCGGCCGCTCCGGCTCGGGCTGGCGACCCTGGCGATCCTGGCGATCGGCTCGAACCTCGCCTGGGTGTGGCGCGACTACGGCCGGCCCTATCGCAGCTACCTCGGCTACGAGGTGTACGAGATCGCGAACACGCCGCTTGGCCAGGGCAGCGGCCTGATCGGCGCGCCCGAGTCGGGGCGGCTGGGCTATCGCTACCCGTCGCGGGTCGTGAACTTCGACGGCAAGGCGCGGGTCGATGCCCTGGCGGCGATGCGGTCCGGCACGCTGGCGCCGCTGCTGCGGGAGGCGCGGCTCGACTGGCTGCTGCTGAGCGACGACTTCGTCGAGCTCTACGACCGCGTCGCCGTGGGCTGGCGCGACGAGTTCCGCCCGGCCGGCAGGCTGGGTTTCCTCAACGTCTACGCCAGCACGCGGTCGAACTGATTCAGGCGCGCTTCGCCGCGGCTTCCTTCTCGGCCATCTTGGCCTTCAGCTGCTCGGGGCTCAGCCGCACGATGTGCTCGTTCTGGTGGCTGAAGATGTCGTACTTCTGGACGTCGAGGTCCTCGAGCACGATCTCCCGCGCCAGCACCTTCTGCTTCCACGCCGCGTGCTCGGCCTCGGCGGCATGGAACTCGGGCATGACCTCGCGGGCGAACAGCCCGAGCGAGCCGCAGATGTCCTCGTGGCTGGTCTTGCCGGCCTGGTTCAGCAGGATCACCTGGTCGACATGGCTGGCCTGGAACTGGCGCAGCTTGCGGCGGATGGTTTCCGGCGAGCCGATCAGGCCCGAGTCGAGCGCCTTCTTCTCCTCGGGTCCGCCCTTCCACGACTGGTACTCGCGCCACAGGTCGGAGGTGCCCGGCGCGTCGACGCCCTTCCGGCCGTAGTACGACAGCGCGAAGATGAAGAAGGTCCAGCCGGCCGCCTTGGCCTGCGCCTCCTCGTCGGTGGCGGCGCACATGAAGCCCGACACCATCGCGACGTTGGGATTGCTCTGGTAGTCGGCCAGCTTGGCCGAGTTGTTCAGGAGGTTGTTGTAGTAGCGATGGACCCACGCCTTGGCCGCCTCGGGCGAGACGAAGGTGAAGCCCAGCGCGCCCATGCCCCACTCGCCGGCCTTGGCGATGGTCTGGATGTTCGAGCAGGCGACCCACAGCGGCGGGTGCGGCTTCTGGTACGGCTTGGGGATCACGTTGCGCGCCGGGAAGTCGTAGTACTGGCCGTGGAACTCCCAGCTGTCGCGGCTGAACATCGGGATGATCGCCTTGACCGCCTCCTCCCAGCGCTCGCGCTTGTCGCGCACGCGGATGCCGAACGGGTGAAGCTCGGCCGGGCCGGCCGCCTCGCCCATGCCGAGCTCGACGCGGCCGCCCGACAGGAGGTCGAGCGTGGCGACGCGCTCGGCGACGCGGTGCGGCTGGTTGGTGGTGAGCTGCACGACGCCGTGGCCCAGCCGGATACGCTTGGTGCGCTGGCTGGCCGCGCCGAGGAAGACCTCGGGCGCCGAGGAGTGCGAGTACTCCTCGAGGAAGTGGTGCTCGACCTCCCACGCGTAGTCGTAGCCCAGCCGGTCGGCCAGCTCGATCTGGGTGAGCGAGTCCTGCAGCAGCTGGTACTCGCTGGTCGGCCCCCACGGGCGCGGCAGCTGGTGCTCGTAGAAGATGCCGAACTTCATGGCGGTCTCCTCACTTGTCCTTGCAGAAGCCGGCGAGGCGGTCGATCAGCGTCGGCAGGAACGGCCCCGGCAGGTTGTGGCCCCAGCCCGGGAAGGTCTCGATCCGCGCGCCGGGCACCAGCGCCGCGACGTCACGGCCGGCCTCGACCGGCACCAGCGGGTCGCCCTCGCCGTGCAGCACCAGCGTCGGCACCTTGATGGTCTTGAGCAGTTCGACGCGATCGCCCGAGGCGATCACCGCGAGGTAGTGGCGGGCCGCGCCCGGCGGGTAGAAGCGGCGGTCGACGTTGCGCTCGACGAAGGCGCGCAGGTCGGCCTCCGGCTCGGCGTAGCCGCCGCCCGACAGCGCCTGCCGCACCTTGAGGCCCTGCGCGACCAGGGTCTCGCGCTCGAGGTTGGCCGGCTGGGCCATCAGCAGGGCCAGCGTCTGCGGGTTGCCGGTCGGCAGGCCGCGGCGGCCGCTGGTCGACATGATCGAGACCATCGAACGGCAGCGCGCGGCGTACTTCGCCGCGAGGATCTGCACGATCATGCCGCCCATCGACATGCCGACCATGTGGGCGCGCTCGATGCCCAGCGCGTCGAGCAGGCCGATCGCGTCGGCCGCGAGATCGTCCAGCTTGTACGGCGCGTCGATCGGCTGGCCCGCCATCAGCTTGCCCATGGCGTCGGCCATGTTGGGCAGGCCGGCCGCGTCGAAGTCGGTCGACAGGCCGGTGTCGCGGTTGTCGTAGCGGATGACGTAGAAGCCCTTGGCCGCGAGGCCCTGGAAGAACGCGTCGGGCCAGATCGTGAGCTGGCCGCCCAGCCCCATCACCAGCAGCAGCGCCGGGTTCTTCGGATCGCCGGCGGTTTCGTACTCGATCTCGATGCCGTTGGCCTTGGCGCGCGCCACGTTTCAACCCTCCCGCTTTCGTTGCCCGTCAATATCGCCTTGTCCGCGCCGCCCACCAATAGGCCAGCGGCTTGCGCCACGGCGCCATACCGCCGAGCGAGAGGGCCGGCAGCAGGACCGGCAGGGCGTCGGGGCTGACCCGGTCGCGCAGGGCGCGCGCCTCGACCAGCAGCGCGTCGCGCTCCGGTCCCTCGCCCATCAGCCAGGCGGCCGACACGGCGCGCGCGGCGCGGCGGCTGGCCTCGTCGCCGGCGCCCAGCACGGCCAGCTGCAGGTCGGCCAGCGCGTGGCCGGTGCGCACGACGTCGAGCGGTCCCTCGATCTCCTCCTCGCGGGCATCGATCAGCGCGGTCAGGGCGTCGCGCGCCAGGCCGTGGCGGCGGGCGGTCTCGGCCAGCGCCTCGGCGACCGGCTGGCCGCGCGGCTTCCCCGTCCCGGTCGCCTCGGCCACCGCCTCGCGCCACCACTCGAGGCGGATGCGGGCCAGCATCGGCTCGCGGGTCACGCTGCGGGTGCGCGCCAGTTCATGATCGAAGGCGAGCAGCGCCAGCAGCCCGGCGCGGGCCGGCATCGGGGCGAACAGCGCGCCGAGAAAGCGGTCGCGGTCGGCGCGGCGGACCTCGTCGAGGACGTAGGCGTGCGAGGCCTCCGGAGCGGTGAAGGACGGGCTCATCCGCGGACAACCGTAGGCTGCGACAGTTGAACGCAGGTTGTCACGAGCATACACTGACCGCGCAAATAAGCGTCCCCCTCTCGCCAAGAACCATAAGGGAGAACCCGCACCATGGGCAGCATCTTCCAGTCCCCGGGCCGGACCGTCGGCGCCGGCGTCGTGCTCTGCATCGTCATCGTCGCGCTCGCCAGCCTGGCCACCGGCCAGGGCATCAGCGGCGGCCACGCCTACGCGACCTTCCTCATGCGCTGGCTGCACGTGCTGAGCGGCGTGCTGTGGGTCGGCCTGCTCTGGTACCTGAACTTCGTGCAGGTGCCGACCATGCCGAGCATCCCGGCCGAGCACCGCAGCGCCATCACCGGCCACATCGCGCCCAAGGTGCTGTTCTTCTTCCGCTACGCCGCGCTGGCCACCGTGCTCACCGGGCTGCTGCTGGCGGCGATGCAGCGCTACCTGGTCGAGGCGCTGACCCTGAAGCCGGGTTTCGTGATGATCGGCACCGGCATGTGGATGGCGCTGATCATGGCCTTCAACGTCTGGTTCATCATCTGGCCGAACCAGCAGAAGATCCTCGGCCTGGTCGAGGCGACGGCGGAGCAGAAGGCGGCGGCGGCCAAGCCCGCGCTCTATGCCAGCCGCTTCAACACCATGCTCTCGATCGCCATGCTGTACTGCATGGTGGCGCAGCAGAACGCGCCGATCTGATCGTCGCCGCCCCGATCTGACCTAGGGGAGCGGCACGAGGGCGGCGGCGACCCGCCGTCCCTCGGCGATCATCACGTTGAACATCCGGCAGGCGGCGCCGGTATCGACGACCTCGAGCGCCAGCCCGGCCGCCTTGAAGGCGGCCCGCTTCGGCGGCGGCACGAACACCGGCCGCGGCCCGCAGCCGACCACCAGGAACTCGATCGGCACCGCGTTGTCCTTGAGCGCGGCGAGGCTCTCCAGCGAGAGGTCCTCGGCACGCGTCACGCTCCACGACACGGTCTTCGCCTCGGTCACCAGCACGGGTCCATCCCAGCGCCGCTCGGCGATGGTGAAGTGGCCGGGGCCGTAGCCGCGGATCAGCTGGACGTAGGACGCGTCCGGCGTCGGCAGGGTCTTGTCGAACGGACCGCCCTGCCGCGGCGGGATCACGCGCCCGCCTTGCCGGCCTTGTCCGCGTCGGCCGTCTCTTCCGGCGGGCGCAGCTGCTCGGCGCGCAGGTTCAGGTAGACGAGGCCGGCGCAGGCGACCCAGATCGACGAGTAGGTGCCGACGATGACGCCCCACAGCATCGCCACCGAAAAGCTGTAGAGCACCGGGCCGCCGAACAGCACCAGCGCGGCCACCGCCACGAACACGGTGCCCGAGGTCATCAGGGTGCGCGACAGGGTCTCGTTGATGCTGAGGTTCAGCAGTTCGACCAGGCTCAGCTTCTTGTAGCGGCGCATGTTCTCGCGCACGCGGTCGAACACCACGACGGTGTCGTTGATCGAGTAGCCGGCGATGGTCAGCACGGCGGCCAGTGCGGTCAGGCTGAAGTCGAGCTGGAGCAGCACGAACACGCCGATCGTCGAGATCACGTCGTGCAGCATCGAGATCAGCGCGCCGACCGCGAACTGCCACTCGAAGCGGAACCACACGTACACGGCGATGGCCGCCATGGTCGCCAGAACGGCGTAGATGCCGCTGGTCATCAGCTCTTCGCCGATCTTCGGGCCGACCGACTCGGTGCCGCGCATCTCATACTTGGCGCCGATCGCGTCCTCGACTTCCTTGATCGCGACCTGCTGGCACCACTCGGCCTGCTGCTCGACCGACATGTCGATCTTGGCGGTGTTGACGGTGCCGCGCGGCAGCTGGCGCTCCTGCACGGTCAGGCCGACGCGGCTGATCGCGTCGCGCCACGTCACCGCGTCGAGCGCGCCGGGGGACGTGAACTCGACGTCGCCGGTACCGGCCGCGCCGGGCTTGACCTGCCAGCCCGCGCCGGCGCGGTTCAGCATCACCTTCTGGGCGCCGGCGACGCACGACGCGCCGCCGTTCTGGCGCTGGATGCGGATCAGCGCGGTGGTCGGGTCGCCGAACTCCTGGAGCGAGACCTCGCCGACGCCGAGCCCGCCGACCACCGAGCGCAGTTCCTCGAGGTTGGCGTTACCCTGCTTGGCGCGCACCTGCATCGCGATGCCGCCCTTGAAGTCGATGCCGAAGTTCAGGCCGATCGTGAAGACCGCGGCCAGCGACACGATGTTGATCAGGGTCGACAGGATCAGCGCCGCCTTGCGCTGGCCGAGGAAGTCGAACTTCCGCTTGAAGGCGAACAGGCGAACCGGTTTCCAAAGCATGGTGGGGCGCCTCAGATCACGAGTTCGGTGGGTCGCCGCCAGCGCACCCAGATGGCGAGCAGCATGCGGGTGAAGATGGTCGAGCTGAACATCGAGGTCAGCAGGCCGAGCGACAGCGTCGTGGCGAAGCCGCGGATCGGGCCGGAGCCGAAGCCGAACAGCAGGACACCGGCGATCAGCGTCGTGAGGTTGGCGTCGACGATGGCCGACATGGCGCGTTCGTAGCCGGTCGCCAGCGAGTTGAAGGCCGAGCGGCCGAGCGCCTTTTCCTCGCGCACGCGCTCGTAGATCAGCACGTTGGAGTCGACCGCCATGCCGACCGTCAGCACGAGGCCGGCGATGCCGGGCAGGGTCAGCGAGGCGCCGAGGATCGACATGCCGGCGAACACCATCAGCAGGTTGACCAGCATGGCGAGGTTGGCGAAGCCGCCGAAGATCGGGCCGTAGGCCACGAACATGAAGATCGCGACCAGCACCGTGCCGACGATCGCGGCGACCGTGCCGCTGCGGATCGCGTCGGCGCCGAGGTCGGCGCCGACCGTGCGCTCCTCGATGATCGACAGCGTCGCGGGCAGCGCGCCGGAGCGCAGCAGCAGCGCCTGCTCCTGGGTCTGCTGGGTGGTGAAAGTGCCGGTGATGATGCCGCTGCCGCCGCAGATCGGGCTCTGCACGACCGGGGCCGAGATGATCTCGTTGTCGAGCTGGATGGCCAGCCGCTTGCCGACGTTGGCGCGGGTGGCGGCGCAGAAGGCGCGGCCGCCGGCGGCGTTGAAGGTGAAGCTGATGATCGGCCGGCCGCCCTGCTGCTGCTCGAACGTCGCCTTGGCGTCGTCGAGGTCCTCGCCGCCCACCACCACGCGCTTCAGCACCGGCAGGCACTGCGGCTGGAAGCGCCGGCAGATCGTCTCGGGCGACAGCCGCGGGTTGGCCGCCTGGATCTCGTCCCACGCCTTGGGGTTGGTGCGCCGCAGGTCCTGCATGCCCTCGCGCGTCGGCACCATGTAGGTGGTCGGCGGCACCGGGCCGTTGCCGCCGGCCGCCGCCACGTCCTCGTTGACGAGGTGGAAGGTCAGCTTGGCGGTCTGGTTGATCTTGCGCTTGAGGTCGGTGGTGTCCTTGATGCCCGGCACCTGCAGCAGGATGCGCTCGTCGCCCTGGCGCACGATGGTCGGCTCGATCGTGCCGGTCTCGTCGACGCGGCGCCGCAGGATCTCGATCGACTGGTCGATCACTTCCTTCTTGCGGCGGAACAGGTCCTGGTCGGAATAGGCCAGCCGCAGGGTATCGCCCTGGCCCGACACGGCCAGCGAGGGGTCGATGGTGCGGATCGCCTCCATCGCCTTGGCCCGCTGGGCCTCGTCGCGCAGGGTCACGACCACGGCGCGGCCACCCTCGACGGTGACGTCCTTGAAGGGGACCTGCTGCTTGCGCAGCTCGGCGCGCACCGAGTCGGACAGGTTGGTCAGGCGTTCGCCCAGCACCGAGCGCAGGTCGGCTTCCAGCAGGAAGTGGGCGCCGCCCCGCAGGTCGAGGCCGAGGTTGATGCGGCTCTGCTGGTACCAGTGCGGCAGGTGATCGAGCACCGACGCGGGCAGGATGTTGGGGAGCGCGAACACCCCGGACAGCAACGTGATCGCCAGGATTGCGATCGTCTGCCAGCGCGGAAGATTGAGCATTCCGACCTACTGCCCCGCGATTGCGGCTACTTCTTGCCGCCGAACAGGCTGCCGAGCAGGCTCTTGCGCTCGGGCGCCGGGGCCGGCGGCGGCAGCATCGGCTTGACGTCGTCCTCGCCGTCCTTGGCGCCGCGCACCGACTCGCCGCGGCTGACGATGTCGGTGATGGTCTGCTTGACCAGGCGAACGCGCACGCCCTCTGCGATTTCGACCTGGATCTCGTTGTCGGAGATCACCTTGGTCACCAGGCCGACGATGCCGCCGCCGGTGACGACGCGGTCGCCGCGTTTCACCCCGGCCAGCATCTCGCGCTGGGCCTTGATCTTGGCCTGCTGCGGCCGGATCAGGAGGAAATAGAAGACGACGAAGATCAGGATCAGCGGGAACAGCTGGACGAGGAAATCGCCGCCGCCCGCACCGCCCGCCTGGGCCCACGCCTGTGAAATGAACATGCTGCGCTCCGATCCCTTTCCGGCCGCCGAAAAAGCGCGCGGACTATAGCGGCCCCGCCCCGCTTTGCAACGCAAGTGCGGAAGCGTATGGTCCCCCCCTTTTTGGCGGCCGGCAACCATGGACCAGGACCTCAAAGCTACCCTTACGCGCATCGCCGAAGCCCTCGACCGGCTGGCCCCTCCCGCTCCGCCGACCGCGACCATCGACGAGGCCGAGGCCTATGTCTGGCACGCCACCGGCCACCGCCTCGAGGCGGTGCCCAAGGTCAACCGGGTCGACCTCGGCCTGCTGCAGGGCATCCAGCAGCAGAAGGACATCCTGCTCGAGAACACCCGCCGCTTCGCCCGCGGGCTGCCGGCCAACAACGCCCTGCTCTGGGGCTCGCGCGGCGCCGGCAAGAGCTCGATCGTGAAGGCGGTCCACGCCCATGTGAACCGCGAGCTGGGCGGCCCGCCGGGCCCGCTGGCCCTGGTCGAGATCCACCGCGAGGACATCCCGTCCCTGCCCGCCCTGCTGGGCCGCATCCGCGGCTCGAAGCGCCGCTTCGTGGTGTTCTGCGACGACCTGTCGTTCGACGGCCAGGACGCCGCCTACAAGTCGCTCAAGGCGGTGCTCGACGGCGGCATCGAGGGCCGGCCGGAGAACGTCGTGTTCTACGCCACCTCGAACCGCCGCCACCTGATGCCGCGCGACATGATCGAGAACGAGCGCTCGACGGCGATCAACCCGTCCGAGGCGGTCGAGGAGAAGGTCTCGCTGAGCGACCGGTTCGGCCTGTGGCTGGGTTTCCACAACGCCGACCAGGACACCTTCTTCGCCATGATCGAGGCCTACTGCCGCCACTACGGCCTCGACCTGCCGGCCGACCAGTTGCGCCGCGAGGCGGTCGAATGGTCGGTGACGCGCGGCTCGCGCTCGGGCCGCGTGGCCTGGCAGTACATCCAGGACCTGGCCGGACGGCTGGGCAAGAAGCTGGGGTAGCACCATGGCCGACCCCGAAGACGTGATGTTCTCGGCCTCGGTGAAGGCGGAACAGAAGCGTCTGGGGTCCCGGGTCCTGTTCGAGGACCGCGAGTGGAAGACGGAGATCACCGACGACCTCCGCCAGTTCCTCGCAGTCATCGACACCTGCTTCCTCGCCACCGCCGACGCCGAGGGCCGGCCCTACGTCCAGCACCGCGGCGGCCCGCCGGGTTTCATCAAGACGATCGGCACGCACACGCTGGCCTTCGCCGACTTCGCCGGCAACCGGCAGTACATCACGCTCGGCCATCTCGCCGAGAACGACCGCGCCCACCTCTTCGTCCTGCACTTCGCCACCAAGCAGCGGGTCAAGCTGTGGGGCCGCGCGCGGGTCATCGAGGACGACGTCGAGCTGATGGAGCGGCTGGTCGACCCCGCCTACAAGGCCCGCCCGCAGCGCGCCATCGTGTTCACGATCGAGGCGTGGGACGTGAACTGCCAGCAGCACATCACCGCGCGCTACGCCGAGGCCGAGATCGCGCCCGCCGTCGACCGGCTGGCCCAGCGCATCCGCGAGCTGGAAGAAGAGGTCGCCCGTCTCAAGGGCGAACCCGGCTAGCGCAACAGCGGCAGCGCGCCCTTCAGCACGTCCCCGCCCCACTCCTGCACGAAGTGTCCCGCGGCGACGATCTCGACCGGTGGCGGACAGCCCCGGATCTCGGCGCGCAGGTCCGCCATCACCGGCGGCCCCAGCACGGGGTCGGTCATGCCGACCGCCATCGCGGTCTTGCCCGTCCACGTGGTGCGCCACCAGTCGCGGGCCCGCCGCGAGATCGCCGCGCCCTCGGCCTCGGGATGGTCGGGCACGAGGTTGGGGAAGCGGCGCACGCCGGCCTTGAACGTCGCGTCGGGAAACGGCGCGTCGTAGGCCGCCGCCTCGGCGGGCGAGAGGTGCGGGCAGGCGCGCGCCATCAGCTTGCCGACCGGCATGTCGGGATTGGCGTTGTTCCAGGCGCGCCAGTCGAGGAAGCCCTGGCCGAGCGGACGGTCGCCGGTGCCGAGCGTCGTGTTCATCGCCAGCAGGCCCTCGAAACGGCTCGGCAGTTCCATCGGCAGCGTGAGGCCGAGCAGCCCGCCCCAGTCCTGGCAGACCAGGGTGATGCGGCGCAGGTCGAGGGCCCGCACGAAGGCGATCAGCGCCTCGCGGTGGAACTCGAAGGTGTAGATCGCCTCGTGGACCGGCTTGTCGGAGCGGCCGAAGCCGAACAGGTCGGGCGCGACCACGCGGTAGCCGGCGGCCACGAGGCCCGGGATCATGCGGCGATAGAGGTAGCTCCAGGTCGGCTGGCCATGCAGGCAGAGCGCGACGCGCTCGCCCGGTCCACCTTCGTCGAGGTAGTGCATCCGCAGCCCGACGCAGCGCGGCAGGTCGCTGACGTAGTGCGGCGCGAAGCCGTAGCCCGGCAGCCCGTCGAAGCGGTCGTCCGGCGTGCGCAGCGCCTCGATCTTCATCGCTTCAGGCCGCCTTGCGCTGGGCCTCTTCCGCCGCGAAGGCAGCGCGCGCGCCGGGAACCACCATCAGGCGCCAGACGCGGCCCTTGCCGACCAGGGCCGAGATTTCGCGGATGGCGAAGAACGGCATCAGCGACACCGTCATCACCGCCCAGACGCAGGCCGCGCCGGCCCAGCTGCCGCCGCCGACGGTCGGCAGGGTGAAGGACTGCAGCTTGCCGTTGAACCAGGCCACCAGGTAGTGCTCGAGCTCGTGCGCGAGCACGAACAGCAGCGCGTACAGCACCGACTTGTAGAGGATCGGCACGATCAGCGGCCTGTCGTCGAACCGGCGGCCGAAGCCGAGGTCGTCGGCGATCAGCATGACCTTGGCCAGCACCAGCGCGTTGACGATCGCGAAGCCCTGGGCGAGGAAGTTGATGCTGGGCTTCTTGAGGATGATGGCCTCGTTCAGCAGCATCAGCGAGAACACGAACCACAGGTACACCGCCATGATCAGGAAGGAGCGGACTTCCTCGATCGCCTTTTCCTTCAGGTGCTGCGCCCGTTCACTGCTCATCGCGTCGTCTCCGCTCGTCCTGCACGCGCCAGTTCCTCGTCGAGGATCGGCACCCCAAGATTGCAGGCTTGCACGCCTTGGGCAACGCACAGCTTCAGCACCTCCATGATCTCCTCGACCGTCGCGCCGGCGGCCAGCGCGCCGCGGATGTGGCGGCGGGTACCGGGCGCGTACATGTGCGTGTAGGAGGCGTCGAAGGCGATGCTCAGCAGTTCGATCTCCTTCGGCGTGAAGACCTTGCTGGCGTAGATGCCGACCCCGGTCGCCATGAACTCCTCGGTCCATTGCGGGTCGAGCGCGAAGAACGGGTCCCACGCGACATTCCACTGCCCGGCCGCGCGCATGCGGTCGCAGGCCGGCGTCGGTCCTTCCGCGCGCGGCGCTGCCGCGACACCCGCCGCCCTGGCCTCCTCCAGCAGGATCGGGGCGCCGAGGCTGCAGGAATGGAGGGCCATCACCGAGGCCATCTTCAGGATCATCGCGATCTCGTCGCGCGTCGCCCCCGCGGCCAGCGCCGCGCGGATGTGACGGCGGGTGCCGTCGGGATTGAGATTGGTGCAGGCGGCGTTGAGCGCCACCCCCACCAACTCGACGAACTTGCGCGGCAGCACGCCGCTCCCCCAGGGGTCGTTCGTCATGGTCGCGCACAGGGTGGCCCAGGCCGGGTCCCAGTCGCGCAGCCGCGAGAGGGCCGTGTCGTCCCACGGCCCCCCGGTCGGTTCGGTCGTCGCCATGGGGCGGCGCTACAGGATGCTGACGGGGCTGGACTTGGTGCCGGCCGGCTTGGGCAGGCGGCCGTCGGTGTCGTAGCTCATGAAGCCGGTGTAGCCCTGCGGCCGGTTCGGCGGCAGGCCGAGCTTGAACAGGGTCTCCTCGGCGGTGTCGTACCAGACGCCGAGCTTCATCATCTCGCGCGCTTCCTCGGCGGTCGCGATCTTGCGGCCGAAGCCCTCGGCCATCTTCACCGCCCACTCGACCTGCTTCACCGACTCCCAGCGCTTCTTGTGCATGTCCCAGAGGTTGTCCTCGTTGCCGACTCGAACATGGGCGCCGAGGATCAGCCCGAGGTTCTGGATCGCGATGTTGCCGCGCATGCTGCTCCAGAAGCACACGGTGCTGGCGCCGTGCGGCGTCCGCCGCAGCGCCTCCATCCAGTCATAAGGGTTGCGGCCCATCGTGCCGCCGCCGTAGCCGCAGATCGCGAGGTTCAGCGGCCCCTTGTAGATGCCGGCGCGCAGCAGCCGCTCGATGATCTCGAGCTGGTGGACGTGGCCCGGCACGAAGTACGGCTGGATCTTGTGCGCCGTGAGCCGCTTCAGGTGCTCGATATAGAACTTGGACGTCGAGTCGACCACCATGTCGGCCCACGCGGCCTGCACGGCGGGGTCGTCGAGGTGGGTGCCCTTGACGTCGTCCGGCACGAAGGCCTGGGTGACGTCCCACAGCGAGGTGCCGGTGGTGACGGTGACGCAGTCCGGCTTGGGATCGAGCTCGGTCAGCATGTGGCGGGTGTCGTAGTCCAGCCACTTGGCCTTGGCCTCGGCGGTATGCGGCGCGAAAGAGATCGAGCCGCCGACCTGCAGGATCATTTTCGGCACCGCCTGGCGCAGGCGGCCGATGAAGTAATTGTACTGCTCGAAGTTGGAAGATCCCTGGCCGGTCTGGGGGTCGCGCACGTGGACGTGCAGCATGGTGGCGCCGGCGTTGTAGCAGTCGACCGCCTTCTGGACCTGTTCGTCCCAGCTCACCGGGATGTCGGCGTCGCCGGGCAGCCACTCCGGGCCGAAGGGCGCGGCGGTGATGATCAGCGGCTGCATGTTCTCGGGGAAAAGTGAATCGTCTGTGAAATACATCGGGCCTCTCCTCGTCTGGCAAGGCGACCCTAGGGCGGAAGCAATCGGCTGGTTTGACAAGTCATCCCGAAAACTTGGACATTTTGGGACACTTCGAGACAATCTGGATTCGCGACCTTCATGACGGAACTGATGCGCAGTGCGGCCATGAACGGAGTGCCTGAACTGGCACGTTCGCTCGGATTGCAGGTCGACGCCCTGATCGCCGCGGCGGGGATCGATCCCCGGGCGCTGGTCGATCCCGAATTTCGGATTCCCGCCCGAGCCGTTGCCGAAATGCTGGAACTCGCCGCCGCGAAGTCGGGCGTGGAAACGTTTGCCGTGCGGCTGGCCGAGACCCGCCAGGTTTCGATTACAGGCCCCGTCGGCATGCTGCTGCGGGAGGAAGCGACGCTCGGCGATGCCATCAGGTCGCTGCAGAAGTACCTGAAGGTCCACAATGAAGCCGTGGTGTTTCACCTCGACCGGGTCGACGAC
>JAIUOX010000123.1 GCA_020160955.1 Pseudomonadota bacterium
TTCTTCGCGGCGACGGCGTCGTAGCCGATGCCGAAGCGCGCGGCGACGCCGGGCCGGAACGATTCGACCAGCACGTCGGCCTCGCAGGCGAGGCGGAAGAGATCGGCGCGGCCTTGCTCGCTCTTGAGATCGAGCACGACGCTCTTCTTGCCGCGACCCATATTGCGGAAGAACACCGAGGTGCGCTGGTCGGGCGGCAGGATGTGTCGGCCGGGATCGCCCTCGCCCGGCGGCTCGACCTTGATCACCTCGGCGCCGTGGTCGGCCATCGAGGTGGTGAGATACGGGCCCGGCAGGAACCAGGAGAGATCGAGGACCTTGATGCCCTGAAGTTTCATGACTTGCCCAGCAATGCGTCGTTGTCGGCGCCGAGCGGCGAACAGGCGGATTGCGCCAGCCGCTCGCCGTCGATGCGCAGGGGATTGGCAAGGACGCGCAGCTCGCCCTTCACCGGATGCGGGACGGCGGAGACCATGCCGGTCCCCCGTGCGAATGCGCTGTCGAGCGCCTGATCCAGCCGATGGACCGGCGCCGCGGGCAATAGCCCGTTCATGGCCGCCAGCCACTCGGCGGTCGTGCGCGTGCGGAAGGTCGCGTCGAGTTCCGCCGACATGGCCGCGCGATTCTTCGCCCGCATGTTGGGATCGGGAAAGCGCGGGTCCGCCAGGAGATCGCCCCGCCCGATCACCCCGCACAGGTTCAGCCAGAATTTCTGGGTCATGCACATGATGAAGATCCAGCCGTCCTTCGTCGGGAAGGTCTGGACCGGCGCCAGCGAAAGATGCGCGCTGCGCGGCACCCGTGGCGAGACATCGCCCTCGTTGAGGTACCAGAGGCCCGGATAGGTGAGCTGGTGCATGGCGACGTCGTAGAGGCAGGTGTCGACGTCGCAGCCCTGCCCGGTAGTGCGGGCGCGCAGCAGGCAGCTCAAAAGACCGACGATGCCGGTCAGGCCGCTCATGCTGTCGATCATCGAGACGCCGACCCGTGTTGGCGGGCCGTCCGGCTCGCCGGTCAGCTCCATCAGCCCGGCCTCGGCCTGCATCAGGAAGTCGTAGCCCGGCCAATCGGCGCGCGGGCCGGCGCGGCCGTAGGCGGAGATGTGCAGGCAGACGATCGACGGCTTGATCGCCGACAGGTGGGCGTAGTCGATGCCGAGCTTGGCCGGCTGCGTGCCGCGCAGGTTGTTGACCACGCAGTCGGCGGTGCGCACCAGCGCCTCGAAGGCGCGCCGGCCGTCGGCCGACTTGAGGTCCAGCGTCACGCTCTTCTTGCCGAGGTTCCAGGCCTGGAAGTACTCGCTGTCGTTCGGCCCGAGCCGGTGCGGCCCGACCTGGCGCGAGGGATCGCCGCCGTCCGGCGCCTCGATCTTGATGACCTCGGCGCCCAGTTCGGCGAGGAACATCGTGCCGTAGGGCCCGGCGCCGAACTGCTCCAGCGTCAGGACGCGGATGCCTGCGAGCGGGTTCACAGCTCGGCGTGCCGCCTGATCCACTGCTTGGCGATGATGATGCGCTGCATCTCGTTGGTGCCCTCGCCGATGCAGGTCAGCGGCGCGTCGCGGTACAGCCGCTCGATGTCGTATTCCTTGGAGTAGCCGTAGGCGCCGTGGATGCGCATCGACTCGACGCTGTTCTCGAGCGCCGCCTCGGACGAGAAGTACTTGGCCATGCCGGCCTGCAGGTCGCAGCGCTCGCCGCGGTCGAACGCATCGGCGGCGTCGAGCGTCAGCAGCCGCGCCGCCCGCGCGCGGGTCGCCATCTCGCCGAGCTTGAGCTGGATCGCCTGGTGCTCGCAGATCGGCTTGCCGAAGGTGTGGCGGATCGTCGAGTAGCGGGTGGCGAGGCTGAGCGCGCCCTCCGCGATGCCGACGCCGCGCGCCGCGACGTTGATGCGGCCGAGCTCCAGCCCGCCCGCCACCTGGGTGAAGCCGCGGCCCTCGACCTCGCCGATCAGGTGGTCGGCCGGCACGCGGTAGTCCTCGAAGATCAGCTCGCCCGAATCGATCGCGTGGTAGCCCAGCTTCTCGAGCTTGCGGCCGACCCGGAAGCCCGGGCCCTTGGGCGCGATGAACAGGCTCATGCCGGAGTAGCGCGGCGATGCCTCGGGGTTGGTCTTGACCAGCAGCGCGAAGGCGTGGCCCTCGACGCCGTTGGAGATCCAGGTCTTGGTGCCGTTCAGCACGTAGTGGTCGCCCTCGCGCCGTGCCGTCAGGCGGATCGCCTGCAGGTCGGTGCCGGCATCCGGCTCGGTCAGCGCCAGGCCGCCGCGGATCTCGCCCGAGGCCAGCCGCGGTAGCCAGTGACGGCGCTGCGGTTCGGTCCCGAACTTCTCGATCGCCAGCGCCAGCATGAGGTGCGAGTTGAAGATGCCGGTGATCGCCATCCAGACGGCCGAGATCCGCATCACGATCTCGGCGTAGGTCCGGGCCGGCAGGCCGAGGCCGCCGTATTCCGGGCTGACCGTCGCGCCGAACAGGCCGAGCGCCTTCATCTGCTCGACGATCTCGGCGGGCCAGCGGTCGGCATGGTCGAATTCCTTGACGCGCGGCGCCACCTCGCGGGCGATCCAGCGGTCGATGGTGGCCAGTAGCTGCGCCTCGTCGGCGGGGTCGATGGTTCTCACGTCTTCGTTTCCTCCTGCCGCCATCATGCCCGATGACGAAGGCCGGACAAGCATGCATCATCGCGCCCCGGGGAGAGAAATCGGGTCTGCAAAGGGACTAAGCAATGAAGAGACGCCAACTGGCCCTGACGCTCGCGTCGCTGCCGCTGGCCGGCGCCCTGCCGGCGCGCGCGCAGGGAGACGACTGGCCGACGCGCTCGGTGCGCGTGGTCTGCCCGTTCACGCCGGGCGGATCGCAGGACAACATCGCGCGTCGCCTGTCGGCCAAGCTGTCGGACTATCTCGGCCAGTCGTTCGTGGTCGAGAACCGCACCGGCGCCGGCGGCTCGATCGCCGCCGACAACGTCGCCAAGTCGCCGCCCGACGGCTACTCGGTGCTGCTCGGCAACATCGGCAGCCACGCGCTGGTGCCGCATCTCTACGCGCGGCCGGCCTACAACGCCTTCACCGACCTCGAGACGGTGGTGTGGATCGGCACCCAGCCCAACCTGCTGTGCTGCAAGCCGGGCTTTCCCTACGACACGATCCCCAAGCTGATCGAGGCGGCCAAGAAGGAACCCGGCAAGTATTCCTACGGCTCGTCGGGTCTCGGCACCTCGCCGTCGCTGACCATGGAGCTGTTCAAGCAGCGCACCGGCACCGACCTCACCTTCGTCAGCTACCGCGGCGCCGCCGCGGCGGCGGCCGACGTGCTGGCCGGCCACCTGCCGCTCTGCATCTCCAACATCGATTCGCTGATGGGCCAGGTCAGCGCCGGCAAGCTGAAGCCGATCGCCACCACCGGCGCCGAGCGTTCGTCGGTGCTGCCCGACACGCCGACCTTCGCCGAGGCGGGCTATCCCGACCTCGTCGTGACCTCGTGGTCGCTGTGGGCGGTGCCGACCGGCACGCCGGCCAAGATCAAGGAGAAGCTGAAGCTCGCCACCGAGCGGGCGCTCAAGGAGCCCGAGGTGATCGCCAGCATGAAGCAGGGCGGCTTCGAGCCGGGCTTCCTGCCGCTCGACAAGGTCGACGCCTTCATCAAGGCCGAGCACAAGCGCTGGGGCGAGGTGATCCGTGCCGCGGGCATCAAGCCGGAGTGACGCGCTCGTCCCCGACCTGCTCGCGCCGGGCCTCGACCTGGTGTTCTGCGGCACCGCGCCCAGCCCGGCCTCGTTCCGGGCGCGCGCCTACTACGCCAATCCCGGCAACGCCTTCTGGCCGACCCTGCACGCGGTCGGGCTGACGCCCGAGCGCTTCGCGCCGCAGCGCTGGCCCGAGCTGCTGGCGCTGGGCATCGGCCTGACCGACCTCAACAAGACCGAGTACGGCTCGGACCACGAGCTCAGCCCGCAGGCGATGGACGCCGCCGCGCTGCACGCCAAGCTGCGGCGCTTCCGGCCCGCCGCCATCGCCTTCACCAGCAAGAACGCCGCGTCGCTGGCGCTCGGCCGGCGCGCCCCCGCCTACGGCCGCCAGGTCGAGCTGCTGGAAGGCGCGGTCGCCTTCGTGCTGGCCTCGCCGTCGGGCCGCGCGCGCTCGTTCTGGACGATCGAGCCGTGGCGCGAGGCCGCCGCCTTCGTCGCGGCGCGGCGCCGCCAGCGGGGCCGCGCGGCGTGAGGCGCCGCCGCCTCCTGCTGGCGTCGGCCGGCGCGCTGGCCGCGCCGGCGCTCGCCCAGGAGGCGTCGCTGCAGGAGCTGGCGCGGCGCGCCACGATCTGGCTGTTCCCGGTCTACGAGATGGTCCGGCTGCGCTGGCGCGCGACGGTCGACGAGAGCAACCCGCAGCGCCAGCGGCTCAACCGGTTCCGCCACGTCACGCAGCTGGCCGATCACCGGCTGCAGGCGGTCTCGACGCCCAACAGCGACACGCTCTACTCGACGGCGTGGCTCGACCTCGCGACCGAGCCGATGTTCCTGACCGTGCCGCCGGTCGGCGACCTCTACTACTGCTACGCGTTCCTCGACCTGTTCAGCAACAACATCGCCTATGTCAGCCATCGCCTGTACGGCGGCGCCCCGCCGACCCACATGATCGTCGGGCCGGGCTGGCGCGGCGACCCGTCGTTCGAGGTCCGGCTGGTGCGTGCGCCGACCAACTCGGTGTGGCTGCTGGGGCGCATCCTGGTCGACGCGCCGGACGAGGTCGACCGCGCCCGCATCCTGCAGGCCCGCGCGCTGCTCGAGACGCCCGACATGCGCAACGAGCGGCGCATCCTCGAGTCGGGCGAGCTGATGCGCTACCGCACCGTCGCGCCGGCCGAGCCGGTGGCCGACTGGCCGGCGCCGCACCCCGCCGACCCGCTCGACCTGTTCGACGCCGGCCTCGCCGCGCTGGGCGAGAGCCCGCTGGCGGAACGCGACCGCGCGATGCTGGAGACGCTGGCGCCGCTCCGGCTGCGGCCGGGACGGCGCTTCGACCGGCGCGCCTTTTCCGAGGGCGAGCGCCGCGCCGTGCTGGCCGGCGTGGCGCAGGGTCACGCCGACATCCGCGCCGCGGCGCGCGGCGGCAGCGGCCGGACGATCGACGGCTGGCGCTATGGCCAGCGCCACCTCGGCAACTTCGGCGACGATTTTCTCTACCGCGCGGCGACCGCGCTGGTCGGGCTGGGCGCGCTCGAGCCGGCCGAGGCGGTCTACGTGTCGTGCGACGCCGACGCCGAGGGCCGGCCGCTGTCGGGCGCCCATGCCTATCGCCTCGTCTTCCCGGCCGACGGCCTGCCGCCGGCCGGCGCCTTCTGGTCGCTGTCGGCCTACGCGCTGGCCGCCGACGGGCGCGCCCGCTTCGTCGAGAACCCGATCGGGCGCTACGCGATCGGCGACCGCACGCCGGGCCTGCGTCGCGATGCCGATGGCGGCCTCACGCTGTACCTGCAGGCGACGCCGCCGGCCGGCGAGGCGGCGAGCAACTGGCTGCCGACGGCGCGCGGCGACCTGCGGCTGGTGCTGCGGGCCTACGAACCCGGCGATGAGTTGATCGAGGGCCGCTACCGCGTGCCCGGGCTGCGGCGCGTCGCGCCGGCCTGACCGTCAGGCGCCCGGCTGGACGCGCTGCGATTCTTCCTCGGCCCGCGCCTCGATCGCTTCCATGTCGTCGTCGGACAGGCCGAAGTGGTGGCCGATCTCGTGGATCAGCACGTGGCGCACGATGTGCGGCAGGTCCTCGCCCGACTCGCACCAGTAGTCGAGGATCGGCCGGCGATAGAGGAAGATGCGGTCGATGTCGTTGGCGACGTGGCCGACGCCCTTCTCCATCATCGACACGCCCTGGTAGAGACCGAGCAGGTCGAACGGCGTCTCGAGGTCCATCTGCTTCTCGACCTCGTCGGACGGGAAGTCGTCGACCTGGATGCGGACGTTGCCGACGTGCCGGCGGAATTCCTCGGGGATCGTCGCCAGCGCTTCGGCGGCGATGGCCTCGAAGTCCTCCAAGGTGGGCGCGATGCCGAAGCAGGGCATGCGCCGCGGGTTCGTGAAGACCGGCATGACTCCCCCATATAGGACGACGGGCCGCCCGCCAAGGGGAGTCAGTGGGCGAATCTGTGACCGGCCGGCACGACCGACGACGGGGCGATTGGCGCGCGATTCGCGTGGTCGCCTTGGCCCGCGATCCGCACTAAGCTTTCGACCCGCATGTTGCAATTCCTGGTCCGCCGACTGGTCGTCGCCCTGCTCGTCACGATGACCGTGATGACGCTGGCGTTCGTGCTCACCCGACTGTCGGGCGATCTCGCGATCTCGATCGCCGGTCCCAACGCGACGCAGGCCGACGTCGAGGCGGTGCGCAAGGCCTATGGCCTCGACCGCCCGCTGGTCGCCCAGTTCTTCGACTGGGTGACGCGCGCGGCGACCGGCGACCTCGGCGAGAGCTACTTCTTCAAGACCCGCGTCTCCAACCTGATCGCCGAGCGCATGCCGGTGACCGTGACGCTCGGCCTGACCGGCCTGGTGATCGCCCTCCTCGTCTCGCTGCCGCTCGGCATCCTGGCGGCGGTGCGCGAGAACACCGGCTTCGACCGCGCCGTGCAGGTGGTGGCGCTGCTCGGCCAGGCCATGCCGTCGTTCTGGCTGGGCCTCATCCTGATGATCGTGCTCGGCCTGCAGCTCGGCTGGCTGCCGATCTCCGGCACCGGCTCGTGGCAGCACTACGTGATGCCCGGCATCGTGCTGGCCTTCTCGGCCATTCCCGCGCTGACCCGCCTGACCCGCGCCGGCATGATCCAGGCGCTGGGCTCGGACTACATCCGCACCGCCCGCGCCAAGGGCCTGTCGCGCGCCTCGATCCTGCTCAAGCACGCGCTGCGCAACGCCGCCATCCCGGTGGTGGCGATCGCCGCGGTCCAGCTCGGCTTCATGCTGGGCGGTTCGATCGTCATCGAGCAGGTGTTCGCCCTGCACGGCGTCGGCTTCCTCGCGTGGGAAAGCATCGGCAAGAACGACTTCCCGGTGGTCCAGGCGGTGGTGCTGGTGCTGGCGGTGATCTACATCGCGCTGACCATGCTGGCCGACCTGATGAACGCCGTGCTCGACCCGAGGCTGCGCGGATGAGGCCCTGCCGGTGAGCGCCGTCGCCGTCTCCGCCGGGCCGCGCCGCGGCTGGCGCAGCGCCAGCACCTGGATCGGCGCCGTGATCGTCGGCCTGGCCATGGTCTGCGCGGTGTTCGCGCCGCTGCTGGTGCCGCACGACCCGTTCCTGCAGGACCTCGGCAAGCGCCTGCTGCCGCCCTTCTGGATGCAGGGCAGCAGCCCCGACCACCTGCTCGGCACCGACCAGCTCGGCCGCGACTACCTGTCCCGCCTGATCTGGGGCTGCCGCATCTCGATGATGATCGGCGTCACCGTCACCGTGGTGTCGGCGGTGATCGGCATCGCGATGGGCGTGCTGGGCGGCTTCCTCGGCGGCAAGGTCGACGACGCCGTGCTGTTCGCGATCACCACCCGGCTGTCGATCCCGGTCGTGCTGGTGGCGCTGGCGGTGGTCGGCCTGCTCGGCAGCTCGATGACGCTGCTGGTGATCACGCTGGGCGCGCTCCTGTGGGACCGCTTCGCCGTGGTCGCGCGATCGACCACCATGCAGGTCCGCAACCTCGACTTCGTCGCCGCGGCGTGGTGCGCCGGCTGCTCGCGCCTGCGCATCCTGGCGGGCGAGGTGCTGCCCAACATCGCCAGCCACCTCGTCGTCGTGGCGACGCTCGAGATCGCGCTCGCCATCCTGCTCGAGGCGGCGCTGTCGTTCCTCGGGCTGGGCGTGCCGCCGCCGCTGCCGTCGTGGGGCCTGATGATCGCCGAGGCCAAGGACTACATGTTCTTCAGCCCGTGGGTGATCGTGATCCCCGGCGTCGCGCTGTTCGTGCTGGTGCTCGGCATCAACCTGCTGGGCGACGGGCTGCGCGACCTGTTCGGCGCGAGGTCGGCGTGAGGTTGGCGGCATGAGCGCCCTGCTCGAGGTCGAGGGCCTGGAAGTCGGCTTCGGCGGCACCGCCGCGGTGCGCGGCGCGTCGCTCACGGTCGAGCGCGGCGAGACCCACTGCCTGGTGGGCGAGTCGGGCTGCGGCAAATCGGTGTCGGCGCTGGCCGTCATGAACCTGCTGGCGCGCGGCGCGCGGCGTAGCGCCCGGCGGCTGGCCTTCGAGGGCCGCGACCTCGTCGGCCTGTCCGACCGCGGCATGGCCGAGCTGCGCGGCAACGCCATGGCGATGATCTTCCAGGAGCCAATGACCTCGCTGAACCCGGCCTACACGGTGGGCTCGCAGATGACCGAGGTGCTGCGGCGTCACAAGAAGGCGTCGCAGCGCGTCGCCACCGACCGCGCCGCCGACCTGCTGGCCCGCGTCGGCATCACCGCGCCGGGCCTGCGGCTCGGCCAGTTCCCGCACCAGCTGTCGGGCGGCCTGCGCCAGCGCGTGATGATCGCGATGTCTCTGATGTGCGAGCCGCGGCTGCTGATCGCCGACGAGCCGACCACGGCGCTCGACGTCACGGTGCAGGCGCAGATCCTGCGCCTGCTGGCCGGGCTGCAGCGCGACCTCGGGCTCGGCATGCTGCTGATCACCCACGACCTCGGCATCGTCGCCCGCGTCGCCCACCGCGTCTCCGTGATGTACGCCGGCGAGGTCGTCGAGAGCGCGCCGACCGCCGAGCTGTTCGCCAACCCGAAGCATCCCTACACGCAGGGCCTGCTGCGCTGCGTGCCGATTCCCGGCCGCACGAGGCGTGACGAGCCGCTGGGCTCGATCCCCGGTACGGTGCCGCGGATCGGCGCGGGCTTCGAGGGCTGCGCCTTCCGCGACCGCTGCGACTTCGCCGACGCGACCTGCGCCGGCGCCGTGCCGCGCCGCAGCGCCTCGGCCTCCCACGACTTCCTGTGCCGGTTGCCCGCATGAGCGCACAGGGAATGAGCGCAGAGGGCAAGAGCGCGATCGAGGTCCGCAACGTCCGCAAGACCTTCCGCGTGAAGGGCGGGCTGTTCGGCGCCGACCGGCACGTCGTGGCGGTCGACGACATCTCGTTCGCCGTCCCGGCCGGCGGCGTGCTGGGCATCGTGGGCGAGTCGGGCTGCGGCAAGTCCACGCTGGCCCGCCTGATCCTCGGCCTGCTCGAGCCCAGCGCCGGCGACATCGCGGTCGAGGGCCAGCGGGTCGTCCACATGGACCGCCGCGCCCGCGCCCGCCTGATCCAGCCGGTCTTCCAGGACCCGTTCGCCTCGCTCAACCCGCTGGCCCGCGTGCGCGACATCGTCGCCATGCCGCTGCGCGCGCAGGGCACGATCGACCGCGCCGAGGTGACGCGGCGGGTCGACGAGATGCTGGCCCGGGTCGGCCTGACGCCGGAGATGGGCCGCCGCCTGCCCAGCGAGCTGTCGGGCGGCCAGCGCCAGCGCGTGGCGATCGCCCGCGCCCTCGTGCTGCGGCCGCGCATCGTGGTGTGCGACGAGCCGACCAGCGCGCTCGACGTGTCGGTGCAGGCGCAGATCCTGAACCTGCTGTCCGAGCTGCGCCGCGACCTCGGCCTGACCTACCTGTTCATCAGCCACAACCTCGCGGTCGTCGAGCACGTCGCGAGCGAGGTGGCGGTGATGTATCTCGGCCGCTTCGTCGAGCGCGCGCCGGTCGAGCGGCTGTTCCGCGCGCCCGAGCATCCCTACACCAAGGCGCTGCTCGCCTCGGTGCTGACGCCGGAGCCCGGCCAGGGCGTGCCCGACGTCGGGCTGGGCGACACCCTGCCCGACCCGGCGAACATCCCGCCGGGCTGTCGCTTCCATCCGCGCTGTCCCGTCGCCGAACCGCGCTGCGCGGTCGAGACCCCGGCCTTCAAGGACAGGCCGGGCGGCGGGGTCGAGTGCCTGCTGGTCTAGGTCCCTACTTCCACTTCGCCCCCTACTTCCACTTGGCGAAGTAGAAGCGCGGCAGCTCGTCCGGGAAGGTCTTGAACTCGAGCTGCTTGGAGAAGGCATAGGTGTTCACGTAGGTGAACAGCGGCAGCCAGTAGGCCTTCTCGGTCATCAGCTTGATCGCCGCCGAGTAGTTCGCCTTGCGCTTGGCCTGGTCGGCGGTGGCGCCGCCGGCCTCCACGAGCTTGGTCAGCTCGGGATCGCGCGCGTAGTCGTCGTTGCCGCCGCCGTACATCACCGGGAAGATCGCCGACACGTCGTTGATCGAGTAGCTGCCCCAGCTGCCGTGGTAGAGCGGGTTCTCGCCCTTCCACGCCTTGGCGATCGCCGCCGCGACCTGGAGCTGGGTGATCTTCGGCTTGATGCCGACCGCCTGGAGGTAGTTCTGCATCGCCGCGGTCCAGCTGGTCGGCTGGACATAGGTCACCAGCTCGATCTCGAAGCCGTTCGGGAAGCCCGCCTCGGCCAGCAGCGCCTTGGCCTTGGCCGGGTCGTAGGGGTACTTCACCGCGGCGTCGGCGTCGCAGCCGAACTGGGTCGGGAAGCACGGCGCGACCGGCACGCGGCTGCCGCCCTGGACCAGCTTGTCGGCGATCTCCTGGCGGTTGATGGCGTGCCAGATCGCCTGCCGCACCTTCTGGTTGGTCAGCGGGTTGCCGGCGCCGGAGCGGCCGGCCGCGTCGATCGACAGGTAGCCGACGCGCATCGATTCCTGGCGCACGGCCTGCAGGAAGGGCATGCGGTTCACGTCGTTGGCCTGGTCGGGATTGATGTTCCAGATCCAGTCGGCGCGCTGCGAGAGCAGCTCGGTCATGCTGGTGGCGAGGTCGGGCACGAAGCGCACGTGCAGCGTCTTGATCGCCGGCTTGCCCTTGGGCGAGCCCGCCCAGTAGTCGTCGAAGCGCTCGTAGACGACTTCCTTGGCCTGCTCATTCTTGACGATCCTGTAGGGACCGGCGCCGACCGGCTTCTTCGCGAATTCCTCGGGCCCGACCTTCTCGCGGTACGCCTTGGGATGGATCGGCGTCACCATGGCGAGGTACTCGAGCGCCGCCGGCGTCGGCTTCTTCATCTTGATGCGCACGGTCCAGTCGCCGGTCTTCTCCGCCTTGTCGATCCAGGCGTAGTTCGACGGCGTCGCCACCTTGCTGTCGGGATTGGCCGCCATGTTGATCGTGTAGACGACGTCGTCGGGCGACAGCGTCGAGCCGTCGTGGAACTTCACGCCCTGCCGGATCGTCAGGTCGAGGGTCGAGTCGTCGGTGAACTTCCAGTCGGTGGCCAGCGCCGGCTTGATCTCGAAGGTCGCCGGGTCGCGGTGCACCAGCATGTCCCAGGCCTGGTGCGCCAGGATCAGCCCGGTGCGCTGGCTGTTGAAGTACATGTCGATGTTGGGCACCGAGTCGTTGAACAGGATGCGCAGCGTGTCGGCCTGCTTCTGGGCGAAGGCCGGCGGGGCCAGCGCGAGGGTCGCGGCGGCGAGGATGGCGGAACGGCGGGCAAGTTTCACGGGGACCTCTCCTGAAGCTGCGGCGAGCCTAGGCTGCCGGGCGCGAATGAGGCAAGCTTCGCCCACCGAACGGAGGATGCATGATCGCCAAGTTGAGCGGGTCCGAACGCGCCGCGGCCCTGGCCAGCCTGCCGAAGTGGCAGGAGGTGCCGGGCCGCGACGCCATCCGGCGGCAACTGAAGTTCGCCGACTTCAACGAGGCCTGGGGCTTCATGTGCCGGGTCGCGCTGGCGGCGGAGAAGGCCGACCATCACCCGGAGTGGTCCAACGTCTACAACACCGTCGACATCGTGCTGTCGACCCACGACGCGGGCGGTCTCAGCGCCCGCGACGTGGCGCTGGCCCGCACGATCGACGGGTTGGCCTAGCGGGCCGGGCTAGCGGGTTGGCCTAGTCGGCCGACACCGAGCCGCTGGCATCGACCGTCAGCATGACCGTAGTGCGGCCGCGCAGGCCGGACGCCCGCCAGCTGCCGTCGGGGCCGCGGCGCAACACGCGCACGCCGCGGTAGCCGTCGGCTTCCGCCGCCGCGCGCGCCGCCTGGGCGTCGGGATCGGTCGGTTCGACGATCTCGGGCAGCGGACCTCCCGGTTCCTCGCTGGCCGCGGCCGCGATCAGCGCCTCGATCGTCACGCTGCCGAACGCCGGCCGGGGCTTGAGGTGCAGCGGCACCGGCGCGGGACGCGACGACAGGGCATCGGGTCCGGCCGACGCCGTCGTCGCGGCCGACCGCTCCAGCCGCGGCGCCGAGGCGGATCCCGCGACGGGACGCGCGGCGTCGAGCAGGACCACGGCGATGGCAAAGGCCACCGCGAGGCCCGCGACAAGGGCAAGATCGATCCGGGTCATCGCTCACGTCCGAAGTCGTACGCTTCAAACGCGAGACGCCGCCGATGGTTCCCCGGCGCCCGGCAGGAAGATCCCGGTCAGCTTCTCGACAAGGCGCTCGAGGTCCTCGACGACGGGCGTTGCCCGGGCAACGCCGTTGCCGGGGGAAGGCCCCCTACTTGGCCTCGGGCGGGTGGATCTTCATCACGAAGGTGGTGGGCTTCTCGCTCGCGCCGAACGGGCCGGCGACCTTGTTCGACACCGGCGGCAGGCTGCGCAGGAAGGCGACGATGGCATCGGCGTCCTGCGGCGTCAGCGTGGCGAAGGCGTGCCACGGCATGATCGGCGCCAGCAGGCGGCCATCCGGCCGCTGGCCCTTCTGCAGCGCCGCCAGGACCTGCGCGTCGGTCCAGTTGCCCAGCCCGGTCGCCTTGTCGGGCGTCAGGTTCGGGCCGACGAACGTGCCGAGGCCCGGGATCTCGAAGCCGACATCGGAACCGCCGAGGAAGCGCGCCATGTCCGGCTTGCCCATGAAGTAGCCCGGCGTGTGGCAGTCGTTGCAGCCCGAGATGCCGACCAGGTACTTGCCGCGCGCGATGGCGGCCGGATCGGCGGCCATCGCCGGACCGGAGAGGGCGACGCTCAGGACTGCCAGGACGAGACGCTTCATTGGATGTTGTCCTCCCAGGGAAAGGTGCCGCACCGTAAGTGCAGATTTTTCCCGGGGCCAGAGCCAACGTCGAAAACGCGTCGGGCTTTCCGGGCGAGGCCCGCGCGGCTTACGCGGGGAGAAGCCCGGCCTCGCGCAGGTAGCGGGCGACGCCGGGCTGCAGCCGCTCGCGCGGCGCCACCGTCGCGGTGTTGCGCGCGGTGGTGTCCGCCAGTTGCGGCGGCGGGGCCATGCCTTCGAGGCGATGCAGCGCCCGGGCGATCCGGTAGCCGACCGCCGGGTCGAGCCCCGGGCGCGACAGCACGAAGCTCCACGAGCCGACCGAGTCGATCGGCGCGTCCTGGCCGGGAAAGCTGCCGGCCGGCTGGGTGACCGGGCGCAGGAACGGGTGGCGCGCCAGGATGCGCGCGATCTCGCCGGCGTCGGGCGCGATGAAGCGCGCGCCCGGCGCGCTCCTCGCCATGGCCATGAAGCCGGGCCAGCCGGCGCCGCCGCCCCACAGCGCGGCAACGCGGCCGTCGAGCACCATCGCCGGACCGTCGCCGGCGCGCTCGAGGTAGACCGGCTGGAAGTCGCGCGCCGCGTCGAGGCCGAGACCGTCCATCGCGTAGCGCCCGAGGATGACGAGGCCCGAGCCCTGGGCGCCCCAGGCGATCGGCTGGCCCTTCAGGTCGGCGATCGCGCGCGCCGGCGAATCGGCCCGCACCACGAACATCCCGGCGGTCGGGTACATCGCAGTGACGATGTCGAGCCGTGCCGGCGGCCGGCCGATGCCGGACAGCGCCTCGTGCACGACCTCGCCCTGGACCAGCGCGAGGTCGAGCGTGCCTTCCTCGAGCCGTGGCACGTTCTCGGTGCTGCCGCGGGTGTTGATCGCCTCGATCGCGAGGTCAGGGTCGGCGCGCCGCAGGCCCTCGACGAACGCCGCGCCGTAGACCGGGAAGCCGCCGCCCGGCGTCGCGGTGCCGAGGCGCAGCGTCACCGGCTGGGCCCGCGCCGACATGGCCGTGGCGCTCGCGGCGCCCGCCGCGAGGGCCAGGAAGACGCGCCGCGACCCACCCGGCATCACTTCTCGAAGTAGGGCTCGACCTTGCCGCTGAGCTTGATGGTCAGCGGGTTGCCCTTGCGGTCGAGCGTCTTGCCGACGGCGACCCGGATCCAGCCCTCGCTGATGCAGTACTCCTCGACGTTGGTCTTTTCCTGCCCGTCGAACTTGATGCCGACGCCGCGTGTCAGCAGCGCCTCGTCGTAGAACGGGCTCTTGGGATTGGTCGACAGGCGGTCGGGAAGCGCGGTGGTGTTCTCGGTCATGGCCCCTCTATAGCACCAGCGCGTAGACAATGCCCGCCATCGCGGCGGCCAGCAGCACCGGCACCATGCCGAAACGGAAGCGGAAGATCGCGACGGCGCAGGCGAAGGCCAGCGCCATCGCCGGCAGGTTGGCCGAGGCGAGGACCGGCACGTCGAGCGTCGCGCCCAGCACCGTCACCGGTCGCAGGTCGGCGAACAGGACCTGCAGGCCGAACCAGACGGCGAGGTTCAGGATCACGCCGACCACCGCCGCGGTGATGGCGCCGAGCGCCGCGGCGAGCGCGCGGTTGCGGCGCAGCGCCTCGACGTAGGGCGCGCCGACGAAGATCCACAGGAAGCAGGGCACGAAGGTCACCCAGGTGGTGAGCAGCCCGCCCAGCGTCGCCGCGACCAGCGGCGGCAGCGCGCCGGGCGATCGCCACGCCGCGAGGAAGCCCACGAACTGCGTCACCATGATCAGCGGGCCGGGCGTCGACTCGGCCATGCCCAGCCCGTCGAGCATCTCGCCGGCGGTGACCCACTGGTAGTTCTCGACCGCCTGCTGGGCGACGTAGGCCAGCACCGCGTAGGCGCCGCCGAAGG
>JAIUOX010000124.1 GCA_020160955.1 Pseudomonadota bacterium
GACGCCCGAGCCCGAGCCGGACGACGAGCCGCCGGGATGGTGGTCGGTGTTCCACGGGTTGCGGGCCGGCGGCCACGGCAGATCGAAGCTCGGCCCGCCGATCGCGAACTCGTGGGTCGACAGCTTGCCCAGCACGATGGCGCCGGCGGCGCGCAGCTTCTCGACGCACACCGCGTCGGCGGTGGCGATGTTGCCCTGCAGGATCTTCGAGTGGCCGGTGGTCGCCAGCCCCGCGACGTCGATGATGTCCTTGATGCCGACCGGCACGCCGTGCAGCGGGCCGCGCCGGCGGCCGACCGCCGCCTCGCGGTCGGCGTCCTCGGCGGCGTCCATCGCCGCCTGGCCATCGAGCGTGATGTAGGCATTCAACCGCGGATCGAGCTTGCTGGCGCGATCGAGCAGCGCCTGGGTCAGCGCCGTGGCGGTCACTTCCTGCCGGGCGATCTTGTCGGCCGCCTCCGTGACGGTCAGCCAGTGCAGGTCGGTCACAGGCCCCTCCCGGCGCGCATCGGCGGCCACGGCTCGGCCGCCGGGCTGGCCGGCGCCTTGATCTTGGCGGCCACGTCGGCCGCCTGCATCGCCGCCGCCCGGACGTCGTCGCGATACTCCGCGAGCGCCTTGTCGAGGCCGGCCCGCCGGGCCAGCAGTTCCATCGCTTCCTCGTCCATGTCCCCTCGCTCCTTCCGCATCACCGCACCGGCGTCGTCGTGGTGGTGGTGGCCAGGCCCGGCGGCAGCTTGTGCCACTCGCGGCCGGCCTGCGCCTGCCGGAAGCCGTAGTCGTACAGCGCGTTCATGTAGGCCTGGTCGAACTCGCCCTTCTTGGGCGCCTCGAAGTCCTTGCCGATGTAGGCGAGGTTGTAGTCGACGCCGTCGCGCGCCGAGATGAAGTAGGTGCGCAGCACGTCGTTCTGGCCGCTGGCCGACAGCATGGTGTCGATTGCCCGGCCGGCGATGTTGACGGTGCGCCGCTCGGCCATCGCCCAGTCGGGGTCGAGCCGGGCGTTGCGGATGATGTAGGCGACGCGCTTGCGCTTGGTGAAGCGGCCGCTCTCGACCGACGCCGGGTAGAGGAACAGCTGGGCGATCGCACCGCCGTCGACATGCATCTCCTGGTACTTCCGGCCGTCGATCTCGACGTCGATCATCACCGGCTGGAACAGGCCGGGGATCGCCGCCGAGGCGCGCAGGATCTTGCGGAACAGGTCGAGCGCCTCGGGCTTGCCGCTGGCCGCCAGCGCGCCGACGTTCCAGATCACCGGCCGCTGGGCGTCGAGATCGGTCGTGCCGATCAGCAGCAGGCGGCCTTCCTTGTACTCGCGGGCGATCGCCGCGAACATCTTCTCGTCGGCGTAGCGGGCGATGATCTCGGCCAACGGGCTCGTGTCGGCCATCGCGTCGTCGAACAGCGCCGCGGTGAGGCCGCGCGCCTTGAAGACACGGGCGGCCGTCATGGTCGTGTAGACCTCGCGCAGCGCGGCGTCGTACTCGGGACCGAGGAAGGCGAACGGCGCGATCAGGGCGCCGGTGCTGACACCGGTGACCAGCTTGAACTCGGGCCGGTTGCCGGCGGCGGTCCAGCCGTTCATCAGGCCGGCGCCAAAGGCGCCGTTGTCGCCGCCGCCCGAGACCGCCAGGAAGTAGACCGGCGGCAGGTTGGCCGCCGTCACCGCCTTGCCCTCGGCACGCAGCGTCGCGATCTCGCGCTCCGAGGCGCGCTGGGCCTCGGCGAGAATCGCGGTCGGCTCCTCGTCGGCGAAGAAGCGCGCGTTGGGAATGCCGAGCGGCAGGGCACGGGTCGTTTCCGAGCGCGGCACGGCCGGCAGGCGGTCGGGGTGCGAGCAGGCGCCGAGCGTCGCCGCGACGAAAACGACGGCGATCAGCGAATACAGTCTAGTCATTCAGTCTTTCCAGCTTGGTGATTTCCTGCGGCGGCAGTTCGGCGAGGTAGAGGTTGCCCGCGGCGTCGCCCGACAGGCCATGCGCGCCGTTGATCGCGCCGCGGCAGCGCCCGACCAGCCGGCCGTCGCGGTCGAGCAGGCTGATCCGGGGGATCTGGTCGGTGACGAAGACGAGGTCGCGGTCGTCGGCCCACAGCTGCATCGGGTGGTAGAAGTCGCGCCACGCGGCGAGGAACGTGCCGGCGCGGTCGAAGACCTGCACGCGGTTATTCTCGCGGTCGCCGACCAGTACCCGGTCGAAGCGGTCGATCCACACCGCGTGCGGCGTGGTGAACTGGCCCGGGCCATCGCCCGGCGTGCCCCAGCTGGCGAGCAGGCGGCCGTCGGCCGCGAAGCGGTGGACGCAGGAATTGCCGTAGCCGTCGGCGACGTAGATCTCGCCGTCCGGCGCCTGCGCGGCGGCGGTCGGGCTGTTGAACGGCGCCTGGAAGGCCGGCTGGTGCCGCCGCCCCAGCGCCTGCAGCAACCGGCCCTGCGTGTCGAAGCGCAGCACCTGGTGGGCGTCGCGGTCGACGACCAGGATCGAGCCGTCCGGCGCCAGGTTCAGGTAGTGCGGCTCGGCCAGCACGCCCTCGCCCCAGCTGCCCTCGAGGCGGCCGTCGCGCCCGAACACCAGGACCGGCCGGTCGGTGCCGCGCTGGGCGACGTGGACCCGGCCGTCGCGGTCGACCACGAGGTCGGACAGGAAGCCGAACGCCTCGCCCGCCGGCAGGCGCGCCCACTTGCGGTGGATCGCGTAGCGGCGGTCGCCCAGCACCACGATGTAGCGTTCGTCCGACATTTCTTCCCCTCTCGGCCAGATAGGCAAAAGCCGCGCCGGACGGCAAGATCGAATGAGTCCGCCCAGGAGAAAGTCCCGATGTCCGACGACCGGCTGGTGCTGCATGGCAGTTTCACGTCCAGCTCGAGCTACAAGCCGATGCTGTTCCTCGCCCTGTCCGGCCTGCCGTTCTCGTTCCGGACGGTGAACCTCAAGAACGGCGTGCAGAAGGAGGCCGAGCACCTCGCCCGCAACCGCTACGGCCAGGTGCCGGTGCTGCAGCATCGCGGCCTGACGCTGGTGATGTCGAACGTGATCCTCGACTACCTCGCGCGCACCACCGGCCGCTTCGAGGGCGGCACCGAGCAGGAGAAGTGGCAGGCCCGCGAGTGGCTGGGCTGGGAGAACGATGCCGTCGTGAACGTCGCCCGCGTCCGCCACTTCCACCGCTTCCGCGCCGTCGACCCGGCGGTGATGGCCTTCTTCAAGCCGGGCGCCGAGGCGGCGCTCGACTTCATCGACCGCCACCTCGCCGGCCGCGACTGGCTGGTCGGCGACCGCTGCACCATCGCCGACATCGGCTGCTTCGGCCGCATGGTGTTCATGGCCGAGGGCGGCCTGTCGTTGGACAACCGGCCGCATGCCCGGGCGTGGCGCGAACGGATCATGGCGATGCCGGGCTTCGCCCTGCCCTACGACCTGATCCCGAAGAAGGACACCGAGTTCGCGGGTCGTTCGTAGAAAGCCCGCCTAGCCGACCCGCATCAGCCGCAGGCGCGGGTCGAGCAGGTCGCGCAACCCGTCGCCCAGCATGTTGAGGCCCAGCACGGCCATCGCGATCGCCAGCCCCGGCCACAGCGCCAGCCCGGGCGCCTGGAAGATGTAGGTCTGGGCGTCGCGCAGCATGCGACCCCACGACGGCACCGGCGGCTGCGCCCCCAGCCCGAGGTAGGACAGGCCCGCCTCGGCGAGGATCGCGACGGCGAACTGGATGGTCGCCTGCACGATCAGGACGCTGGCGATGTTGGGCAGGACGTGGCGCCGCGTGATGCCGAGCGGTCCCTGCCCCATCGCCGTGGCGGCGCGCACGAAGTCGCGGCTCCACAGCGACAGCGCCGCGCCCCGGCTGACCCGCGCGAACACCGGCACGTTGAAGATGGCGATGGCGAGGATGGCGTTCTGCGCGCTGGCGCCCAGCACCGAGGTCACGAGGATGGCGATCAGCACGGCCGGGAAGGCGAAGATCAGGTCGGACGTCCGCGACAGCGCCTCGTCGACCCAGCCGCCACGCGCCGCCGCCCAGGTCCCGAGCACGATGCCGATCGACAGGCCGATGCTGACCGCCAGCAGGCCGACCGTGATCGAGGTCTGCGCCCCGACCATGATGCGCGAGAGCACGTCGCGGCCGAGGTGATCGGTGCCCAGCCAGTGGCTGGCCGACGGCGGCAGCAGCTTGGCGCGCATCTGCAGCGCGTCGACCGGGTACGGCGTCCAGGCGAGCGACACCAGCGCGGTGCCGACGAACAGCGCGAGCAGCACCGCGCCGACCTGGAAGCCGACATGGTGGCGGGCGCGCGACCAGAAGCCGCCGGTCATGACTTCACGCGGGGTCGCGGGTCGATCACCGCGTAGGCCACGTCAACCAGCAGGTTGAGGGCCAGCACCAGCACGGTGAACAGGATCACCACGTTCTTGATGACCACGAGGTCGCGGTTGTTGATCGAGTCGTAGACCAGCTGGCCGACGCCGGGCAGGCGGAACACGCTCTCGATGATCACCGCGCCGGCCACCAGGAAGCCGGCGATCAGGCCCGCCACCGTGGTCACCGGCACCAGCGCGTTGCGCAGCGCGTGGCCGAACAGCACGCGCGCCTCGCCGGCGCCCTTGGCGCGCGCGGTGCGGACGTAGTCCTCGCGCAGCGTGTCGAGCATCGCCGAGCGCGTGACCCGGGTCAGGATGGCGATCTCGCCGAGCGACAGCGACAGCGCCGGCAGGACCAGCGCGTGCACCGCCTTCGACGGCTCCTGCCACCCCGGGAAGCCGCCGGCCGGGAACCACTGCCAGGTCACGGCGAAGGCCAGCACCAGCACGATGCCGAACCAGAAGTTGGGCACCGAGATGCCGAGCTGGGTGAAGCCCATGACGCCCCAGTCGCCGGCGCGGCCGTGCCGCCATGCCGCGAACACGCCGAGCGGCAGCGCAACCAGCGTCGCCCACGACAGCGCCAGCGCGCCGAGCGGCAGGGTCACCACCAGCCGGTCGCCGATCAGCCGCGAGACCGGCGTGCCGTAGGCGTGGCTGTTGCCGAGGTCGAAGGTCAGCAGGCCGCCGATCCAGGCGAGGTAGCGCGTCACCAGCGGCTGGTCGAAGCCGTGCTTGGCCCTGAGCGCCGCCAGCGTGTCGGGCCGCGCGTCGGTGCCCAGCATGACCAGTGCCGGGTCGCCCGGCAGCACCTCGACCACGCCGAACACGACGACCGTCGCCAGCGCCAGCGTGACCAGCGCCGCCGCGAGTCGGCGGGACAGGAAATCAAGCATCGCCGTCGCGGCCTGAAAGGTCCCTCGGGCTGCGCCCTCGGGATGACAAGCGATGGTCGTGGAAGCGGCATAGGTCCCTCGGGCTGCGCCCTCGGGATGACATGGGCTTGTCGCCGCGGCGCTTATGCCTGTCATCCCGAGCGAAGCGAGGGACCTTTCCGGTCATCACTTCCAATGAACGCCGGTCAGGTCCAACTGCGGCGCCGGCGAGTTCTCCCACAGGCCGACGAGATCCTTCTTCCAGACGCCGATCTTGGCGAGCTGGAACAGGTAGCCGTTGACCGCGTCCCGGGCGACGATGCGCTGGGCGTCCTTCAGCAGTTCGTCGCGCTTGGCCATGTCGGTCGCCGCGACCACCTCGCGCCACTTGGCCTTGAACTCGGGCGAGTCGTAGCCCCAGTAGTAGCCGTCGCGGGCATAGCGATCGAGATCGTTGGCCTCGGTGTGCGCCACGATGGTGAGGTCGTAGTTGCGCTCCTTGAAGACCTCGCTCAGCCACTGCGGCCACTGCAGCTGGCTGATCGACACCTTGATGCCGATCTTGCCGAGCTGGTTGGCGATCACCTCGCCGGCGCGCTGGGCGTAGCCGACCGGCGGCAGCTTGAGGGTGGTCGAGAAGCCGTCGGGGTAGCCCGCCTCGGTCAGCAGCTTCTTCGCCGCCCCGGGGTCGAGCGGGTAGGTCTTCACGAGGTCGATGTAGGCCTTGTTGTGCGGCGCGAAGTGGCTGCCGATCGGCACGCCGAAGCCCGACTCCGCCGAGATCAGCTCGTCGCGGTCGATGGTGCGGGCGATCGCCTGGCGTACCCGCGGATCGCTGAACGGCTTGCGCGCGTTGTTGGTGGCGAGGATCACCTCGCCCTCGGTGGTGCCGACCACGACGACGAAGCGCAGGTCCTTCTTCAGCCGCTCGACCAGCTCGGGCGCCTGGAAGCCCGGGAAGGCGTCGACGTCGCCGGCCAGCAACGCGCTGACCTGCGCCGACGGGTCCTTGACGATCTTGAAGACCACCGTGTCGAGCTTGATCGAGGCCGGGTCGCGCCACGTCGGCGCGCGCACCAGCGTGATCGAATCGCCTTCCTTGCGTTCCTTGAACATGAACGGCCCGGTGCCGACCGGGTTCTTGTCGTTGGTCGCCGCCGTCTTGGGATGCATGATCCCGGCGTCGCCCATCGACAGGCTGTAGAGCAGGAACGAGTTGGGCGACTTCAGCGTCACCTTCACGGTCAGGGGATCGACCACCTCGACCTTGTCGATGTCGGTGTAGAGCGACTTGGCGGGATTGGTCGAGTCGGGGGCGAACAGCCGGTCGAGCGAGAACTTCACCACGCCGGCATCGAGCGCCTCGCCGTCGTGGAACTTCACGCCCGGCCGGATCTTGAACACGTACTCCTTGCCGTCGGGCGACACCGTCCAGCTCTCGGCGAGGCCGGGACCGACGGCGCCGGTGCGGTCGATGCGGCCGAGCGCCTCGAAGATCGTCGGCGTCGTGACCTCGCGGATCGCCGCGGCGGCGTTCTTCGTCGGGTCGAGCACCGGCGGCTCGAGCGACATGCCGATGACGAGGCGGTTCTTCGCGGGCCCCTGCGCCCGGGCCCCGGTGCCGAGCACGGAGGCGCCGGTGGCCACGCCGGCCAGCGCCAGGAGATGACGGCGGTTCACTGCGTCCAAGACATCCTCCACTGAAGCGGGCGCGACTCTATCAGCGGCCGAAGGTGTCCCGCCAGCCGCGCGCCGCGCCCAGCGACGCGGCGTTGTAGACACCCCGGGCGACCGCGCGGGCGAGGCAGTCCGCGCCCAGCGTGCCCAGTTCGCCCAGCGTCAGCGCGTCGACCTCGCGGCCGCTGGTGCCGGTCGCCAGGACGAACACGGTGTCGCCATCCTGCGGCGTGTGGACCGGCCGGATCGACCGCGCCAGCCCGTCCTGCGCCATGACGGCGAGGCGATGCGCCGAGGCCTTGTCGAGCCGCGCGTTGGTCGCGACGACCGAGATCGTGGTGTTGGCGCGCGGGTCGTGGCGGGCCGCCTCGGCCGGGTCGTGCGTCAGGTCGGCCCGCTCGTGCGACACCGACAGCGCGAGGCCGCGCGGCGGCGGCGGCAGGCCGCCGAATTCGCCGTCCTGCTCCAGCGCCCACGCCCAGAACTGCGGCAGGTCGCCCATCGTCGTGTAGCCGCGCGCGTTGACCGCCACGAGGGCGCCGACCTGCAGGCCGCTCGCCGGGTCGATCGCCGAGGCGCTGCCCAGCCCGCCCTTGAGGTTGCCGGCCTTGGCGCCCAGCCCCGCGCCGGCATTGCCCAGCGCGAAGTCGCGGCCGGCCGCCGCGGTCGCGGCGTAGCCCAGCTCGCGGTAGGGTGGCCAGTCCCACGCCTTGTCGCCGCCGTTCAGCAGGTCGAACAGGATCGCAGTCGGCACGATCGGCACGCAGACGTCGCCGACCGCGAGGCCGCGGCCGTGGTCGCGCAGCCACTTCATCACGCCGTCGGTCGAGGACAGGCCGAAGGCCGAGCCGCCGGAGAGACAGATCGCGTCGACGCGATCGACCCGGCACGACGGGTCGAGCAGGTCGGTCTCGCGCGTGCCCGGCGCGCCGCCGCGCACGTCGACGGCGGCAACCGACGGCGTCTCGCACAGCACGACGCTGACGCCCGAGCGCAGCCGGTCATCCTGGGCATTGCCGACCAGCAGCCCGTCGACGTCGGTGATCAGGTTGCGCGGACCGGGACGAAGCATGGCCGATCGCTCCGGCTAGTCGAGCTGCAGGGTCAGCGCCTTGAGGTACGCGGTCTCGGGCAGGCCGGGATGCACCGGGTGATCGAGCGCGGCGCCCGAGGACTTGAGGATGCGGCCGCTCCGCCCGGCATCGCGCAGGCCACGGCGCACCTGCTCGGCGAACAGCGGCGGGTCGACGAGGTGCGAGCACGAGGCGACGAAGAAGAAGCCGCCGCGCGCCACCAGCGGCGCCGCCAGCCGCACCAGCTTGCGGTAACCCTGGGCGCCGGTCTTGAGGTCCTTGCGGCTCTTCACGAAGGCCGGCGGGTCGCAGATCACGACGTCGCAGCGGCCGGTGCCGGCGCGCTTCTCCAGCGCCTCGAAGACCTCGGCCTTCTCGAACGTCACCTTGCCCTCGACGCCGTTCAGCTTCGCCGCGGCGCGCGCCGAGTCGAGCGCCGGCTGCGACCGGTCGATGCAGGTCACCGCCTTGGCGCCGCGCGTCGCCGCCAGCACGCCGAAGCCACCCGAGTAGCTGTAGACGTCGAGCACGGTGGCGGCGTCCTTGGCCAGCTCGGCCATGAAGCGGCGGTTGTCGCGCTGGTCGTAGAACCAGCCGGTCTTCTGGCCGCCCGACAGGTCGGCGACGAAGCGCGCTTCGTTCTCGACCAGCTCGATCGGCGCCTCGGCGTCGCCCTTGGCGACCGTGACCTCGCGCTTCAGCCCTTCGAGCTCGCGCACCGGCGAATCGTTCTTGAGCACGATGGTGCGCGGCGACAGCTCGGCCTCCAGCGCCTCGAGCAGGACCGGCGTCAGGGCCTCCATGCCGGCGGTGTTGACCTGCACCACAAGCGCGTCGCCGAAGCGGTCGACGACCAGGCCCGGCATGCCGTCGGCCTCGGCATGGATCAGCCGGTAATAGGGCACGCCGACCAGCCGGTCGCGCAGCGCCACCGCGTTGGCCAGCCGCCGGCCGAGGAACAGCGCATCGACCACCGCCTCGGGGTTCGAGGTCAGCACGCGGGCCGCGATCAGGGAATGCGGGTTGAAGGTCGCCAGTCCCAGCGCCTCGCCGCCCGGCGCGCGCAGCACGACCAGCGACCCCGCCGGGATCGCCCGGGTCTCGGCGTCCATCAGGATCTCGTTCGAGAAGGCCCACGGGTGCCCGGCCCGGACCCGGCGATCCTCGCCGGCGCGCAGCAACACGCTGGGCAGTTTCTTCTGTGCCAAGGCCCTAGTCTCCCATCGCCGTGCCGTCGCGGCGCGGATCGGCAGCGCCCTGCCACCCGTCCCCGTCCCGCCGAAGGGCGGCCAACCCGCCCTCGTGCCGCCGGACTTGTACTTGATGACCCAGCGCGCGCAAGGCGTCGGCGAGGCCGGCCAGCGGCGTGCCCTGCTCCAGCTCGGTCGGGCCGTTGAGGTTGAGGACCCGCGGCAGGGCCAGCGCGTCGGCCGGCGACAGGTTCCAGTCGAGCATCCCGATCAGCGCCTGCAACGTGTCGCCGATGATGCGCGCACCGCCGGCCGAGCCCACCGCGGCCACCAGGCGGCGGTCGCGGTCGAGCACGAAGGTCGGCGACATCGACGACCGCGGCCGCTTGCCCGGCTCGACGCGGTTGGCGACCGGCCGCCCGTCGCTCTCCGGCCGCAGCGAGAAGTCGGTCAGCTCGTTGTTCAGCACGACCCCGCCGACCGCCATGCCGGCGCCGAACGGTCCCTCGATGGTCGTGGTGAAGCTGACGGCGTTGCCCTGGGCGTCGACGATGCTCATGTGGCTGGTGCCGCGCTCGACGTAGCCCGGCGGCACGCCCGGCCCGACTTCGCCCATGCTGCGGTCGGTCGAGATCAGCTTGCGGCGCTGGTCGAGGTAGGCGGGCGACAGCAGGCCGGCCACCGGCACCTGCACGAAGGCGGGATCGCCGACGTAGCGGTTGCGGTCGGCGAAGGCCAGCCGGCTCGCCTCGGCGATCAGGTGAACGGCGCGCAGGTCGTTGGGCTTGTCGCGCCACAGCTCGAACGGCTCGAGCAGCGCCAGCGCCTGCAGGATCGCGAGACCACCCGACGAGGGCGGCGGCATCGAGCAGACGATCCAGACGCGGTACGGCCCGCACAGGGGCTCGCGCTTCACCGGCTTGTACGCCGCGAGGTCGGCCGTCGACAGCGTGCCCGGCCGCACGTGGCCGCGCACGCGCGCCACCATCTCCTCGGCCAGCCTGCCTTCGCTCAGCACCGCCGGGCCGCGCTCGGAGATCGCCTGCAGCGTGTCGGCCAGCGCCGGGTTGGTCACGCGGTCGCCGAGGCGGAGCGGCCCGCCATCGGGCCGGAAGTAGACGTCGCGGAAGGCCGGCTCCTGGCGCAGGTCGGGGAAGCGCTCCAGCGTCATCGCAAGGCGGGGCGGCGCGGGAAAGCCGTCGCGCGCCAGCTTGATCGCCGGCGCGAAGAGATCGCGCCACGGCAGGCGGCCGTACTCGCGATGCGCCAGCGCCAGCATCGGCAGCGCGCCCGGCACGCCGACCGACAGGCCGGAATTCACGGCCTCGCGGAACGGCAGCGGCTTGCCGTCGGCCGCGAGGAACATCGTCGGGGTGGCGCCGGCCGGCGCCGTCTCGCGGCCGTCCCACGCGGCCATCGAGCCGCTCGCCGCGTCGTAGTGCATCAGGAAGCCGCCGCCGCCCACGCCCGAGGCCTGCGGCTCGACCACGCCCAGCACCATCTGCACCGCGACGGCGGCATCGACCGACGAGCCGCCACGTCGCAGCATCTCCAGCCCGGCCTCGACCGCGAGCGGATTGGCGGCGGCGACCATCGTCTTCGGCGCCGCCGCGGCCGGCACCGCCGGCAGCGCCAGCGCGGCCAGCAGAATGGGCAGCAGGGCGAGACGGCGCAGCCTCATGCGCGACGCGCCACGATGAACAGGCGGCGGAACGGGAACAGCGTGATGCCGTCGGCGCGCGTCGGGTAGGCCGCGGCGATCAGCTTGCAGTAGGTGTCGTAGAAGGCAGCACGCTCGTCGCCCTCCAGCGCGTCGAGGAACGGCCGCAGGCCGGTGCCCGACGTGTACTGCGCCACCGGGTCCTTGCCGGTCAGCGGTTGCTGGTAGATCGACTCCCAGACCTCGAGCTCGGCGCTGAGCGGCTTCAGCACGTCGTAGTAGCGCGCCGGCTCGTCGACCGGGCCGACGCCGCGGATCTTCGCCAGCTTGGCCTTCCACGGCCCGGCCTCGGCGGCGTCGCGCATCAGCGTGTGCGACGGCGCGGTATGGTTGCGCGGCATCTGGATCGCCAGCTGGCCGCCGGACGGCAGCAGCTGCAGCAGGCCGGGGAACAGGTCGATGTGGCCCTCGATCCACTGGTAGGCGGCGTTGCTGTAGAGGATCCCCGGCGGCGTCGAGGGCGTGAAGCGGGTGAGGTCGCCGCGCTCGAAGCTGACGCGCGGGTCGGCGGTCTGCGCCCGCGCCTTGGCCAGCATGTCGTCCGACGAATCGATGCCGATCACCGCGCCGCCGGGGAAGCGCTCGGCGAGGATGCGCGAGATGTTGCCGGCGCCGCAGCCGAGGTCGTAGACCGCGTGCCCCGGCCGCGCCGCGTTGGCCGGGTCGAGCCGGCCCATCAGGTCGAGCGCCGGCCGCATGCGATGGCCGGCGAACTTCAGGTACAGGTTGGCGTCCCAGCTCGGGGACTTGGCGGCGGTCACGGCTCGTTACTCCTGGAAGGCGTCGTCGACGGGGACGCGGTAGGCCACGGCGATCTTGTTGCCCTTCTGCGCCGCCAGCACCACCGCCATGAATTCCTCGTGCATCTCGTCGGTCATGCCCTTCGCCTTCGCCATCGTGCCGTGCGAGGCGATGCAGTAGTCGCACTGGTTGGCGACGCTGACCGCGAGGTAGATCAGTTCCTTGGTCAGCGCGTCGAGCTTGCCCGGCGCCATCGCCGCCTTCATCTCGCCGGCGAACTGCTCCATCACCGCGGGATGCTTCGCCAGCGCCTTCCAGACGTTGTTGATGCGTGCCGGGTCGACGTTGCGCCCCTTGGCGATGCCCTCGACCACGGCCCTGGCGCGCGGGGTCATGTCGGCGTACTCGGTCAGGCGGGGCATGGAAAACTCCCAAATGAAAAGGGCCGGCAGAAGCTGCCGGCCCCGATCATAGACCCGGAGAGGGCCTAGTACATGTGCTGGCCGCCGTTGATCGACAGCGTCGAGCCGGTGATGAAGCCGGCATCGTCGGCCACCAGGAAGACCACGCCGCGCGCGATCTCGTCGGCCCTGCCGAGGCGGCCGACCGGGATCTTGGCGACGATCTTCTCCAGCACGTTGGCCGGCACCGCGGCGACCATGTCGGTCTCGGTGTAGCCCGGCGCGATGGCGTTCACGGTGATGCCCTTGGCGGCGCCTTCCTGGGCCAGCGCCTTGGTGAAGCCGTGGATGCCCGACTTGGCCGCGGCGTAGTTGACCTGGCCGTACTGGCCACCCTGGCCGTTGATCGAGCCGATGTTGACGACGCGGCCGAAGCCACGGGTGTTCATGCCTTCCCACACCGCCTTCGACATGTTGAAGCACGAGCCGAGGTTGGTGTTCATCACCTGGTCCCACATGTCGCGCGTCAGGCGGCGCATCGTGGAGTCGCGGGTGATGCCGGCGTTGTTCACCAGCACCTCGATCGGGCCGAGATCCTTCTCGATCTGCGTCACCGCGGCCTGGCAGGCGGCGAAGTCGCCGACGTCGAACTTGTAGACCGCGATGCCGGTCTCGTCCTTGAAGGCCTTCGCCGCGGCGTCGTTGCCGGCGTAGGTCGCGGCGACCTTGTAGCCGCGGTCCTTCAGCATGCGGGAGATGGCGGCGCCAATCCCGCGGGTTCCACCTGTCACGACTGCAACACGTCCGGCCATGGGAGCCTCCCCTTCATTGTGATCGCCCGCACTGTAGAGCGGCGCGACGCCGGAGGGAACCGCTGGGCGAATTGCCGGCGTGCGGCGGATAACGCCACCAGGGATGACGGCACTAGGACGGACGCATGAAGCCCTTCACCGCCCTGCTCGGCGCCTCCGCCGGGACCCACGCCGCCGACCAGCTCGCGCTGGCCTCGCTGCCGCTCACCGCCAGCCTGGTGCTGGGCGCCGGACCCGACCTGATCGGCGGGCTGGTCGCCGCCCAGAGCGCGGCCTGGCTGCTGGTCACCCTGCCGGCCGGGGCGTGGGCCGACGCGATGTCGCGCCGCCGGCTGCTGGTCCTCGGCCTGCTGCTCGGGCTGGCCGGCGCGCTGGCGGCGATCGCCGCGGCGGTCGCGGGCGGCGTGACGCTGCTCGGCCTCGCCGCCTTCGCCGCCGCGTCGGGCACCGTCATCTACGTGCTGACCGCGATCGCGCTGCTGCCCGGGCTGGTCGCCGCCGCCGACCTGCCGCGCGCCAACGCCCGCCTCGAGCTGGCGCGCGCCGTGGTCAGCCTCGCCGCGCCGGTGGTCGCCGGCGGGCTGGCGCAGGCCCTGTCGCCGACCTGGGGCTACGGCCTCGCGGCAGCCGGCGCGGCGATCGCGCTGGCCTTCATCCTCGCCCTGCCGCGCGGCCCGGCGCCCGTCGCGCCGGCGGCGCGGCCGTCGATGGCCCAGGCGATCGGCACCGGCGCGCGCTTCGTGTGGCGCCACGACCTGTTGCGCGGCATCAGCCTGTGCGCCGTGTTCTGGAACTTCGGCTTCTTCGCCCTGCTGGCGATCTGGGCGCCGCTGGCGCTCGACGCGCTGCGGCTCGAGCCGGCCCGGCTCGGCCTCGCCCAGTCGGGCTACGGCGCCGGGCTGGTGCTGGGCGCGCTGGCCGCCCCGGCGGTGGCCCGCCACCTGCCGCCGCGCGTCGTGCTGCTGTTCGGCCCGGCCGTCTCGGTCGGGGCGGCGGGCCTGTTCCTGGCCGCGCTCGCAGCCCCGGCCAGCCCCGACGGCGGCTTCGCGGCCGCCGCGGCCGGGCACTTCCTGGTCGGCTTCGGGCCGATGCTGTGGCTGGTCTGCCAGACCACGCTGCGTCAGCTGGTGACCCCGGCGCCGCTGCTCGGCCGGGTCAACGCCACCGTGCAGGTCGCGATCTACGGCGTGCGCCCGCTCGGCGCGCTGACTGGCGGCGTGGTCGCCGCCCAGGCCGGCCTCGGGGCGGCGCTGGGGCTGGTCGCCGCCGCCTTCGCCCTGTCGACCCTGGTGATCGTGCTGTCGCCGCTCGGCCGGCTGCGCGCCCTGCCCCGGCCAGTGGCCGCTTGACCCCCGGCGCGGGCCGGTCGAGGTTAGGGCTGGAGGTCGGTTTATATGCGGAAGTTTCTGGCGGGCGTACTTGCCCTCGGCCTGGCGGGAACGCTGGCCGGCTGCGGCGAGGATTCGATTTTCACCCGGGAGTACAACGCCTGGGGGACGGGCAGCTTCCCGGTGGCGAATGACGGGCAGGCCGCGCTCTACATCGTGCGCGAGGCCGGCCCCGGCGACCAGACGCCGATCGAGATCACGATCGGCACCCAGTCGCTGGTCAACATCGTGCCGCCGAACTACGTGCGCCTCGACCTCGATCCGCGGCTCTACGACCTGCGCGCCTATGGGCCGTCGAAGAACAAGGAACTGGTGATCACCGTGGCGCCCGGCCAGACGCGCTTCCTGCTGGCCCAGCTGACGCCGGACGGCGGCGCCCAGCTGCTCGAACTGTCGCAGGAGCAGGGCCGCCGCCTCGCACGCCGCGGCCAGCGCCTCTACGCCCCGACCATCAAGTAAGCCGGACTACCAAACAAAAAGGGGCTGCCGGCTTTCGCCCGCAGCCCCTTCTCTTTTTCGCGAACGCGATCGATCAGTCGCGCTGGACGCACATCGCGATGCCCATGCCGCCGCCGATGCACAGCGTGGCGAGGCCCTTCTTGGCGTCGCGCTTCTGCATTTCATAGAGCAGCGTCGTCAGCACGCGCGCGCCCGA
>JAIUOX010000125.1 GCA_020160955.1 Pseudomonadota bacterium
CGATGCCGACGGTCGCCAGCAGGCGCGTGTCGCCGCTGTCGAAGCCGGCGTGGCTGAAGATCTCCGGCGCGTAGTAGATCACGGCGTTGATGCCGCTCAGCTGTTGCAGGAAGAACAGGCCGAAGGCGACGACCAGGGCGGGCCGCACCGCCGGCGCCAGCAGCGCGCGGTAGCCGGCTGCCCGCGCGGTCCCGGCGTGCGCCACGCCGGCCACCGCGGCGATCTCGGCGTCGATGTCCCAGCCAGCCGGACGCAGGCGACGCAGCGCGGCCTTCGCCGCCGCCTCGCCGCCGCGCAGCGCCAGCCAGCGCGGCGATTCGGGCAGGAAGGCCAGGCCCACCAGGAACAGCAGCGCCGGCACCGCGCCCAGCGCGAACATCGGCCGCCACGCGTGCGGCCCGGCGAGCGCCAGCCCGGTCAGGTAGGAGCCGAGGATGCCGACGGTGATCGCCAGCTGGTAGGTCGAGACCAGGCCGCCGCGCTTCTCCAGCGGCGCGCACTCGGCGATGTAGAGCGGGGCGGCGACCGCGGCGAGGCCGATGGCGACGCCCAGCACCAGCCGCGCCGCGACCAGCATCCAGATCGCGGTGATGGCGCTGGCCACCGCCGCGCCGAGCATGAACAGGACCGCCGCGCCCATCAGCACGCGCCGCCGGCCGAGCCGGTCGGCGACCGGCCCCGCGACGAATGCCGCGGCCAGCGCACCGAGCGGCACCGCCGCGGTCATGAAGCCGCGCACCGCCGGGCTCATCGGGAAATCGGCCTCGAGCAGCGGGCCGGCCACGGCGATGACGCCCTCGTCGTAGCCGAAGAGGAAGCCGGCGATCGCCGCGACGGTGGCGAGGAAGTAGATCATGGTCTCGACGGGCTGACGGGGAACGGGCACAGATACCACACCGACCGGAGGAAAGACGCCATGACCGAACTCCTGCCCGCCCTCTGCCTGATCGCCGTGCCGGGGCGGCGACGCCTGACCATCGACCTGTGCCGGGACGCCGAGAAGCGCGGCTATGCCGGCATCTACGTGCCGAGCCCGTTCGGCAACATGTCGATGTGCGAGGCGCTGGCCTGGCAGACCGACAAGGTGGTGTTCGGCACCGCCATCGCGCCGATCTACCAGCGCACCATCGTCGACTTCGCGCAGAGCGCGGCGATGATGCACGAGGTCTCGGGCGGCCGCTTCCGCATGGGCATCGGCATCGCGCACGGCCCGTCCTACGTGCGCATGGGCGTGACGCCGGGCAAGCCGCTGGCCGACACCCGCGCCTTCATCGAGAAGTTCCGCGCCGAGACCGCGTTCGGCCCGCTGCCGCCGATCATCGTCGCCGCGTTGCGCAAGCGCATGGTCGCGCTGGCCGGCGAACTGGCCGAGGGCGTGGTCTTCGCCAACGCCTCGCTGTCGCACATGAAGCAGTCGCTCGAGGCGCTGCCGGCGGCGAAGCGCGCCGATCCGGACTTCTTCATCGGCAACATGATCCCGACCTGCATCAGCGACGACGTCGAGGCCGCCAAGGCGGTCAACCGGCGCACGCTCACCAGCTACGCCTTCCTGCCCAACTACCGGAACTACTGGAAGGAGGCCGGCTACGTCGAGGAGATGGACGCGGTCGAGAAGGCGATCGCCGAGGGCCGCCGCGACGACGTGCCGAAGTACCTGACCGACCGCTGGCTCGCCGACAACACGCTGTTCGGCCCAGCCGCGCGGGTGCGCGAGGGGATCGAGAAGTGGCGCGCCGCCGGCGTGCGCACGCCGACCGTCGTGCCGTCGTCGGCCGCGGGCAACCAGCTGAAGGCGATCGAGGAGGTCTTCGCGACGTTCGGCTGATCGCCTTCCGCCAGACGATTGCACCTCGCGCCGCCGCCGTCTAAGCAGGCGGCAAGGAACAACGAACGGCGAGGAAACCCATGGGCATCCTGTCTCGACGACTGTCGGCCGGCCTTCTGGCGGCCGCCGCGATCCTGGCGCTGGCGCCGGCCTCGGCCCAGGCGCCCTACCCCAGCAAGCCGATCACGCTGGTCGTGCCGGCGGCGGCCGGCGGGCCGACCGACACGGTGGCGCGGCTGATCGCCGAGTCGATGACGAAGACGCTGGGCCAGACCGTGGTGGTCGAGAATGTCGGCGGCGCCGGCGGCACGATCGGCATGGCCAAGGTCGCGCGCGCCGCGCCCGACGGCTACACGATCGCCGTCTGGCACATCGCGCAGGCGACCGCGCCGGCGCTGTACGACGGGCTGAAGTACGACGTGGTCGCCGACTTCGACCATCTCGGCCGCATCACCGACGTGCCGATGACGCTGGTCGCCAAGAAGGACCTGCCCGCCAAGGACGTGAACGAGCTGATCGCCTGGATGAAGGCCAACCAGGCCAAGGCGACCTACGGCCATGCCGGCATCGGCTCGGCGTCGCACCTCTGCATGCTGATGCTGATGAAGCAGCTGGGCATCCAGATGGAAGGCGTCGGCTACCGCGGCACCGGCCCGGCGATGAACGACCTGATCGCCGGCCAGTTCGACGTGATGTGCGACCAGACGACCAACACGACCGGCCACATCAAGGACGGACGCATCAAGGGCTACGCCGTCACCACCAAGGCCCGGGTGCCGTCGGTGCCCGACCTGCCGACGCTGGACAGCGGCGCGGCGCCGGGCTTCGAGGTCTCGGCGTGGCATGCACTGTGGGCGCCCAAGGGCCTGCCGAAGGACGTGTCCGACAAGCTGGTCGCGGCGCTCAAGGTGGCGCTGAAGGACCCCAAGGTGGTGGAACGCTTCAACGGCCTCGGCACCGAGCCGGTGATCGAGGCGCTGGCCACGCCGGAGGCCCTGAAGCCGCATCTCGAGGCCGAGGTGAAGCGCTGGGATGGCGTGATTCGTGCTGCCGGCGTCAAGGGCAACTGAGGAGACGACGATGAAGACCTACAAGATCGCCGCCATTCCGGGCGACGGCATCGGCACCGAGGTGGTGTCGGCCGGCGTCGAGGTGCTGAACGCCATCGCCAAGCGCGAAGGCAGCTTCGCCTTCAAGGTCGACCACTTCGACTGGGGCGGCGAGTACTACAAGAAGCACGGCCGCATGATGCCCGAGAACGGCCGCGACCAGATCAAGGGCCACGACGCCATCCTGTTCGGCTCGGCCGGCCATCCCGAGATCCCCGACCACGTCACGCTGTGGGGGCTGCGGCTCGCCATCTGCCAGCCGTTCGACCAGTACGCCAACGTGCGGCCGACCCGGGTACTGCCCGGCATCGTGTCGCCGCTGCGCCACGTCAACGGCGGCGAGCTCGACTGGGTGATCGTGCGCGAGAACTCGGAGGGCGAGTACGCCGGCGTCGGCGGCCGCGTCCACCAGGGTTCGCCGCTCGAGGCCGCGACCGACGTCGCGATGTTCACCCGCGCCGGCGTCGAGCGCATCATGCGCTTCGCGTTCAAGTTGGCGCGCTCGCGGCCGCGCAAGCTGCTGACGGTCGTCACCAAGTCGAACGCCCAGCGCCACGCCATGGTGATGTGGGACGAGATCGCCACCCAGATCGCCGCCGAGTTCCCCGACGTCACCTGGGACAAGATGCTGGTCGACGCCATGACGATGCGCATGGTCGGCAAGCCGCAGTCGATCGACACGGTGGTCGCGACCAACCTGCACGCCGACATCCTGTCCGACCTCGCCGCCGCGCTGGCCGGCTCGCTGGGCATCGCGCCGACCGCCAACCTCAACCCCGAGCGGACCTTCCCGTCGATGTTCGAGCCGATCCACGGTTCGGCCTTCGACATCATGGGCAAGGGCATCGCCAACCCGGTCGGCACCTTCTGGTCGGCGGTCATGCTGCTCGAGCATGTCGGCGAGCCGGCGGCGGCCGGGCGGCTGATGAAGGCGATCGAGCGGGTCACCGCCGACAAGCGCTTCCACACCCCCGACCTCGGCGGCACGGCGAAGACCGCCGACGTCACCAAGGCGGTGATCGAGGCGATCCACGGGGCGAATGTCTGAGACGTGAAAGGTCCCTCGCTGCGCTCGGGATGACAAGGTAAAGGCCTGTCATCCCGAGCTAAGCGAGGGACCTTTCTTCATTCGGTCACACGAAGGTCAGCAGCCGCCGCGGGTTGCGCACCAGGATCGCGTCGATCTCGTCGGCGGAGTAGCCGCGCTCGCCCATCAGCGGCACGACGTTGCGGAAGATGTGGCCGTAGCCGTGGCCGCCGAACGCGGTCAGCCGGGTGCGGTAGCAGATGTCGTGGCTGATCACGACGCGGTCGAGGTGGCCGCGGGCGATCAGCGCCCGGATCAGGCGCAGCCGCGTCGCGTCGTTCGGCATGTCGATGTCCGACAGGCCGTAGTAGCTCGCCTCCTGGCCGAACAGGTCGAACTCGATGGTGACGCCGCTGTCGGCCAGCCGCAGCAGGCGCTCCTCGTCGAAGATCGTGCGGTCGATGTGGCTGATCACCACGCGGTCGGTCGGGTGGCCGGCCGCCTTGATGAAGTCGGCGACTTCCTGCGGCTGGTCGGGATGGCGGCCGGGATGGACGTTGATCGACGCCCCGGTCGCGGCGGCGGCGACCAGCGCGGCTTGCATCACCCGCTTCTCGAGGTCGGTCCACGGCGACTGGCAGCCGATCTCGCCGATCATGCCGGCGCGCACGTCGGTGCCCCACGCGCCGTCGAGGATCTGCCCGATCATCTCGGCCGCGAAGTCGTCGACACCGCGGCCGTGGTTCTTCGGGTCCTGGTAGTCGTTGACGTAGTAGCCGCAACCCATGACGAGGTGCACGCCGGTGCCGGCGGCGATGCGGCGCAGGCCCTCGGGATCGGGCGAGAGGCCGCCGCAGGTCAGCTCGACGATGGCGTTGCCGCCCTCGTTCTTCATCATCATGACCTCGCGGGTCGCGATGTCCTCGAGGTCGAGCAGGTACTTGCGGCCGGCCCGCTTGAGGCCGCGCCCGTAGTTGATCTGCCAGACGTTCTCCAGCGTGATCTCCGGCCCGAGATGGTTGTCCGAGCGCGTCGCCGGCGGGCGGATGTCGCACAGCACGTGTTCGTGCATCAGCGTGCGGCCGAGCTGCCCGGGCTCGATCGGCCCGAGCACGGTCTGGATGCGGCCGCGCAGGTCGTCGCGGGTCATTGCGGCTCCAGCTTGGCGGCCTCGACCACCTTCTTCCACTTGGCGTGCTCGGACTGCATGTGCTTCACCAGCGCGGCGGCGTCGCCCGCCAGCTCGGCCGCGCCGGCATCGCGGATCTTCTTGATGACCCCTTCCGACTTCACGCCCTTGGTGATCTCGGTGGAGAGCTTGGTCGCGATTTCCGGCGGCAGGCCGGCCGGCCCGGAGACGTACCACCACGGCGCGGCGTCGAACCCGGGGTAGCCCTGCTCGGCGATGGTCGGGCACTCGGGCAGGGAAAACCACCGCTTGCCCGAGCTGACGCCGAGCGCCCGCAGCGCGCCCGACTGGATGTGCTGCAGGTAGGGCGGCAGGTTGTCCATCGTCACCTGGATGTGGCCGGCCAGCAGGTCCTTCATGACCAGCGAGCTGCCGCGATAGACGACGTGCTCGACCTTGATGCCGGCCAACTCGCCGAAATACTCCATCGCGAGGTGGCCCGAGCCGCCGACCGCGGGCGAGCCGTAGCTGACCTTGTTCGGCCCCTGCTTCTTGCAGTAGGCGACGAACTCCTGGAGGTTCTTGGCCGGGAAGCTCGGGTGCACCGCCAGCACGTTGGCGACCTCGCCGACCAGGGCGAGCGGCGTGAAGCTCTTCACGCTGTCGAACGGCATCGACTTGTAGAGGAAGTTGTTGGTCACCGCCGTGCCGATGGTGCCCAGCAGCAGCGTGTAGCCGTCCGGCGGCGACTTCGCGACCAGCTCGGCCCCGACGTTGCCGCCGGCGCCCGCCTTGTTCTCGACGATGACCTGCTGACCCCACTGCTCGCTGAGGTACTGGGCGACGATGCGGCCCAGCAGGTCGGTGGTGCCGCCCGGCGCGAACGGCACGACCATCTTGATCTGCTTGTCGGGGTAGGCCGACTGGGCCCAGCCGTGGCGGGCCAGAGTCGGAGCGGCCAGCATCGGGGCAGCAAGGCTTCCGGCGAGCAGCGACCGGCGGCGCATCGTCAAAGTCATGGCATTCCTCCCTGAGTTGGGGCGACTATATCGCCGGCCAGAGGAGAGACAAACGTGACAGCACCGCTGACGGGCTATGCCGACCGGGTTTCGGTTCGCGCCGGCGAGACGATCGCCTTCAAGGTCTCGAGCGTGGGGCCCGGCCCCTACAGCGCCATGCTGGTGCGGATCGTGCGCGGCGATCCCAATCCCGGCGGCCCGCCGCAGAAGTTCGAGGACCTATCCGAGCTGTTCGACGGCCGTTTCGCCTCGCGCGAGCAGCGCGCCTGGCCCGGCTCCTACGCCCGCATCGACGGCGCGGCCGACCTCGCGCTGCCGGCCGCGCTGTCGGTCGAGGCGCTGGTCTGGCCGACCCTGCCCGAGGACGGGCCGCAGGCGGTGATCTCGCGCCGCGACCCCGCGACCGGCGCCGGCTTCGCGCTGGTGATGACGCCCGACGGCATGGCGCTGGAGGTCGGCGGCGCCCGCGTCGCCACCGGCAAGAAGCTGCGCAACCGCGCCTGGTACCGGGTGTGGGCCAGCGCCGACCCGGCGACCGGCACGCTGCGCGTCGGCCAGCAGCCGCTCAAGCGCGCCTTCGCGGTCGACGACGAGGGCGAGGCGATGGCGACGTCGGCCGAGACGCTGGTGATCGACGTCCCGCGGCCGGTGCTGATCGGCGCCGAGGCCGCGGCGGATCGCCCGGCCCGGCGCTGCTTCAACGGCAAGATCGAGGCGCCGGCGATCGCCGGCTTCGCGGCGTGGGACTTCGCCCGCCGCATCGGTACGCTGGAGGTCGAGGACACCGGCCCCAACGGCCTGCACGGGCGGCTGGTCAACCTGCCGACGCGAGCGATGAAGGGCGCCAACTGGCACGACGGCGAGCGCGACTGGAAGCGCGCGCCGCACCTCTACGGCGCCATCCACTTCCACGACGACGACCTGCACGACTGCGGCTGGGCCGACGACTTCTCCTTCACCGTGCCGAAGGACATGAAGAGCGGCGTCTACGGCATGATGATGCGTTGCGGCGCCCACCGCGACATCATCCCGTTCTTCGTGCGGCCGCAGGTCGGCAAGCCGCGGGCCAAGGTCTGCTACATCGCCTCGACCTTCACCTACCAGGTCTACGGCAACTTCTCGCGCGGCCTGTTCGACGAGAAGTTCCGCAAGCGCGCCGCCGACTGGAAGGCGGCGGGCAACAATCCCGACGACCACAAGGACTACGGGCTCTCGACCTACAACTTCCACCGCGACGGCTCGGGCGTCGCCTACTCGTCGCACCTCCGGCCGCTGCTGACCTGGCGGCCCGACTTCATGACCTTCTACGACGAGGCCGGCTCGGGCCTGCGCCACCTGCCGGCCGACACCCACCTCACCGGCTGGCTCGACCGGCTGGGCGTCGCCTACGACGTCGTCACCGACCACGACCTGCACGACAAGGGCGTCGAGATCCTGGCTGGCTACAAGGTCGTGGTGACCGGCACCCACCCCGAGTACCACACCGCCAACACGCTCGACGCGCTGCAGGCCTACACCGAGAGCGGCGGCCGGCTGATGTACCTGGGCGGCAACGGCTTCTACTGGCGGGTCGCGCTGTCGGACGCGGTGCCCGGCGCCATCGAGGTGCGGCGCACCGAGGGCGGCATCCGCACCTGGCCGGCCGAGCCCGGCGAGTACTACCACGCGTTCGACGGCGCCTACGGCGGCCTGTGGCGGCGCTCCGACCGGCCGCCGAACCTGCTGTGCGGCATCGGCTTCTCGAGCCAGGGCCTGTTCGTCGGCGATTCCTACCGGCGCAGCCCGGCGGCGCGCGACAACCACCACGCCTGGATCTTCGAGGGCGTGAAGGACGAGCTGTTCGGCGGTTACGGCTTCTCGGGCGGCGGCGCGGCGGGCTTCGAGCTCGACCGGCTCGACCATCGCCTCGGCAGCCCGCTCAACGCCGTCGTGCTGGCCTCGTCCGAGGGCCACGACCGCAAGGAGTTCGTGGTCGTCCACGAGGAGCGGCTGGGCTTCAACACCACGATCCCGGGCGAGACGCTGGAGGACCTGATCCGCGCCGACATGACCTACATCGAGAAGCCGAAGGGCGGCGCGGTGTTCTCGACCGGCTCGATCACCTATTGCGGCTCGCTGCCGCACAACGGCTACGACAACGACGTGTCGCGGCTGACCTTCAACGTCCTGAACCGGTTCGGCGAACTCAATCTCAAGTGGCCGTTTTCATGACCGGGACCGCGCGCCTCCGGCGCGCTCATGAGGCGCGCGAGACGCGCGCGGTCCCAAACATGACGCCCTTCAGGCCTTCGCCAGTTCCGCCTGCGCCGCCGGGGTCAGCGCGGCGAGCAGGCCCTTGCAGCCGGCCTCGATCAGGCTGAGCGCGCGCTCGTAGTCCTCGCGGCTGCCGCCGTAGGGGTCGGCGACGTCGAGGATGGAGGGCATCGGGCCGTACTTGGTGAACATCTCGAGCCGCTCGGGGTGCTCGCGCGGCGCCATCCAGCGCAGCTCGGCCATGTGGCCGCGGTCCATCGCCAGAACGTGGTCGGCCGCCGCGACATCCTCGCGCGTCACCTGGCGCGCCCGCTGGGCGGAAATGTCGTAGCCACGGTCGGCGGCGGCCTCGATGGCGTGGCGCGACGGCGGCTCGCCGACATGGCTCTTGGAGGTCCCGGCCGAGGAGATCGTGAACGCCGCCTCGAGGCCCGCCTTGCGGGCCAGGGTGCGGAACACGCCCTCGGCCATGGGCGAGCGGCAGATGTTGCCGGTGCAGACGAAGAGGACCCCGATGGTCATGGCATCCCACCCTAGCACAGGGCTAGATTGAGGTTATGCACCAGGACTTCATGCCTCCCGCGATCGTGATCCTGACCGGGGCGGGCATTTCCAAGGAAAGCGGCATCGACACCTTCCGGGACAAGGACGGGTTGTGGACCAAGGTCGACCTCGAGGAGGTGGCGACCCTCGATGCCTGGCACCGCGACAAGAAGAAGGTGCTCGATTTCTACAACGAGACCCGCAAGCAGTTCCGCGCCGCCCACGTCGAGCCCAACGCCGCCCACCGCGCGCTGGCCCACCTCGAGCAGCAGTACCTTGGCGAAGTGACGATCGTCACCCAGAACATCGACACGCTGCACGAGGCGGCGGGCTCGCGCCACGTCCTGCACATGCACGGCCGCGACGGCGAGGTGCGCTGCATGAACTGCGACAAGGTCGACGAATCCGACATCGACCTGACGCCGCAATCGGTCTGCCCGCATTGCGGGTCGGTCGGCGAACTGCGGCCCAACATCGTGTGGTTCGGCGAGATGCCGCAGCACATGGACGAGATCCATGCCGCGCTCGAGCGTTGCGGCCTGTTCCTGTCGATCGGCACCTCGGGCGAGGTCTACCCGGCGGCCGGCTTCGTGCTGCACGTCCGCCGCCGCGCCGCGCGCGCCCGCACCGTCGAGCTCAACCTCGAGGCGACCGGCAACCAGCCGCTGTTCCACGAGCACATCTACGGTCCCGCGACGGAGGTCGTGCCGCGCTACGTCGAGCGCGTGCTGGCCGGCCGCTGGCAATACTGAACCGAGGAGGAACCCCATGCCCGACACCGCCCTCGCCGCTCCCGCCGTCAACCAGCCCCACGGCGCGCACTACATCGCGCCCGACGCGCACGGCCAGAACTTCTTCGCGATCGACCGGTCGTTCCAGGACCTGCTGTCGCTCTACATGGACCCGGCGCTGCTGAAGCAGGTGCGGCCGCACTTCGAGCGGCTGGGCGACCTGGCCGGCAACCGGCTCGACGATCTCGCGATGACCGCCGACCGCAACCTGCCGGTGCTGCACGCGCGCGACCGCTACGGCCGCGACGAGGACTGGATCGAGTACCACCCGTCCTACCGCGAGATGGAGAAGATCGCCTTCGAGGAGTTCGGCATGCACGCGATGAGCCATCGCGCCGGCGTGCTGGGCCTCGACACCCCCGCGCACCCGCTGGTCAAGTACGGCATCACCTACCTGTTCGTGCAGGCCGAGTTCGGCCTGATGTGCCCGGTCTCGGTGTCGGACACCTCGAACTTCATCATCAAGCGCTTCGGCTCGGAGCCGCTGAAGAAGCTGCTGCTCGACCGCCTGCTCAGCCAGGACCCGGCGACGATGCTGAAGGGCACCCAGTTCATGACCGAGAAGGCCGGCGGCTCGGACGTCGGCGCGCTCGAGACCGAGGCCGAGCGGATCGGCGTCGGGCCGGACGGCGTCGAGCGCTGGAAGCTGTTCGGCCAGAAGTGGTTCTGCAGCCATGCCGACGCCGACGTCGCGGTGCTGCTGGCGCGGCCGCGCGGCGCGGCGCCGGGCACGCGCGGGCTCGGCATGTTCGCGATGCCGCGGCGGCTCGAGGACGGCAGCCGCAACGCCTACCGGATCGTGCGGCTGAAGGACAAGCTCGGCACGCGCTCGATGGCGTCGGGCGAGATCGTGATGGACGGCGCCGTCGCCTACCTGGTCGGCGACGTCGGCCAGGGCTTCAAGCAGATGATGGAGCAGGTCAACCTGTCCCGTCTCTCGCACGGCGTGCGCGCCGCCTCGATGATGCGGCGCTGCCTCAACGAGGCGCTGGCCGCGGCGCGCGGCCGCCGGGCGTTCGGCAAGGCGATCGCCGAGTACCCGCTGCTGCGCCGCCAGCTGATGAAGATCATGCTGCCGACCGAGCAGGCGCTGTCGATGTACGCCTTCTCGGCCGACGCGATGGGCCGCGCCCAGGCCGGCGACCGGGAGGCGGCCGACCTGCTGCGCATCCTGACGCCGGTCTACAAGTTCCGCGCCTGCCGCGACAACATCCCGGTCGCCAGCCAGGCGCTCGAGGTCAAGGGCGGGCTGGGCTACATCGAGGAATGGGTGACCGCGCGGCTGGTGCGCGACGCCCAGGTCGGCACGCTGTGGGAGGGCACCTCCAACATCAACGCGCTCGACGTCGTGCAGCGCGCGGTCGGCAAGGTCGGCGGCCACAGGACGCTGACCGCCGCGCTGAAGGACCGCTTCGAGCAGTCGAAGGAACTGCCCGGCCAGTACAAGGGCCTGCTGGGCGGCACGCTGGAGCGCGTCGAGCGCTTCGTCGAGGCCGTGGCGGCCGACCCGAAGCACGAGAAGCGCTGTCGCCTGGCGGCGGGCGCGCTGTACCACGCGGCCAGCGCCGCGCTGCTGGCGTGGGAGGGCGCGACGCTCGGCGCCAAGGGTGGCGATGCCCGCCGGCTGCTGCTGTCGCGGCTGGTGATCGAACATCGCCTCGCGCCGCAGGACCCGCTGTCGCTCTCGGAGTCGGACTGGGAGCAGGAGGCGATGGACCTGCTGCTGCAGGACGCGCCAGTATCGCTGGCCAAGGCAACTTCCCTGGTGGGCTGACCATGACCAACACCTTGCCGCCGGCGCCGGCCTGGACCATCCCGTCGATCCTCGAGCAGAGCGTCCAGCTGGCGCGAGACAACTTCACCGCCTTCATCACGGTGACCCTGGTGTTCTCCGCCGCGGCGCTGGTCGCCGACGTGCTGAGCCTCGGCCTGCTGGCCGGCCTCGTCCACATGGCGACCGGCGCGGCGACCACGATCTGCCTGACCTGGGGCACGCTGAAGGCGCTGGGCGGCCAGCCGCCGGAGTGGGAGCCGATGCTGCGCCAGGTCCAGGGACCGCGCTTCTGGATGGTGCTGCTGCTGGGCGTGATCCTCTACCTGGTGATCGGCCTGTCGGCGATCCTGGTGATCCCGCCCTTCATCCTGCTGCCGCTATGGTCGGTCGCCATCCCGGCCATGATGGTCGAGAAGGGCGACATCGGCGCCGCCTTCGCGCGCAGCGTCGACCTGACGCGCGACCGCCGCCTGCGCATCCTCGGCGTGTTCGTGGTCGCGGCGCTGGCCGTCGCGCTGGGCGGCTGGATCGTGGTGGCGCTGTTCGGCTTCGGCCCGATCGGCAGCCTGGCATTGGCGATCTACGGCGCCGTCGCCTCGACCGTGATCCACCCTTTGCCCGGCATCCTCTACACCCACCTGCTGGCCGAGAAGCACGGCGCGATGCCAGAACAGGTCGCGGCCGCGCTCGACTGACCGGCACTAGCGCCGGCGCAGGATCTCTTCCGTGTGCTCGCCGAGCAGCGGCTCGCGATAGAGCGGCGCCGACGGCTCGTCGCGGAACCGCACCACGGGGGCCAGGTGCTTGCGGCCGTCCTCGGTCACCACGATGGCGCCGCGCTTCACCAGGTTGGGATCGGCGATCGCCTCGGGCAGCGTGTTGACCGGTCCCCAGCAGATGTCGAGCGTGTCGAGCCATTGCGCCCAGTGGGACAGCGGCTTCGTCCGGAACGTCGCGGCGAGGAAGTCCTTCACCGGCTGCTGGTGCGCGCCCGGCCATTCGCAGAGGTCGATGAACTCCGGCTTGCCGAGCGCGGTCAGCAGGTTGCGGATGAACTTCATCTCCTGCCCGGCCAGCACCAGCTGGCGGCCGTCGGCGGTGTCGTAGACGAAATAGAAGGCCGCGCCGCCGGTGGTGCGTTGGGTCTTCACGTCGGGCTGGGTACCGTCGGTGAAGGCGCTGCCCAGCACGTTGGCGCACGACGCCATCAGCGCCTCGTGCATGCTGACGTCGATGTAGTCGCCCTGCCCCGTGGTGGCGCGGCGCAGCAGCGCCATCAGCACGCCCGACAGGCCGTGCAGGCCGCTCACCAGGTCGGCGACCGGCACGCCGGGGATCGCCGGCCGTCCGTCGTCACCCAGCGTCAGCGACAGCACGCCGGTCATCGCCTCCAGCGCGAGATCGTGCGCGGCGCGGCCGGGATAGGCGCCGTCCTGGCCGAAGGCGCTGATCGAGCAGTAGACGATGCCGGGATTGGCCGCCTTCACCGCCTCGTAGCCGATGCCGAAGCGCGCCGCGACACCCGGCCGGAACGATTCGACCAGCACGTCGGCGGTGCTGGCCAGCCGGAACAGGTCGGCGCGGCCCGCCTCCGTCTTGAGGTCGAGCACGACGCTCTTCTTGCCGCGTCCCATGTTGCGGAAGAACACCGAGGTGCGCGCGTCGGGCGGGCGGATGTGGCGGCCGGGATCGCCGTCGGGCGGCTCGACCTTGATGACCTCGGCGCCGTGATCGGCCAGCGCGGTGGTGAGGTACGGCCCGGGCAGGAACCACGACAGGTCGACGACCTTCAGCCCTTCGAGTTTCATTTGTCCTTGCCCAGGTAGGTGTCGTTGTCGGCGCCGAGCGGGGCGCAGGCCGCCTGTGCCGGCCGTTGGCCGTCGATGCGCAGCGGGTTGGCGATGACGCGCAGCGTGCCCTTCACGGGATGCGGTACCGACGAGACCATGCCGGCCTCGCGCGTGAAGGCGCTGTCGAGCGCCTGGTCGAGCCGATGGACCGGCGCCGCCGGCAGCACGCCCTGGAAGCGCTGCAGCCAGTCGGCGGTGTCGCGGGTGCGAAAGGTCGGATCGAGCGCGTCGGTCAGCTCGGCGCGGTTCACGGCGCGGCTGTTGGGATCGGCGAAGCGCGGATCGGCCAGCAGGTCGGCCCGGCCCATCGCCTCGACCAGCGCCAGCCAGAACTTCTGGGTCATGCACATGATGAAGATCCAGCCGTCGCGCGTCGGGAAGGTCTGGACCGGCGCCAGCGCGAGGTGGGCGCTGCGCGGCACGCGCGGCGAGACATCGCCCTCGTTGAGGTACCAGGTGCCGGGATAGGTCAGCTGGTGCAGCGCCACGTCGTAAAGGCAGGTCTCGACATCGCCGCCCTGTCCCGTCGTCTTGGCGCGCAGCAGGCAGGCCAGCAGGCCGACGATGCCGGTGAGGCCGCTCATGCTGTCGATCAGCGACACGCCGACCCGGGTCGGCGGCCCCTCGGGCTCGCCGGTCAGCTCCATCAGCCCGGCCTCGGCCTGCATCAGGAAATCGTAGCCCGGCCAATCCTTGCGTTCGTTGTCGCGCCCGTACGCGGAGATGTGCAGGCAGACGATCGACGGCTTCAGGTGTTTCAGGCTCTCATAGTCGATGCCGAGCTTCGCCGGCTGGGTGCCGCGCATGTTGTTCACGACGCAGTCGGCGGCCTTCACCAGCGCCTCGAACTGCCGCCGCCCGTCCGCCGACTTCATGTCGAGGGTCACGCTCTTCTTGCCGAGGTTCCAGGCCTGGAAATACTCGCTGTCGTTCTCCCCGAGCTTGTAGGGCCCGACCTGCCGCGAGGGATCGCCGCCCTGCGGCGCCTCGATCTTGATCACCTCGGCGCCGAGTTCGGCCAGGAACATCGTGCCGTAGGGACCGGCGCCGAACTGTTCGAGCGTGAGGACGCGGATGCCTTCGAGCGGCTTGCCGGCCATGCTCACGAGATCGGGTTCCGCTTGACCAGCTGCCGCGCGATGATGATGCGCTGCATCTCGTTGGTGCCCTCGCCGATGCAGGTGAGCGGCGCGTCGCGATAGAGCCGTTCGATGTCGTATTCCTTCGAATAGCCGTAGGCGCCGTGGATGCGCATGGATTCGATGCTGTTCTCCAGCGCCGCCTCGGACGAGAAATACTTCGCCATGCCGGCCTCCATGTCGCAGCGCTCGCCGCGATCGAAGATGGCGGCGGCATCGAGCGTCAGCAGACGCGCGGCGCGGGCGCGCGTGGCCATCTCGCCGAGCTTGAGCTGGATCGCCTGATGCTCGCAGATCGGCTTGCCGAAGGTCTTGCGGATCTGGGCGTA
>JAIUOX010000126.1 GCA_020160955.1 Pseudomonadota bacterium
CGGCCTGCTCACCGACAAGGTCAACCAGCATCCGCACTGCGTCGTGCTGTTCGACGAAATCGAGAAGGCGCATCCCGACGTATTCAACGTCCTGCTGCAGGTGATGGACTACGGCAAGCTGACCGACCACAACGGCCGGACGGTCGACTTCCGCAACGTCATCCTCTGCATGACGACCAATGCCGGTGCTGCCGACATCGCCAAGCCCGCACTGGGCTTCGGCCGCGAGCAGCGGCACGACGAGGACGACGAGGCGATCAACCGGCTGTTCGCGCCGGAGTTCCGCAACCGTCTCGACGCGATCATCAAGTTCGCGAGCCTGGGGCCTGAGTCGATGGGCAAGGTCGTGGACAAGTTTGTGGCCGAACTCGAAGCCCAGCTCGCCGACCGCAAGGTGTTCATCGAGCTGAACGACAAGGCGCGCAACTGGCTGGCGGAGAAGGGCTACGACAAGCTGTTCGGCGCCCGGCCGCTCGCCCGCGTCATCCAGGAGTATGTGAAGAAGCCGCTGGCCGAAGAGGTGCTGTTCGGCAAGCTCTCGGACGGTGGCACGGTGCGGGTCGAGACCGAAGGCGAGGGCGACGCCACCAAGCTCGCCTTCACCTTCCTGCCGCCGGAGCGCGGTGCGCTGCCGCCGGCTAACCAAGAACCCGTCCTGGCCGAGTGAACGCTTTTCGGCCCCTCTGGATCGCCCTTCGCGCCGCGGTGCTTGCCACCGCGGTGTTTTGGGTCGCGTTGTTCATCGTCGACAAGATCGGCTGGCAGGCGCCGCTCGGGCTCACCGAGCAGCTCCTTTTCTTCGTGATCTTCTTCATCGGGGTGCTGATGACCAAGTAGGTCGTCAGCCTTCGTTTTCCTTCCTGAACGGCGAATACTGCATCAGGCCTTCGATCTCCTGCTCGACGGCAGGCCGCTCGCGCTTGAGATAATCGTCGATGGCGCGGCGAAAACCGGGATCGACGATCCAGTGAGCGGAGTAGGTCGGCACCGGCAAGTAGCCGCGCTGGATCTTGTGGTCGCCCTGGGCGCCGGCCTCGACGCGGGCCAGGCCATGGGCGATCGCATAGTCGATCGCCTGATAGTAGCAGGCCTCGAAATGCAGGAAGGCGTGGCTTTCCAGGCAGCCCCAGTAGCGGCCGTAGAGCGTGTCGTCGCCCTTGAGGTTGAGGGCGCCGCCGACCGGCCGGCCGTCGGCCTCGGCCATCACCAGCACGACCTTGTCGGCCATGGTGCTGCCGAGGATGTCGAAGAAGGCGCGTGTGAGATAGGGCGATCCCCATTTGCGGCCGCCGGTATCCATGTAGAAGGCGAAGAAGGCATCCCAGTGCTCGGGGCCGATCTCGTCGCCGCAGAGGGCACGCACCGTCAGTCCCTCGCGGCGCACGGACTCGCGCTCTTTCCTGATCGCCTTTCGCTTGCGCGACGCCAGTGCACCGAGGAAATCGTCGAAGGTGCGATAGCCGTTGTTGTGCCAGTGATATTGCTGGCCAAGCCTCAGCAGCCAGCCGCGCGCGCCGAAACGCTTCCAGTCGGCTTCGGTGCAGAAGGTGGCATGGACGGAGCTGATGTTGTTGTCGCCGGCGACCGTCGTCAGCATGTCGATCATCGCATCGCGCACGGCCTCGGCGTAGGGGCCGGGCCGGGCGAAGAGGCGTGGACCGGGCACCGGCGTGAAGGGCACGGCGACCTGCAGCTTTGGATAATAGCGTCCGCCGGCACGCTCGAAGGCCTGTGCCCAGCCATGGTCGAAGACATATTCGCCCTGGGAATGGCCCTTCACATAGAGCGGTGCCGCACCCTGCAAGGTCCCGTCCGCGGTCTCGGCCAGGAGATATTGCGGTTGCCAGCCGGTGCGTCGCCCGACCGACTTGGAATCCTCGAGCGCCTTCAGGAAACCGTAGCTGAGAAACGGATTGCCGGCCGAGCCGGGTGCCAAGGCACAGGCATCCCACTGGGCGGCCTCGACGGCGGCCAGCGAGTCGACGATGCGCAGGCCGACGGTCGGGGTGTCATCAGGCATGCCTACAGCATAGCGCGAATCGTGCCGGGAAAAGGGCGAAGAGGGTCCGCGGTTTTTACTCGGCTGGCTTGTGCTGGCTTGCCATCTCGTCGGCAGACCGGCTGAATCGCCGGGTTGCCCACAGGCCAAGCCGGTCGATGTAGACCAGCACCACGGGCACCACGACCAGCGTGAGCAAGGTCGAGCTGATGAGACCGCCGATCACCGCATGCGCCATCGGCGCACGCTGCGTGGCACCTTCGCCCAGGCCCAGCGCCAGCGGCATCATGCCGAACACCATGGCGAGCGTGGTCATCAGGATGGGGCGGAGCCGAATGGTGCCGGCCTCGAGCAACGCCTCGTCGACCGGCGCGCCGCGTGCCCGTGCCTGGTTGAAGAAATCGACCAGCAGGATGGCGTTCTTAGTGACGAGGCCCATCAGCATGATGAAGCCGATGGCCGAGAAGATGTTGAGCGTGGTGCCGGCGATCAACAGGCCCAGGAACACGCCGATCAGCGACATCGGCAGCGACATCATGATGGCGATGGGCTGCAGGAAGCTGCCGAACTGCGAGGCGAGGATCAGGTAGATGAGGATGACGGCGAGCAGCAGCGCCTGACCGGCATAGGCGGCACTCTCGGCCATGTCCTTGGTCGAACCACCGAAGACGAAGCGATAGCCCGGCGGCAGCGGCGTGTCGGCCAGGATCTTCTGCAGGTCGGCCGACGCCTCGCCGGTGGAGCGGCCGAACACATTGGCGGTGATCCAGACCTCGCGATTGAGGTCGCGGCGGTTGATCTGTGAGGCGCCGACGTCGTTCACGACATCGGCGATCTGGGCGATATGCACCATGCGCGGCAGTCCGTTGGGCTCGGTGCCGGCGGTGAACCAGATGCGTTGCAGGTCGGCGATGCCGGTGCGGTCGTCGAGGGGCAGGCGGACCATGACGAGATAGTTCTCGCCGTCCGGAGCACGCCACAGGCTGGTCTCGTCGCCGGCGAAGAGGGCGCGCAGCGACTGCGCGACAGCCGCCGAGCCGAGGCCGAGGTCGGAGGCGGCATCGCGGCGCAGGCGCACCGACAGGACGGGCTTGGCCGCCTTCAGGTTACGGTCGAGATCGACGACACCGGGGATCGCCGCGGCACGCTTCATGACCGCCTGCGAGAGCTGGTCCAACACGGCGGTGTCGGGGCCCTGCAGGGAGAGCTGCAGGTCCTTCTGCACGCCGCCGCCCGGACCGCCGGGAATATTGATCGAGACCAGGATCCCGGGGATCTGGGCCAGGCGTTCGCGGATCGGCTGGGCAAGCTGGCTTGGCGAGCGCTTGCGCTCCTTCAGCGGCTTCAGTTTGAGGTAGAGGCTGCCCTGGTTCTTGCCGTTGGCGTAGCCGGTATTGACGGCGCCGTAGGTGTATTCGATCTCGGGGAACTCACGTAGGGCGGCATCGACCTGGCGCAGCTTGGCCTCGGTGTATTCGAGCGACGAGCCGACCGGCGTCTCGATGCTGATCACCTGTTCGCCGAGGTCGGCCTGCGGCACGAACTCGAAGCCGATGTATTTCGGCAGGGCGAAGCTGCCGAGGAAGGTGGCCAGCGCGATCAGCAGGGTCGTCTTGGGCCAGCGCAGCGACCAGCCGAGCACGCCGCGATAGAAGCGGTTGGCATGGTCCTGGGCGCCGTTGACGATGCGGGCGAAGCGGCCGTTGCCGTGGGCCTGCGGATCGTACCAGACCGACGACAGCATCGGGTCGAGGGTGAAGGACACGAACAGCGAGATCAGCACCGCCGCCGAGACCATGACGCCGAACTGGAAGAAGAAGCGGCCGATGATGCCGCCCATGAAGGCGACGGGCAGGAACACCGCGACGATGCAGAAGGTCGTGGCCAGGACGGCGAGGCCGATCTCGTTGGTGCCGTCGATGGCGGCCTGGCGGTGCGTCTTGCCGAAGCCGATGTGGCGCATGATGTTCTCGCGCACCACGATCGCGTCGTCGATCAGGATGCCGATCGCGAGGCTGAGCGCCATCAGCGTCAGCACGTTCAGGGTGAAGCCGAAGGCCGCCAGCACCATGAACGAGCCGAACACCGAGATCGGCAGGGCCAGCCCGGTGATCACCGTGCTGCGCCACGAGTGGAGGAACAGGAAGACGATGGCGATGGTCAGGAAGCCGCCCTCGATCATCGTCTGCTGGACGTTGTTGACCGAGTTCTGGATGCCGCGCGAGCTGTCGCGCACGATCTCCAGCTTGACGTCCGGCGGGAGCACCGACTGCAGCTCGGCGACCGCCTGTCGCACGCCGCGCGCCACCTCGATGGTGTTCGAGCCCTGGGTCTTGACGACGTCGATGGCGACGGCGCGGGCGCCGTTGATGGTGGCGACGTTCTCCAGCTCCTGCTGGCCGTCGACCACGGTCGCGACCTGGCGCAGGTAGACCGGGGCGAGGCCGCGGCGGGCCACGATCAGGTCGGCGAAGTGGCCCGGCTCGGCCATCCGGCCGGTGACCTCGATCAGCCGGTCGTCGTTGCCGCGCTGGACGTTGCCGGCGGGGAAGTTCTGGTTCTCGTCGCGGATCGCCCGCAGCACGTCGTTCACGCCGACGCGCAGCGCGTGCATGCGCCCGGGATCGAGCTCGATGTTGATCTGGCGCTTGAGCCCGCCGGCGATGGTGGCGCGGCCGACGTCGCGCACCGTCTGCAGCTTCTTGACGATCACCTGGTCGGCCAGCGTGGTGAGGTCGCGCACCGAGCGGATGTCCGAGCGGACGGCGATCGACACGATCGGCTGGTCGTCGGGGTTGAAGCGCTGGATCAGCGGCTCCTTGACCTCCGGCTTGAAGGTGGCGCGGACCTGCTGGACCTTCTCGCGGACATCCTGCATGGCGGTCGCCGACGGGACCGACAGCTGGAACTCGGCAATCACGATCGACTGGCCCTCGAGCGAGCGCGAGGTCAGGGTCTTGAGGCCGGCGATGGCGTTGACCGCCTCCTCGATCTTGCGGCTGATTTCGGTCTCGACCGTCTCCGGCGAGGCGCCGGGGTAGTTGGTCGTCACCACCACGATCGGGAAGTCGACGTTGGGGAACTGGTCGATGCCGAGCTGGCGATAGGAGAACAGGCCCATCACCAGCAACGCCACCATCATCATGGTGGCGAACACCGGGTTGTCGACGGCGATCCGGGTCAGCTTCATCGGGGTATCCTGGGAGGGCGGCCTAGCGGGCCTGCAGCAGCTTCACCGGCTGGCCGGCGCGCAGGCCGGGCAGGGGCGCGGCGATCACGGTCATGCCCGACTCGAGGCCCTTGACCTCGGCCAGCTCGCCGCGCGACCAGGTGCGGACGACGCCGACCGGCTTGCGCACCAGCCGGTCGCCCTCGACCGCCAGCACGAACTCGCCCTGGTCGTCCTTGCGCACCGACACGATCGGCACGGCCAGCGCGTGGCCCTTCTCGGCGACCACGACCGCGCCGGTGGCGAACAGGCCGCCGCGCAGCGCCTCGTGGCGGTCGACGATCTCGACGTAGACCGGGATCGAGCGCGACCCGGCCTGGGTGGTCGGGCTGATGCGGGTGATGCGGCCCTTGAACTCGCGCTCGCCGAAGCCCTCGAGGGTGACCAGCGCCGGCTGGTCGATGCGCAGGCGGACCACGTCGGCCGCCGGCATCTGGGCGGCGACCTCGACGTGGCTGGTGTCGAGCAGGGCGAGGATCTTGCCGTCGATCGGCAGCGACTCGCCCTGGTTGGCGAGGCGCTCGCCGACCACGCCGTCGAACGGCGCCAGGACCTCGGCGTCGGCAAGGTTCTTGCGCGCGATCTCGAGCTGCGCCTCGGCGACGGACACCATCGAGGCCTTGTTCTCGGCGGTCGCCCGCGAGGCGTCGAGCGCCGACTGCGAGACGATGTTGCGGGTGGCGAGCTGCTGCTTGTCGGAGTAGTCGCGCGCCGTCCAGCGGGCGTCGGCGCGCGCGGCATCGACCGCCGACTGGCGCTCGTTGACGCGGGCCTGCAGCTCGTTGGCCTCGAAGCGGGCCAGCAGCTGGCCCTTGGTCACGCGGTCACCCTCGCGCACCAGCACCTCGGCGAGACGGCCGGCGACGCGCGCCTTGACGATCGTCTGGTCGATCGGCTGGGTGGTGCCGGTGAAGCGCACGACGTCGACCAGGCCGCGCGGCGCGATGGTGTAGAGCTCGGCCGGGATCAGCTCGATCGGCCGCTCGGCGGCGGCGGCGGCGGTGGCGGTCGCGGGACCGGTGCCGGCCGCGGCGGGGACGGGGCCCTTGCCGGACTTCCAGGCGAAGGCGCCGCCGGCCAGCACGACGAGCGCGCCGACGGTGGCGAGGAGCAGCTTGCGCTGACGGGTCATGGACGCAACCCTTTCAGGATGAAATCGATGTAAGCGGCATAGAAGCGGTCGCTGTCGACCGGCTGGGTGTCGTCGTAGGGCGCGATCGAGCGCAGCCAGACCGAGTGCATGGCGAGCGGCTGGGCGAGCAGGATCGCGGTCATCTCGAGGTCGGCGACCGGCCGGAACTCGCCGCGCTCGACGCCGCGACGCAGGACCTTCTCGAACAGCTGGCGGCCACGCAGGTCGAAGTTCGAGCAGTAGAAGCGGGCGACGTCGGGGAAGTTGCCGGCCTCGGCGAGGATCAGCTTGATGACGCCGCCCAGCGGGCTCTCGGCGAAGGCACGGAAGTTGGCGACCAGCGCCTCGAGCAGCTCGCGGGTCGAGCCGTCGAAGGCGTCGACCAGGTCGTTGGCGCGGACCAGCGGCTCGGCGACCGCCTCGACGATCACCGCCTTGAACAGGTCTTCCTTGCTCTTGAAGTACAGGTAGGGGAGGCCCTTGCTGACCCCCGCGGCGCGCGCCACTTCCTCGAGCCGGGTGGCGGCAAAGCCCTTGGACACGAACAGGTCGAGGGCGGCCCGGGCGATCTCGGAGGCGCGGTCGTCGGGCCGCCGGCTCCGGGCCGGCAATTCCGCTGTGCGCTCCAAGATATTGACTGACTGGTCAGTATCCATAGCGCCTAGGTAGGGAAAAACTGTGCCCGCTTCAAGGCCGGCGCCGGGAAACGCGCAAAAAAGAAGTCCGGCTGACCGAAGTCGCCGGACCCTTCCAGTGACGCCTTTCCACCCCCGTTTAGCGAGGGCGAGAATTGCTTATCTTTAGAGGTGGCTCCCGGTGGGGTCCCGAGGGACCCCACGCGGAAGCCGAAAGGCGTTCGGTTAGAGGGGCCAAAGAAAGAACTTTGGCCTACGCCCTTTCCTTATTTACTGCTTCTTCTTCTTAGCAGCCTTCTTCTTAGCAGCCTTCTTCTTAGCAGCCATGACTGTCTCCTATGGTTAGCTATGAGGCACCCAACCGTGGGAACCCCGGGGTACGCGGGTACGCTTCGCCACGCATGCTCAACTGCAACCGGTGGTGCCGCCGCAGGTCGTGCACTTGAGGCACGTCCCGTTGCGGACCATGGTGAAGTTGCCGCATTCCGGACAGGCATCCCCTTCGAAACCCTTGAGCCGGGCCTCGAGGGCCTGGCCAAGAGCCGGGGAGGATGCCTCTCCGAGCGCGACGCCGACGGCGGCCGCCGTGGCGCGTTGCGCCAAGGCGACGGTTGAGCCGTCCGTCAGTTCGTTGGGCCGGGACCCGGTGGCCACGACCGCCGTCTCGGCGATCGCGACGCTGCCGGCCGTTCGGCCATTCATCACGTAGAGGTTGCTGCGCACGTAGCCGACGCTGGCGATGCGGTTCACCGCGACCGCGGCCGCCTCGGCGGCGCTGGTCCCCGGATCGGGCAGTTCGCCCTGCCGCTCGCCGCCGCCCACGCTGTCGGGGTGGAGGTCGGACTGCTGCACGTGCGCGAGGTCGCTGCGTCCCAGGTAGGAAATCGCCAGCTCGCGGAAGATGTAGTCGAGCACCGACGTCGACATCTTGATCGCGTCGTTGCCCTCGACCAGCCCGGAGGGGTCGAAGCGCGTGAAGGTGTAGGCCTCGACGAACTCCTCGAGCGGCACGCCGTACTGCAGGCCGATCGAGATCGCGATGGCGAAGTTGTTCATCAGGCTGCGGAACGCCGCGCCTTCCTTGTGCATGTCGACGAAGATCTCGCCGACCCTGCCGTCCTCGTACTCGCCGGTGCGCAGGTAGACCTTGTGGCCGCCGACGATCGCCTTCTGGGTGTAGCCCTTGCGGCGGTCGGGCAGGCGCTCGCGGCCGGCCTTGACCTCGCGCTCGATGATCCGTTCGACGATCCGCTCGGCAACGATTGGGGCACGCGCCGCCGGCGACATCTCGGCGAGGTCATCGTTGGCGGCGACGTCGTCGCCCAGGGCCATCGCCGACAGCGGCTGGGACAACTTCGACCCGTCGCGGTAAAGCGCGTTGGCCTTGAGGCCAAGCTTCCACGACATCTCGTAGGCCTTTCGGCAATCCTCGACCGTAGCAGCGTTCGGCATGTTGATGGTCTTGGAGATGGCGCCCGATACGAACGGTTGGGCTGCAGCCATCATGCGTATATGACTCTCCGCAGACAAGCAGCGTGTGCCATCTCGTCCACAGGGATTCGCACAATCGAACACCGAAAGATGTTCGTCGGCGAGATCGGGTGCGCCTTCCAACGACATCGATCCGCAGGCGTAGATGTTGGCGGCGGCGATGTCGGTGCGCGAGAAGCCGAGGCGTGCCAGCACGTCGAGCCGCGGATCGGCCATCGCCTCGTCGTCGAGACCGAGCACCGTGCGGCAGAACGCGTCACCCAGCGTGTAGCGCGAGAAGGCGTAGCGGATGTCGAACGAGGTCGCGATCGCCTTCTCGACACGCTCGAGGGCGGCGGCATCGAAGCCGCGCGCGGCCAGGGCCGGGTGATTGACGCCCGGCGCGCCGACCAGCGTGCCGTGGCCGACGGCGTGCGCCACGATGCGGCCGATCGCTTCCTCGTCGTAGCCGAGCGTCGACAGCGCCAGCGGCACCGTGCGGTTGATGATCTTGAAGTAGCCGCCGCCGGCCAGCTTCTTGAACTTGACCAGCGCGAAGTCGGGTTCGATGCCGGTGGTGTCGCAATCCATCACCAGGCCGATCGTGCCGGTGGGGGCGATCACCGAGACCTGGGCGTTGCGGAAGCCGTGCTCTTGGCCGAGCGCCAGGGCCTTGTCCCACGACGCCTTGGCGGCGGCGACCAGCGCCGGGTCGGGGCAATTCGCGGCGTCGAGCGGCTGCGGCGCGATCGCCAGGCCCTCGTAGCCGGTGCGGGCGCCATGGGCGGCGCGGCGATGGTTGCGGATGACCCGCAGCATGCCGTCGCTGTTGTCGGCGTAGCCGGGGAAGGGGCCCATCCAGCCGGCCATCTCGGCCGAGGTGGCGTAGGCGGTCCCGGTCATCAGGGCGGTCAGGGCGCCGGCGATGGCGCGGCCGGCGGCGCTATCGTAGCCGAGGCCGGACGACATCAGCAGCGCGCCGAGGTTGGCGTAGCCCAGGCCAAGGGTGCGGTAGTGCCACGACAGTTCGGCGATCTTGCGCGACGGGTACTGCGCCATCATCACCGAGATCTCGAGCACGACCGTCCACATCCGGGTCGCGTGCTCGTAGGAGGCGACGTCGATCGTGCCGTCGTCCTGCCGGAACTTCATCAGGTTGAGCGACGCCAGGTTGCACGCCGTGTCGTCGAGGAACATGTACTCCGAGCACGGGTTCGAGGCGTTGATGCGCCCCGAGGCCGGGCAGGTGTGCCAGTCGTTGATGGTCGTGTCGTACTGGATGCCGGGATCGGCCGAGTGCCACGCCGCCTCGGCGATGCGGTCCCACAGCGCGCGGGCGCTCACCGTCTTCACGACCTTGCCGCCGACGCGGGCGGTCAGCGCCCACTCGCGGTCTTCCTCGACGGCGCGCAGGAAGGCGTCGCTGACGCGGACCGAGTTGTTGGCGTTCTGGCCGGCCACCGTGGCGTAGGCCTCCGACTCCCAGTCGGTGTCGAACACCGGGAAGTCGAGCTCGGTGTAGCCCTGCCGCGCGAACTGGATGACGCGCTGGATGTAGTTCTCGGACACCGCGACCTGGCGGGCCGCGACGATGGCGCGGCGCAGCGCCGGGTTGCGCTTGGGGTCGAAGGCGGCGTCGCCGTCGCCCTCGGCGCAGGCCTGCATCACCGCGTTGAGGTGCTTGTTGGCGAGCTTCGAGCCGGCGACCAGCGCCGCGACCTTCTGCTCCTCCAGCATCTTCCAGGAAATGAACTGCTCGATGTCGGGATGGTCGACGTCGACGCACACCATCTTGGCGGCGCGGCGCGTCGTGCCGCCCGACTTGATGGCGCCAGCCGCGCGATCGCCGATCTTGAGGAACGACATCAGGCCGGACGACTTGCCGCCGCCCGACAGGCGCTCGTTCTCGCCGCGCAGCGCCGAGAAGTTGGAGCCGGTGCCCGAGCCGTACTTGAAGAGCCGGGCCTCGCGGATCCACAGGTCCATGATGCCGCCTTCGTTCACCAGGTCGTCGGCGACGCTCTGGATGAAGCAGGCATGCGGCTGCGGCCGCTCGTAGGCGGAGGCCGACGGGTAGGACTGGCCGTCGCGGTAGTCGACGAACCAGTGGCCCTGGCCGGGACCGTCGATGCCGTAGGCCCAGTGCAGGCCGGTGTTGAACCACTGCGGCGAGTTGGGCGCGCAGAACTGCGCGGCCAGCATCCAGCAAAGGTCGTCATGGAAGGCGCGGGCGTCGTCCTCGCTGTCGAAGTAGCCGCCCTTCCAGCCCCAGTAGGTCCACGCGCCGGCCATCCGGCCGAACACCTGGCGGGCCGACATCTCGCTGCCGTAACGCTCGGCCGCCGGCAGCGCCTCGAGGGCGGCCTCGTCGGGCACCGAACGCCACAGCCACGACGGCACGTCGTTCTCTTCCACCTTCTTCAGGCGGGCGGCGACGCCGGCGCGACGGAAATACTTCTGGGCGAGAACGTCGGCGGCGACCTGAGACCAGTCGGCCGGAACGTCGATGCCCTTCATGCTGAAGACGACGGATCCGTCGGGGTTACGAATCTCCGAATCGGCTGCCCTGAACGCCAGCCCGGCGAACGGCGACTTTCCTGCTTGCGTATACCGACGCTCGAAGCGCATCGACGATCCCCCGTGTCCGTTTCCCGCCACTCGATTGACCCTGCGCGGGGGGTGCTCGATCACCGATCGGGCACACACATATGGACACACCCGAATACTAAGTTACAAAATCTTGTGCGCGCAACTATATTTTGTAGACCACCCTCTGGATGGTACTAGATGATGCAACTTCGCAACACGTCGTTCGCAACGAGAGATTGGATGACGTCAAACGATGTGATTCACAGTCGTGATCGCGTCGCGTTGCTTAACTTCAGGCGCACGCGTACAAGCGGCGCGGTCACTCTCGAAGCGTGGATTCATCGATGATCATCGGCACTCGGCTCTTCACGTGGATGCGTGGCGAGCTCGTCGGCAGCGATGCCCAGGGCAACAAGTACTACCAGGACAAGCGCGTCATCGCCGGTCGCCGTCGCAAGCGCTGGGTGATGTACAACGGCATCGCCGAGGCCTCGCGCGTGCCGCCGGAGTGGCACGGCTGGCTGCACTACACGACCGACGCGATCCCGGCGGCCGGTGGCGCGCCGCGCAAGCCGTGGCAGAAGGAACACCTGCCCAACCTGACCGGCACCGACATGGCGTACCGCCCGCCGGGCCACTCGCTGTCGAGCCGCGAGAAGCCCAAGCCGCCTTACGAGGCGTGGAAGCCGGGCTGAGGAGCGCCGCGTGGGCCGCAATATCGTCGAGACGATCGTCGGCGCCCTCGTGCTGGTGGTCGCCGGGCTGTTCGTCTTCTACGCCTTCGCCAAGTCCGACCGCAGCGGACCGGGCGGCTACGACATCGTGGCGCGCTTCGATCGCATCGATGGCCTGAAGCGCGGCGCCGACATCACGTTGAGCGGCGTCAAGGTCGGCTCGGTCACCGGGTTCGAACTCGATCCCAAGACCTACCAGGCCGTGGTGCGCATGATGATCGGCTCCAACGTCTCGCTGCCGGCCGACACCCACGCCAAGATCGTGAGCGAGTCGCTGCTCGGCGGCATGGTGGTGGTGCTGGAACCGGGCGGCGACAAGAAGATGCTGGGCCCGGGCGGCGAGATCGAGCAGACCCAGGGCGCCGTACCCTTGTCGGAATTGATCGCCAAGTTCATGTTCGGTGGAACGAACTCGGAAAAGAAGTGATGAGCACCGGCGCATCCAGGGATCTCCCGGTCTGGCGGCAGCCCGACGGCAAGCCCGTTTCCTGCCTCGAAAAGATCAAGGTCCTGAACGAGAACATCCGCGAGATCGAAACCCTCTGCGCCGACGCGCTGGAGGACGGGGTGTTGATGGGATGCGACGCGGACCAGATCAAGGCAGCCCTGCACGCGCTGATCGAGGGCCTCGAGCCGCCGCACGGCGACCGGAAGTAGCCGTGCGCGCCCGTTTCGCCGCGCTGGCCCTGGCGGCGGCCACGCTCCCGGGCCTCGCGGCAGCCCAGGCCCAGCCCCAGCCCGCCCCGAACCAGGTTCCGCCGCAGACCGCGGCCCGTCCCGCCAACGCCAACCTGCGCGCCATCCCGGCCGGGCCGGGCCGGGCGGTCGCCGAACTGCAGGGGCTCGACAAGATCACCGCCCGCACCCAGCGCTTCTACGCACCGGTCGGCGAGACGACGCGCTTCGGCACGCTCGCCATCACCGTCGCCGACTGCCTGGTCAACGTGCCCGAGGCGCCGCCCGAGGCGGTCGCCTACCTGACGATCGTCGACAACAAGCCGGGGCAGGCGGCCGAGAAGCTGTTCGCGGGCTGGATGTTCGCCTCGACGCCGGTGCTCTCGGCGCTCGATCACGGCGTCTACGACGTGCGCGTGTTGGCCTGCAGGATGGCGCAGGGATCGTCGCCGCCCAGCTCGCGCTGAAACGACGCCGGGCGATCGATCGCCTCGCCCAGCAGCGCCCGGAAGGTGGCGCGCGATACCTCGATGGCGCCGAAGCTGCGCAGGTGCTCGGTCATGAACTGGCAATCGAGCAGGCGGAAGCCGCCCTTGACCAGGCGCGCCGCGAGATGGACCAGCGCGACCTTCGAGGCATCGCGCTCGCGGCTGAACATGCTCTCGCCGAAGAACGCCGAGCCGACCGAGACGCCGTACAGGCCGCCGACCAGCCTGCCGTCGAGGCGGCACTCGATGCTGTGACCGTGGCCGCGGCGGTGCAGCTCGCCGTAGAGCTCGATGATCGGCTCGTTGATCCAGCTCTCGGGATGGCCGGGCCGCGGCTCGGCGCAGGCCCGCACGGTCTCGGTGAAGGCGGTGTCGGCACTGACCTCGAAGCGGCCCGAGCGCACGGTCCGCGCCAGTCGATGCGACAGGTGGAAGGCGTCGAGCGGCAGGATCGCGCGCTGCCGCGGGTCGAGCCAGTGCAGCTTGGGATCGTCCCGGCGCTCGCCCATGGGGAAGACGCCGATGCGGTAGGCCTGGAGGAGGAGGTCGGCGGTGATCTCCATGCGGCGCGCCGCTACTTCTTCAGGCCGACGAGCTTCTCCAGCCAGTGGATGTCGTAGTCGCCGTCGACGAACGACGCTTCGCCGATGATCCGCTGGTGCAGCGGGATGGTGGTCTCGATGCCGCCGATCACGAATTCCTCGAGCGAGCGGCGCAGGCGCATCAGGCACTCGTTGCGGCTGGTCCCGTTGACGATCAGCTTGGCGACCATCGAATCGTAGTAGGGCGGGATCGAGTAGCCGGTGTAGAGGCCGGAATCGACGCGCACGCCGAGGCCGCCCGGCGGGTGGTAGTCGGCGATGCGGCCGGGGCTCGGCGTGAAGGTCTGCGGGTTCTCGGCGTTGATGCGGCACTCGATGGCGTGGCCCTCGAACTTGATGTCGTCCTGGGTCATGCCGAGCGGCTGGCCGGCGGCGATGCGGATCTGCTCGCGCACCAGGTCGATGCCGGTGATCGCCTCGGTGATCGGGTGCTCGACCTGCAGGCGGGTGTTCATCTCGATGAAGTAGAACTCGCCGTCCTGGAACAGGAACTCCAGCGTGCCGGCGCCGCGGTAGTTGAGCTTGCGGACGGCTGCCGCGGCCAGCTCGCCGATGCGGCGGCGCTGCTCGGGATTGAGCGCGGGCGAGGGGGCTTCCTCCAGCACCTTCTGGTGACGACGCTGCAGCGAGCAGTCGCGCTCGCCGAGGTGGACGCCGCCGCCCTGGCCGTCGCCCAGCACCTGGATCTCGATGTGGCGCGGCCGGCCGAGGTACTTCTCGACGTAGACAGAGTCGTTGCTGAAGGCCGCCTTCGCCTCGGCGCGGGCCAGCGAGAAGGCCTCGGCCGCCGCGTCGGGACCGTCGACCACCTTCATGCCGCGTCCGCCGCCGCCGGCCACCGCCTTGATCAGGACCGGCCAGCCGATCCTGTTGCCCAGCTCGATCACTTCCTCGACCGAGCCGACCGGGCCCGGCGAGCCGGGGACCAGCGGCAGGCCGAGGTCCTGCGCGGTCTGCTTGGCGACGATCTTGTCACCCATCATGGAGATGTGCTGCGGCGTCGGCCCGATGAAGGTGAAACCGTGCGCCTCGACCGCGTCGGCGAAGCGGGCGTTCTCCGACAGGAAGCCGTAGCCCGGGTGGATCGCGTCGACGCCGGCGATGGTCGCCGCCGACAGGATCGCCGGGATGTTGAGGTAGCTGTCGCGCGCCGGCGGCGGCCCGATGCAGACGCTTTCGTCGGCCAGGCGCACATGCATCGCGTCCGCGTCGGCGGTGGAATGTA
>JAIUOX010000127.1 GCA_020160955.1 Pseudomonadota bacterium
GGCGCGGGGCCGCTCGAGGCGCGGCCGGTCGCCCGGCCGCCGCTCCGGAGCGTCTACTCGGCGGCCTGCGGCAGGGCTTGGCGGCCGAGCTGCTGCTCGACCAGCGTCGCCCAGTAGGAGGCGCCGAGCGGCAGCACGTCGTCGTTGAAGTCGTAGCCCGGGTTGTGGACCATGCAGCTGCCGACGCCGTCGCCGTTACCGATCCAGATGTAGCAGCCCGGCTTCTTGAGCAGCATCCAGGCGAAGTCCTCGCTGCCCATCGCGGGGGTCGGGTTGCGGTTGACGTTCTCGACGCCGACCAGCGCGGCGGCGGCCGCCGCGGCGAACTCGGTCTCCTGCTCGCTGTTCACGGTCGCCGGGTAGCGGCGCTCGTAGCGCCAGCCGGTGACCTCGGCGCCGAAGCCGGCGGCGACGTTGCGCGCGATCTTCTCGATCTTCGCCTCGATCATGTCCTGCACCGGCTTCTTGAAGGTGCGGACGGTGCCGCGCAGGACGCACTCCTGCGGGATCACGTTCCAGGTGTCGCCGGCATGGATCTGGGTGGTCGAGACCACCGCGGTGTCCATCGGGTCGATGTTGCGCGCCACGATCGACTGCAGCGCCGTCACGATGTGCGAGCCGACCACCACCGGGTCGATGCCGTGGTGGGGCATCGCGCCGTGCGCGCCGACGCCCTTGATGACGATCTCGAAGATGTCGTAGGCGGCCATCATCGGGCCGGGACGGACGGCGAAGCGGCCGACCGGGATGCCCGGGATGTTGTGCATGCCGTAGACACCCTCGCAGGGGAACTTGTCGAACAGCCCCTCCTCGACCATCACGCGGCCGCCGCCCTCGTTCTCCTCGGCCGGCTGGAAGATGAAGTAGACCGTGCCGTCGAAGTTCTTGGTCTCGGCGAGGTACTTGGCGGCGCCCAGCAGCATCACCGTGTGACCGTCGTGGCCGCAGGCGTGCATCTTGCCGGGGATCGTCGACTTGTGGGCGAACTGGTTGGTCTCGTGGACGTCGAGCGCATCCATGTCGGCGCGCAGGCCGATCGCCCGCTTGGAGGTGCCAGACCGCAGCACGCCGACCACGCCGGTCTTGGCCAGGCCGCGATGGACCTCGATGCCGAAGGACTTCAGCTTCTCGGCGACGACGTCGGCGGTCCGCACTTCCTCGAAGGCCGTCTCGGGATGACTGTGGATGTCATGGCGCCAGGCGGTCATGTCCTTGTGGAACGAGGCAATACGGTTGATCACCGGCATCCGCGAAAACTCCCCAAAATATGGACGCGGATCGTAAGCGAGCGGCACATATGGTCAAGCACGCCGAGCATGCGCGCGCGCACATCACGCGTCGTGCAGTTAGTTGCGGCGTTTCGGGCTCTCGGCCGGGGTATTCGCAGTCAGTGCGCCGCTTACTGCGGCGGCGCCCACGTACGCTCCTCGACCGGCAGCCGCCCCTCCTCGATCGCGTGGCAAGCGACCGTGCCGCCCTCGATCGGCAGGGCCTTCGGACGCTCGGCCTTGCAGCGTTCGTTGGCGAACGGACAGCGCGGGTGGAAGGTGCAGCCGGACGGCGGGTTGATCGGGCTCGGCACCTCGCCCGCCACCGGCGCGCGCTGCCGGCCGGTCATGTCGAGGTCGGGGATCGTGTCGAGCAGCATCCGCGTGTAGGGGTGCTTGGGCCGCCGGAACAGCGTGTCGGTCGGCGCCACCTCGACCAGCCGCCCGAGGTACATCACGCCGACCCGGGTCGAGATGTGATAGACGACCGCCAGGTTGTGGCTGATGAACAGGTAGGTCAGCTGCAGGCGGCGCTGCAGGTCGACCATCAGGTTCAGGATCTGGGCCTGCACCGACACGTCGAGCGCCGAGGTCGGCTCGTCGCACACCAGGAACTCCGGCCGGCTGGCCAGCGCGCGGGCGATCGAGATGCGCTGGCGCTGGCCGCCCGAGAACTCGTGCGGGTACTTGGCGCCGTCGGCAGGGGTCAGCCGGACCTGGCGCAGCAGGTCGCCGACCTGGCGCTCGAGGTCGGCGCGGTCCTTGGCCAGCCCGAACGCCCGGATCGGCTCGGCCACGATGTCGAACACCCGCCAGCGCGGGTTCAGGCTGGCATAGGGATCCTGGAAGATCATCTGCAGCCGGCGGCGCAGCGCGGCGCTCTCGGCCTGGCTGCGCCGGACCGTCATGTCGTTGCCGTCGAAGGCGATGGTGCCGGCGGTCGGCGGGTAGAGCCCGACCACCAGGCGGGCGACCGTGGACTTGCCGCAGCCCGACTCGCCCACCAGCGAGAAGGTCTCGCCCTTGGCGATCTCGATGTCGATGCCGTCGACCGCCTGGACGATCTGCTTCGGCCGCTTCTCGAGGGTGCGCACCAGCCACGGCGCGGACACGTCGAAGTAGCGCTTCAGCCCCTCGATCCGGACGAACGACCCCGTACCGCCGTCAGGCATCGACCCGCTCCCTCTCGATCGGGGCGCCGACGCCCCCCTTGTCGTGCAGCCAGCAGGCCGCGAGGCTGGCGCCGGCCACCATCAGCTCCGGCCGCTCGACGAGGCAGCGCTGGCCGCGCCTCAGGCAGCGCGGGTTGAAGGCGCAGCCCTTCGGGATCTCGGTCAGGCGCGGCATGGCGCCGTCGATCTGGGTCAGCCGCTCCTGGCGCACGCCGAGGCTCGGGATCGAGCCCATCAGGCCCTTGGTATAGGGGTGCTTGGCGTCCTTCACGACGTCGCGCACCGGGCCGATCTCGGCGATACGGCCGGCATACATCACGGCCACCCGGTCCGCGGTCTCGGCGATCACGCCCATGTCGTGGGTGACCAGCATCACCGCGGTGCCGTGCTCGCGGCACAGCTTCTTCAGGAGCGCGATGATCTGGGCCTGGATCGATACGTCGAGCGCCGTGGTCGGCTCGTCGGCGACGATCAGGCGCGGCGAGGCGCACAGCGCCAGCGCGATCACCACGCGCTGGCGCATGCCGCCCGAGAACTGGTGCGGGTAGTGGTCGATGCGCGCCTCGGCGCCGGGAATGCCGACCTCCTTCAGGAGGTCGAGGGCGCGGGTCCGGGCCTCGGCGGCGCCGAGCGGCAGGTGGGTCTGGATGGTCTCCACCAGCTGGCGGCCGACCGTGTAGAGCGGGTTCAGGCTGGTCAGCGGGTCCTGGAAGATCGCGCCGATCCGCGCACCGCGGATCTTGCGCATCTCCTCGTACGGCAGGTTGTCGATCCGCCGGCCTTCCAGCCGGACCTCGCCGGCGGCGATGCGGCCCGGCGGCTCGAGCAGGCCGATGATGGCGTTGCCGGTCAGCGACTTGCCGGCGCCCGACTCGCCCACCACGCCCAGCACCTCACCCGGCGCGATGTCGAAAGACACGTCGTCGACCGCCAGCAGCGTGCCGCGGCGGGTCGGGAACTCGACCCGCAGGTTGCGGACCTCGAGCAGCGGCGGGTTGTTGGAAGCGTTGGCCATCCCTGCTCCGGTCACCGCAGTTTCGGGTTGAGTGCATCGCGCAGCCAGTCGCCCAGCAGGTTCACGGCCAGCACCAGCGCGGCCAGCGTCGCGCCCGGGAACACCGTGATCCACCAGTCGCCCGACTGCAGCACCTCGTTGCCGAGCCGGATCAGCGTGCCGAGCGACGGCTGGGTCGAGGGCAGCCCGACGCCGAGGAACGACAGCGTCGCCTCGGTGATGATCGCGAGGCCGAGGTTGATGGTGGCGATCACCAGCACCGGCCCGGTCACGTTGGGCAGCACATGGCGCACCATGATCAGCACCGGCGACAGGCCGATCACCCGCGCCGCCTGGACGTATTCCTTGTTCTTCTCGACCAGCACCGAGCCGCGCACCGTGCGGGCATACTGGACCCAGAACGACAGGCCGATCGCGCCCACGATCACGAACAGCGCGATCTCGTCGTGGCGCTGCACCGAGATCAGGCCGCGCACGATGCCATCGATCAGCAGCGCCACCAGGATCGCGGGAAACGTCAGCTGGACGTCGGCGATGCGCATGATCACCGCGTCGACGGTGCCGCCGACATAGCCGCTGACCAGGCCGAGCCCGATGCCCAGCGTCATCGCCACCGCGACGGAGGCGAAGCCGACCACCAGCGACAGGCGGGTGCCGTACATGATCGAGCTCAGCACGTCGCGGCCCTGGTCGTCGGTGCCGAGCGGGAACGTCCACTCGCCTTCCGAGGAAAAGAACACCGGCGGCTTCAGCCCGTCGGTCAGGCTGAGCGAGGCGGGATCGAACGGCGTGTGCGGCGCCAGCACCGGCGACAGGAAGGCGACGACGATGATCAGGATGGTCACGACCGCCGCCGCGACGGTCATCGGCGACGAGCGGAAGCTCCACCAGACATCGCTGTCGGCGACGCGGTGCCACCAGCCCGGCTGGGTCGCGGAGGTCGCCATCTCAGTGGCCCCCGACGCGGGCGGTGCCGCCCTGGCTGCGCAACCGCGGGTCGACCACGAAGTACAGCAGGTCGACCGTCAGGTTGATCAGCACGAACAGCAGGCCGATCAGCAGCAGGTAGGCGGCCATCACCGGGATGTCCGAGAACTGCACCGACTGGATGAACAGCTGGCCGACGCCCGGCCAGGCGAACACCGTCTCGGTGACGATGGCGAAGGCGATCAGGCTGCCGAGCTGCAGGCCGGTCACGGTGATCACCGGCACCAGCGTGTTCTTGAGCGCGTGGCCGAAGTTGATCGCCCGGTTGGTGAGGCCACGGGCGCGCGCGAACTTGATGTAGTCGGTCCGCATCACCTCGAGCATCTCCGAGCGCACCAGCCGCATGATCAGCGTCAGCTGGAACAGGCCCAGCGTGATCGACGGCAGGATCAGGGCCTTGAGGCCGGAGATCGTCAGGAAGTTGGTCGTCCACCAGCCGATCTGCACCGTCTGGCCGCGCCCGAAGGATGGCAGCCAGTGCAGCGTCACGGCGAACACCAGGATCAGCAGGATGCCGATCAGGAAGGTCGGCAGCGAGATGCCGATCAGCGACACCGCCTGGAACAGCCGTGCCGTCCAGTGCTTCGGGTAGAGGCCGGTATAGACGCCCATCGGCAAGCCGACCCCGAGCGCGAACAGGGCCGCGCACAGGGACAGTTCGAGGGTGGCCGGAACGCGCTCGACGATCATGCGGGCGACCGGCTCGGAGGTGCGGTAGCTCAGGCCGAAATTGCCGCGGGCGGCGTTGGCGATGAAGTGGAAGAATTGGACCGGCGCGGGATCGTTGAGGCCGAGCTTGTCGCGCAGCTGGGCGCGCTCTTCCATGGTCGTGTCCTGCCCGACCATCGCGTTGATCGGGTCCCCGACGTAGCGGAACAGCGAAAAGGCGACCAACCCCACCGCCAGCAGCACGGCGACGGATTGCAGGAGGCGGCGCAGGATAAAGGCGATCATCGGATGTTTGTCGGGGCCTGCCGCAGGCCTAGCAGGAAAGAAGCCAGAGCGAAACGGCCCCCTCGCCCCGCCCGTCCCGAGGGAAGAGCAAGGCGAGAGGGCCGGATCGCTTCAGCCGGTTACTTGACCGTGACGTAGCGCAGCGGGAACGAGTTGTCCGCCGGCTGGACCAGGTCGACGTTCTTGCGCGCCGCCCACACGACCGCCTGCTGGTGCAGCGGCACGTAGGCGAAGTCGTCGACGTACAGCTTGGTCGCGTCCTTGATCATGGCATCGCGCTTGGCCTTGTCGGTCTCCTGCTCCATGGCGTCGGCCAGCTTGTCGAGCGCCGGGTTGGAGTAGCCACCGGCGTTGAACTGGCCCTTCTTGGTGTCCTTGTTCGGGGTCTGGATCAGCGCCTCGAACACGTTGTGGACGTCGTAGGTCTGGGCCGGCGACCAGCCCAGCATGTAGAAGCTGGTGTCGCCCGGCGACAGGTCGCCCTTGCGCAGGATCTTGGCGAAGTAGAGGTTCCGGGTCTGCGCCCGCAGGTTCACCTTCACGCCGATCTTGGCCAGCATGGCCACGACGGCCTGGCAGATCTTCTCGTCGTTGACGTAGCGGTCGTTCGGGCAGTCGAGGCCGACCTCGAAGCCGTTCGGGTAGCCGGCGTCGGCCAGCAGCTTCTTGGCCTCTTCCGGCTTGAGCAGCGGCGGCCGCTTGTCGAGATCCTTGACGTAGCCGTTGATGCCCGGCGCCACCATCAGGTTGGTCGGGTACGACTGGCCGCGCATCACCGTGCGCTTGATCGCGTCGACGTCGATCGAACGGTGGATGGCCTCGCGGACCCGCTTGTCCTTGAACGGGTTCTTGCCCTTGACGTTCGACTCGACGAGTTCCGGCCGCTCCTGGTCGAAGCCGAGGTAGACGACGCGGGTTTCCGGCGCCTCGAGCACCTTGACGTTGGCGTCCTTCTTGAGCTGCTCGGTGTCGGCCGGCGGCACCTCGTAGGTCATGTCGATATCGCCCGCCTTGAGCGCGGCGACGCGAGTCGCCGGGTTGGCGACCGGCGTGAAGATGACCTCGGTGAGGTTGTGCTGCGGCTTGTCCCACCAGTTGGGATTGGCGACGAGAACGGTCCGCTCGCCGGCCTTGCGCTCCTTCAGCATGAAGGGGCCGGTGCCCATGGCGTTGCGGGTGGCGAAGTTCTCCTCGTTCTTCGTCATGTCGGCCGAGTTCACGGCGTTGTTCTTCTCGGCCCACGCCTTCGACATGATGCCGATCGCCGCCCACTTGTCGGCCAGCAGCGGGTCCGGGTACTTCGTCGTGACGACGACGCGGTTGTCGCCGTCCTTCTTGATCTCCTTCACCGAGACGAAGTTGCTGCCGAGGTTCGAGCCCGGGCCGTTGGCACGGTTGAGCGAGAACACGACGTCGTCGGCGGTCAGCGGCGAGCCGTCATGGAACTTCACGCCCGGGCGGATGTCGAAGAACCAGGTGGTCGGGTCGAGCTGGCCCCACTTGGTGGCCAGCGCCGGCTCGAGCTTGAGGTCCTTGTCGCGCCGGATCAGCGGGTCGTAGATGTTCGAGTTGAAGGTCAGCAGGAAGGTCTCCTGCCGGGCGTAGGGGTCCATCGAGCTGACATCGCCCGAGTTGGCCCACTTGAAGGTCTTGGCCTCGGCCATCGGCGCCAGGCCGAAGCCGGCGCAGGCAATCGCCGCCAGCGCCACGGAATGGCGAAAACGAATCATCATCCTGTCTTACCCCTGCTGGGCGACCGCGATCTGGCGGCGCCGACTGGTCTCCCCGACCACACTGGAACTATGCGCGGGCGCATATCTCAGTCACGTTGCACCGACGCCTGTGGGCCGTCAATTGCCCAAATTTTTCGCATGGCTGCAGGGGGGCCGCAGAGGTTGGACAGCGCGATAAGACCTCCTTATCGTGCGGTTTATCGATCTTTTTTCAGGGTGCGGTCATGAATGACGTTTCACGCAGCTTCCGCGGCAACTCCAACGCGGCACGGGACATTGCGCACCACCTGCATCCCTACACCAACTTCAAGAAGCACGAGCAGAGCGGCCCCCTGACCATCGTGCGGGGCCGCGGCGTCTACGTCATGGACGACGACGGCAAGGAGTACATCGAGGGCATGGCCGGCCTGTGGTCGGCGGCGCTGGGCTTCAGCAACGAGCGGCTGGCCACGGTGGCCTACGAGCAGATGAAGCAGCTGCCATTCTACCACGCCTTCAGCCACCGCAGCCACGAGCCGGCGATCAACCTCGCCGAGAAGCTGAAGGCGATGGCGCCGGTGCCGATGTCGAAGGTGTTCTTCGCCAACTCCGGCTCCGAGGCCAACGACACCGTCATCAAGATGGTGTGGTACATGAACAACGCGCTCGGCCGGCCGAACAAGAAGAAGATCGTGTCGCGCCTGAAGGGCTACCACGGCGTCACCGTGGCGGCGGCCAGCCTGACCGGCCTGCCCAACAACCACCGCTCGTTCGACCTGCCGATCGCCGGCATCCTGCACACCACGACGCCGCACTACTACCGCGGCGCCCAGGACGGCGAGACCGAGGACCAGTTCACGACGCGCTGCGCGCAGGAGCTCGAGGAGCTCATCATCCGCGAGGGCGGCGCCGACCACGTGGCGGCCATGATCGCCGAGCCGGTGATGGGCGCCGGCGGCGTGATCGTGCCGCCGAAGGGCTACTACGAGAAGATCCAGGCGGTGTGCCGCAAGTACGACATGCTGTTCATCGCCGACGAGGTGATCTGCGGCTTCGGCCGGACCGGCAACGTCTGGGGCAGCCAGACGATGAACATCCAGCCGGACATCCTGTCGTGCGCCAAGGCGCTGTCGGCGTCGTTCCTGCCGATCTCGGCGGTGATGGTGAACGACAAGGTCTACCAGGCGCTGATGACCGAGAGCGACAAGATCGGCGTATGGGGCCACGGCTTCACCTACTCCGGCCACCCGGTCGCCGCCGCGGTCGCGCTCGAGGCGCAGAAGATCTACGAGGAGATCGACCTGTTCGGCCATGCCAGGCGCATGAGCCCGATCTTCGCGAAGCACGTCCAGTCGTTCGCCGATCACCCGCTGGTCGGCGAGGCGATGAGCGTCGGCATGGTCGGCGCGCTCGAGGTCGTGGCCGACAAGAAGACCAAGGCGCCGTTCGACATGGCCACGGTCGGCGCCGGCAACCGCGTCTACAACCACGCGATCGCCCGCGGCCTGTTCATCCGCAACATGGGCGACCGCGTCGCGGTCTGCCCGCCGCTGATCATCAACGAGACCGAGCTGGCCGACCTGTTCGGCCGCCTGCGCCAGGCGATGGACGCCACCCTGGCCGACCTCAAGGCCGAGGGCCTGTTCAAGGGCTGAGGCTCGTGACGGGGGCGACCGGACCCGACGAGCGGGCGCCCCCCTTCGGCACCGGCCGCCGCATTCGCGGCCGGGCCGTCTGGGCGGTGGCGCTGTTCACCGCCGCCGTGCCGCCGGCCGCGGTGGCGCTGGGCATCGCCCACATGACCGAGGACGCGACCAACGTGGCCCGCCCCCTGGCGCTGGGGTTCTGGCTGCTGGGCTTTGCCTTCGCGCTGGCCGCCGCCGCGCCGACCCTGCGCTACTGGGACCTGCTGCCCTCGGCGACGCGCTGGCTGGGCGCCCTGCCCCTGCTCTCGGTGTCGCTGTTCCTCAGCCTGGCGATGATCGTGGTCCTGTTCGTCCAGCCCTGACGAGTTGCGATTCGTTCGCAATCAGGGAATCACGCGATCTTGTTGATTTCCATCAAACACTCCCCCGCCGCCGCGACCAAAATGCGCCTGCGACGCATCACCGGGCCGTCTAGGATCGCGTCGGGGAAAGCCAGGGGACAATGGACTACCAGTCATTCTTTGCCGGTCATCTGCAGCGCCTTCACGACGAGGGTCGCTACCGCGTGTTCGCCGAACTCGAGCGTGTCGCCGGCGCCTTCCCGCGCGCCCGCTTCCACCAGGACGGCACGGTCCGCGACGTCACGGTCTGGTGTTCGAACGACTACCTGGCGATGAGCCAGCACCCGGTGGTGATCGAGGCCATGCAGGCGGCGATCGGCGCCCAGGGCTCGGGCGCCGGCGGCACGCGCAACATCTCGGGCACCAACACCCTGCACGTCGCGCTCGAGCGCGAGCTGGCGACGCTACACGACAAGGAAGCCGCGCTGGTCTTCACCTCGGGCTACGTCGCCAACGAGACCACGCTGGCGACGCTGGGCAGCCTGCTGCCGGGCTGCGAGCTCTATTCCGACGCCTTCAACCACGCCTCGATGATCGCCGGCATCCGGCACTCCGGCGCGGTCCGCAAGATCTTCCGCCACAACGACGTGGCGCATCTCGAGCAGCTCTTGAAGGCGGCGGACCCGTCGACGCCCAAGATCGTCGCCTTCGAGTCGGTCTACTCGATGGACGGCGACATCTCGCCGATCGAGGAAATCTGCGACCTCGCGCATCGCCACGGCGCGCTGACCTACCTCGACGAGGTCCATGCCGTCGGCATGTACGGCCTGCGCGGCGCCGGCGTCGCCGAGCGCGACGGTGCGCTGGCCAAGGTCGACATCGTCCAGGGCACGCTGGCCAAGGCGTTCGGCGTGGTCGGCGGCTACATCGCGGCGAGCGCCGCCACCGTCGACTTCGTGCGCTCGTGCGGCGCCGGCTTCATCTTCTCGACCTCGATGCCGCCGGCCATCGCCGCCGCGGCGCTGGCCAGCATCCGCCATGTCACGGCCCAGCCCGAGCTGCGGGTTCGCCACCAGGAGCGGGCGGCCACGCTGAAGCGCCGCCTGCGCGCGGTCGGCCTGCCGGTGATGCCGTCGGTGACCCACATCGTGCCGGTGTTCGTGGGCGATGCGGCGCTCGCCAAGCAGGCGACCGACCTGCTGATGGAGCGGCACGCGATCTACGTCCAGCCGATCAACTACCCGACCGTGCCGCGCGGCACCGAGCGGCTGCGGCTGACCCCGACGCCGATGCACAGCGACGCCGACATGGATCGCCTGGTCGATGCCCTGCTCGACGTCTGGCAGACGCTCGGCCTCGACCAGCAGCGGCAGGCCGCCGACTAAACTACTCGACCGTTCGCATCGACCACAGGCGCGAGCGCAGCAGCACGAAGACGATCAGCACGCCCATGCCCAGCGCGGGGAACAACATCGCGGCCTTGAGGCCCCAGATGCTGCCGATCGTGCCGGTCACGAAGGCGCCAATCGGGCCGCCGCCGCTCAGGCCCAGCTGGAACAGGGCCATCAGCCGCGCCCGGTGGGTCGGGGCGGAAACCACCTGAACCACCGTGCGGCTCTGGGTCATGGTGATGCCGGCGCCGAGCCCCCACACGAAGATCAGGGCGACGAACAGCGGGAATGGCGGCAGGGTCGACAGGCCGACCAGGATCACCGCGCCGGTCACGATCGCCACGCCGATCACCCGGCCGCGCCGGGTCACCCGGCGGGCCAGCCCGACCAGCACCATGCTGGCGGCGATGGTCGCCGCCCAGAAGGCGAAGTTGACGTAGGACAGTTCGGCCGCGCCGCCGTGATAGACGTCGCGGACCGCCAGCGGCAGGATCGACATGAACGGGCCGACGTAGAACAGCCCGACGCCGAAGTTCAGCAGCAGCACCGGCCAGATCTGCTCCGACTTCGCCGCCACCGCGATGCCCTCGGCGATGGCATGCCAGAAGCCCGGCCGCGCCGCCGGCGGGTGCGGCGGCGGATCGGGCAAGCGGCGCACCGCCAGGCAGCCGAGCAGCAGCAGCCCGGCATTCAGCAGCAGGAGCGGCGCCGCCCCCACCCGGTCGGCCGCCGAGGCGCAGACGATGCCGACCAGCTGGCCGAAGAACTGCAGCGCCGTCACCAGCGCCACCGCCCGCGGCAGCTGGCCGGCCGGCGCCACCACCGGCAGCAGCGCGTCGCGGGTCGGGATGGCGAAGGCGCTCACCGACCCGACCACCAGGCCGTAGACGATCAGCAGCGGGTAGCTGAGGCCGCCGACGGTCAGCAGCAGGGTGGCCAGCGCGACCGGCGGTACGGCGTAGAGCAGGTGGTAGACCAGCAGCAGCCGCCTTGGATTGCCGCGATCGGCCACCAGCCCGCCGAGCGGCAGGAACAGCAGCGACGGCGCCATCAGGGCGGCCTGCGCCACGCCCACCGCGAAGGCGTCCATGCGCAGTACGACGGCGACCAGCCACGGGAACAGCACCATCTGCACCCCGAGGGGCACGAACCAGGTGCCGAGCCCGGCCAGGTAGGCCGGGAACACGTTTCCGGGAGGGTCCGAGGGCGATCTTGATCCGGTCACAATCCAACTATATTTTGTAACTGCTTAGTGCCGCTTGCTCATCCAATAGTCAAAGACGCACAGGCTGCCGCCCCGGCCCCTCCGGAACGGTAGCGGTGACGGAGCGGAGACGATGTCGACATTCAACCGCACCACCCTGGTGAAGGTCCTTGAAATCCTGGACAGCAGCAATGCCGGCGAAGCCCTCGCCGCGGCGAAGCTGGCCGCCACCATGGTGCGCGAGGCGGGACTGACCTGGAACGACGTCCTGGCGACCGAGCTTCCCGGCCGCGCCCTGCCCGCCGCGACCGCGGCCCGGCCGGTCGGCAGCGGCCCGTTCGGCTATCGCCGCGAACGCGAGCTGTCGCCGCACGAGCAGTTCTTCATGGTGCTGCTGAGCCCGCGCACCCCGCTCGAGATCAAGCGCAAGCTGCGCACCTGGGAGGCCCGGGTGCTCGACGGCGAGATCACGCCGCAGGAAACCCAGGACCTGCGCTTCATGTACCAGAGCTTCGTCGTCGGCTGACCCCTCGGCTCCGCTCGGGGCAAGGGCTAGGCGAGCAGGATGCTCTGCTCGCGCTCAAGGACGCGGCGCACCGCCGGACGCGCCAGCATGCGGTCCTTCCATGCGGTGTAGTTCTTCAGCTCCTCGACCGGCAGGCCGATGCGCTTGCCCCAGCCGTAGAACACCAGCGCGTAGCCGTCGACGACGCTGAAGGCGTCGCCGAGGATCCACGTCCTGCCGGCCAGCATGCCGTCGATCTCGCGCAGCGCCGCCAGGAAGTTGTCGCGTCCGGTCGCCTTGATGTTGTCGTGCGTCGCGACGTCGGTCGCGAAACGCTCGGGCCGCCCGACGTGGGTGAAGGCCGGGTGCACGTTGTTGGAGAACCAGGCCATCAGCGAGATCGCCCGCGCGCGGCCGACCGGGGCGGACGGCATCAGGTGGGGGGCGTAGCGCGCCGCCACGTAGTCGAGGATCGCGGTGTTCTCGACGATCGTGCCCTCGTCGATCACCAGCGCGGGCACGCGGCCGCGCGGGTTGATCTCGAGGTACTCCGGCGTCTTCTGCTCGGCCTTGGCGAAGGACAGCGCCTGCGATTCGTAAGCTGCGCCGCTCTCCTCGAGGCCGATGTGCGAGGCGGTCGAGCAGGCGCCCGGCGCGTAGTACAGCTTCAGCATCGATCTCTCCCCGATGGCCCTAGAGCGGCTGGGTCGCCGCGCCGTTGGGCTTGCCGCGGTGCAGGAACTCGCGGCCGACCTTGACCCGGCGCTGGCCGTCGTACTCGACGATGTCGGCGGTCGCATAGGTCTCGCCCCAGTTCGACGGCAGGAAGGATCCCGAGCCGACGATGTCGATCGGCGCCTTGGCCTCGGCCATGACGCGGCACTTGGCCGGGCCGAAGCCCGACGACGCCACGATCTTCACCTTGTCGAAGCCGGCGCGGTCGAGCTCGGCGCGCAGGTGGAAGATCGCCGCCGCCGACACGCCGGTGCCGACCAGGTAGCGCAGCTCTTCCTCGCTGCGGTAGCCGCGGATCGACTCCGGCGAGAAGCGCTCGAGCACCGAGTACGAGGTCGCGGGGTCCAGCCCCTCGATGTAGCGGCCGCCCGTCGTGTCGAGCCGCAGCGACAGCATCCCCTTGGCGGCCAGCTCGGGAAAGCGCCGGCAGACCTCCAGCGAGTCCGAGATCTCCTTCGCGAAGTAGTCGACCAGCACGGTCATGCCCTCGCCGGGATAGGTCTCGTGGTACATCTCGGCGGCGCGCAGCGTCGAGCCGGCATAGCCGATCAGGGCGTGCGGCATCGTCCCCAGCCCCTGCTCGCGGCCGAAGAAGTGGGCGGTGGCATGCGTGGCGTTGCCGATGAAGCCGATGGCGCCGACCTTGCGCTTGGCCCGCGCCGAGCCGACCGAGGCGGCGTAGGCCATCATCTCGGCCATCTCCTGCCCGGCGCAGTGGCGCGCGTCCATGGCGAGGAAGGCCGACCTCGGCATGTCGGCGCACATCGTGTAGGCGTTGTAGGCGGCGACGCAGGCCGGCCCCAGCTTCTGCAGGAAGATCGTCTCGAGATCGACCAAGTGGAAGAACGAGCCGGTGATGTACATCATCGGCTCGCCGGCGCCGACCCACTTGCCCTCGCGGTAGCGCAGGTCGAGCTCGACCGACGTGTTGCGCGAGCGGCCGAGTTCCTCGAGCCACTGCAGCGCCAGCCGCGGCGCGAACACCACCGGCCGCCGCATGAAGATCGCGTAGGTGACCTTGCAGTCGCCGAAGCGGCCGATCACCTGCTTGGTGCGATTGAAGTAGTGGTCGGTATACCGCTCGACGTCGCGGTCGCTTGGCTGCGCCATAGGCCCTCCCCCGGCCCGGCCGTCGGTCAGACGGCCGGTCGTGCCCGCTCGAACGACTGGCGCTCGGCCTTCAGCTGCTCGGCGAGCAGGAAGGCGAGTTCCAGGGCCTGGCTGGCATTGAGGCGCGGATCGCACTGCGTCTCGTAGCGCTCGTCGAGGTTGGCCACCGTGATGTCGGTGGCGCCGCCGATGCACTCGGTGACTTCCTGGCCGGTCATCTCGAAGTGGACGCCGCCCGGGTGCGTGCCCTCGGCGCGGTGGACCGCGAAGAACTCGCGGACCTCGGCCAGGATCGCGTCGAACGGCCGGGTCTTGCGGCCGTTCTCGGCGGTCACGGTGTTGCCGTGCATCGGGTCGCACGACCACACGATCGACAGGCCTTCCTTCTTCGCCGCGCGCAGCAGCGCCGGCAGCTTGTCGCCGACCTTGCCGGCGCCCATGCGGGCGATCACCACGATGCGGCCGGGCTCGTTGTCCGGGTTCAGCGTCGCGTTGAGCCGCAGGAAGTCCTCGACCGAGGTGGTCGGGCCGGCCTTGAAGCCCAGCGGGTTGCGGACGCCGCGCAGGAACTCGACGTGCGCGCCGTCGGGCTGCCGGGTGCGGTCGCCGATCCACAGCATGTGGGCCGAGCAGTCGTACCAGTCGCCCGAGGTCGAATCGACGCGGGTCAGCGCCTCCTCGTAC
>JAIUOX010000128.1 GCA_020160955.1 Pseudomonadota bacterium
TCTGGATCGGCAATCTCTAGGGGGACTCGATGCGCGCCGTGTCCGGCACCAGCGGTGCCGCGCCGGTGTGGCGCGAAGTGATGCTCGCCCTCCACCGCCAGGCCCCTCCAGCACGTCCGCCACGCCCCGCCGATGTCGAGAGCCGCGCGATCAGCTTCACCGGCGGGATCGAGCCCCCACGGACCGAGGTCTTCCTGCGCGGCACCGGCCAGCCCGTCTTCGGCCCGGCCCCCGCCGAGGCCCGCCGCGCCCGGATCACAAGCCCGGTCTCCGGCAGCATCTATGCGCTCGACCCCGACATTCCCGGCGACCGCCAGCGCATCCGCATCCTCGTCGCCGGATCGGTCGCGGGCTACCGCCTGATCCTCGACCGCAGCGACATCGGCCCGGCCGAAGCCCAGCCGCTCATCCTGCCCGCCCCCGGGGCCCACCGCCTGCAACTGCGGCGACCGGACGGCGGGATCGCGGACCAGATCTTGTTCACGATCCGCTGAGGCGCTTCAGCGCCCCGACAGCGCTCCGAGCGTTTCGAGGATCTTCGCCCGCGCCTCGGCGTCGCGGGTGATCTCCAGCATCGCGCTCAGGCTGCTGCGCGCCTCGTCGGTTTCGCCGATGCCCTGTTGCAGGCGGGCGAGATCCCACCAGCCCTGCGCATAGGAGGGCGCGACGTCGACGACCCGCTGATAGACCGCGATCGCACGGGCGATGTCGCCGCCCTGTTCGGCGCGGGTCGCCTGGTTGAGCAGCAGGCGGACCAGCACGAGCCGGTTCGGCAGCGGTGCGATATGCCCGGGATCGACCGGGGCCGATGGCCCGACCGACTGACGCAGCAGCCGGTCCAGCGTCTCGTCACCGATCGGCTGACCGCCGTGGAAGGGGTCGATCAGGATCGGCGAGTCGAGCGGGCCGAGCCGCACCAGCACATGCGACGGGGTGTTGAGCGCCTCGGCGTTCCAGCCGAGCCGGCGGGCCAGCGCCGAGGCGACCCACGCGGTCTGCGGCGAGCGCGCCTGGATCAGCGAGACACGCGCCGCGCCGAGGCTGGCGGCCAGCTTGCCCGGCAGCGTGAGCCGCGCCCACAGCGGGTGGCCGGCCGGCGGCAACTCGATGTGACTGGCGCGCAGGCGCAACAGGTCGGCGACCATCGGGCCGCCGGGCGAGGCGACGATGGCCGAGCCGCCGGCGGCGATCACCGCCTGCGCGGTGTCGAGCGTGGCCCGGGCGATGCCGCCGCCGGCCAGCGTGGGAACGATTTGCAGGAGCGTGGGAGCGGTCACTGTCGGTGTGGCAGGTCGGGGAGGGGTGTGGCAGGTAACACGCCATGACCGGCGACGATAGGGTGCAGAGACTGCCGCGGCCCGACGGCAATGCAATCGCCTATGCGAAAACCACGGGGCGCGCGCCCACCGTGGTGTTCCTCGGCGGCTTCCGCTCCGACATGACCGGCACCAAGGCGCTGGCGCTGGAGGCGTGGGCGCACAAGCGCGGGCAGGCGTTCGTGCGCTTCGACTACCTCGGCCACGGCCAGTCGTCGGGCCGCTTCGAGGACGGCACGATCGGCCGCTGGCTCGACGATTCGCTGGCCGTGCTCGACCAGCTGACCGAGGGGCCGCTGGTCCTCGTCGGCTCGAGCATGGGCGGCTGGCTGTCGCTGCTGGCGGCGCGGGCGCGGCCCGAGCGGCTGGCCGGGCTGGTGCTGATCGCCGCCGCGCCGGACTTCACCGAGCGCCTGCTGCTGGGCAGCCTGTCGCCGCAGGATCGCGCGGCGCTCGAGCGCGACGGCCGGCTGGAGAAGCCGTCGCAGTATTCGCCCGAGCCGTCGGTCTTCACCTGGAAGCTGATCGAGGAAGGCCGCCGCCACCTGCTGCTCGACAAGCCGCTGTCGCTGCCCTGCCCGGTGCGGCTGCTGCACGGCCAGGCCGATCCCGACGTGCCGTGGGAATACTCGCTGGAGATCGCCCGGCACCTCGACGCGCCCGACGTGGTGACGACTTTCATCAAGGGCGGCGACCATCGCCTGTCGACGCCGGCCGACATCGCCCGCCTCGTCGCGACGGTCGAAGAGCTGGCCTGATCAGCCGGCGTCGAAGATCGCCCGCAGGCCCTCGCGGTAGGTGGGATAGCGCAGCACGACGCCCAGCTCCCGTTTCATCCGGTCGTTCCGGACGCGCCGGCTCTCGGCGTAGAACGAGCGCGCCATCGCCGACAGCGTCGGCTCGGCCTCGGCCCACGGGATCGCCGGCGGCACCGGCCGTCCCAGCAGTTCGCAGGCGTAGGCCACCACGTCGCCCGACGGCGCCGGCAGGTCGTCGGCGACGTTGAAGACACCACCGGCGTCGCGCGCCAGCGCCGCCACCACCGCGTTCGCGATGTCCTCGACGTGGATGCGCGAGAACACCTGCCCGGGCTTGTCGATGCGCCGCGCGATGCCGGACCGCACCTGGTCGAGCGCGCTGCGGCCGGGGCCGTAGATGCCGGGCAGGCGGAACAGCGCGACCGCCGCGCCGCTCTCCCGTCCCACCGCCTGCCAGGCCTGCTCGGCGGCCAGCCGCTCGACGCTGCGCGGCTGGGCCGGGCGCGGCGGCGTGTCCTCGTCGACCCAGTCGCCGCCGCGGTCGCCGTAGACGCCGGTGGTCGACAGGTAGCCCAGCCAGCGCGCGGGCCGCAGCGCGGCGGCCGAGGCGCCGAGCGCGGGATCGCCGCCGCTGCCGGGGGCGATGGTGCACAGGAAGTGCGCGGTGTCGTGCAGCGCCGCCGGGTCGACCGGCCGCGTGCCGTCGAACGGGTGGGCCTCGATGCCCTGCGCTCGCAAGGTGTCGGCCTTGGCCGCCGTGCGCACCGTGCCGGCGACCGACCAGCCGGCGGCCCGCGCGGCGTCGGCGACCGCCAACCCGCTGTACCCCAGGCCGAAGATGAAGAGGCGTCTCGTCATCTTGCCAGAATCGCCGCGCCGGGGTTCTTTGCAAGGATGTTGTTCCGTCCGCTCGCCCCCATCCTGCTCGCAATCGCGCTGCCCGGCCTCGCCCTGGCGCAGGGCCAGGTGCCGTTGCCCGGCCTCGGCGCGGGCCGTGCCCCGCTCGGTCAGGGTCAAGGTCAGGGCCAGGGCCAGGGCCAGGGCCAGGGCAAGGCGGGCACGGCGCAGGAGCTCGGTGCCGGCCAGGGGCTCGGCCTGCTCGACACGTCGCCCGACCACCTGCGCCGCTACAACGAGTGCATGGCGCTGGCGCGCGCCGAGCCGCTGAAGGCTTTGCCGCCGGCCGAGAAGTGGCACCAGCAGGGCGGCGGCCTGGCGGCGCGGCACTGCGTGGCGACGGCGATGTTCAATGCCGGCCGCTATGCCCAGGCCGCGCTGCAGTTCGAATCGATCGCGCGCGACATGGGCCGCGAGCGGCCCGGCCTGCGCGCCGAGCTGTGGGCGCAGGCCGGCCAGGCCTTCGTCGAGGCCGGGGCGATCGAGAAGGCGGTCGAGGCGCAGAGCCGGGCCCTCGAGCTCAAGTCGGACGATGCCGACCTGTGGCTCGACCGCGGCATCAGCTTCGGCCTGCAGCGCGCGTGGCCGCGCGCGATCTCCGACTTCGACCGCGCGCTGGCGATCCGGCGCGACGACATCGAGATCCTGGTGCTGCGCGCCGCGGCGTGGCGGCATGCCGGCAACCCGGCCAAGGCGCTGGAGGATGCGGGCCGCGCCCTGAAGGCCGCGCCGGGCCATTCCGAGGCACTGCTCGAGCGCGGCTTCGCCTACCTCGCGCGCGGCGATCGCGCTTCCGCCAACCTCGACTTCTCGTCGGTGCTGCGCCTCGTGCCGCCCGGCTCCAGCGCGGCACGCAGCGCCGAGGCCGGCCTGCGCGGCGACATCCCGGCGGCGCCGTCGGCGGTCGAGCGGCCTGCGCCCGCGGCCGCGCCAAACGCTCCCCCGGCCGCGGGCGGGAAGAAGTAGCGCCCGTCGCGACCCTGATGTAAGAGCCGATTCACGATGAAGCGCTCCCTGTTCCTGGTTCTCACCCTGCTGGCGGGCGGCGCCTCTGCCCAGCAGCAGCCGCCGGCCACGCCCTACTACCCGGCGCCGCCGCCGGCCCAGGCCCCGACCGTGCAGCAGGGCGCGCCGACCGGCGGGCTGTCCTCGCCGCTGCCGGCCGAGAAGCCGAAGGTCACCGCCACCGAGATCGCGTCCGATGCCGAGGCGCAGCTGTTCGGCGACGCGCGCCGCATCACCTGGGGCCGCTACGCCAAGATCAAGGGCGCCAAGTCGGGCGAGGTCGCGGTCACGAAGCAGGGCGGCCTGTGGGTGATCAAGGGCCGCATCGACAGCGTCGCGCCCGGCACCGAGGGCGACTGGGCGGCGATCGACGGCGTCGTCGAGAAGATCTCGCCGGGCCTCGTGCAGGTCCGCGGCGAGGTCGCCTTCCGCGTCGCCAAGGCGGCGCCGACGCCGTGCAAGGTGAGCGGCCTCTTGAACTTCAAGCGCGCCGGCAAGTCCGAGGTCTGGCGCCTCGCCGAGGGCGACAACCCGTGCGACGGCATGCGCGAAGGCTTCGACCTCGTGATGGCCAAGCAGCCGGCCGAGAAGGCGCCGGCCGAGAAGAAGCCGGTCCCCGCGCAGAAGAAGAGCTGAGGAGCCGCGGCTAGCGCCGCGCCGCCCGCATCTTGTCGATCTCGCCGCGCGCCAGCGCGTCGGCGCGTTCGTTCTCCGGGTGGCCGCTGTGGCCCTTCACCCAGTGCCAGTCGACCTTGTGGACCTTGCGCGCCGCGTCGAGGCGCTGCCACAGCTCGGCGTTCTTCACCGGCTTCTTGTCGGCGGTGCGCCAGCCGTTGCGCTTCCAGCCGTGGATCCACTTGGTGACGCCGTCCTTGACGTACGAGCTGTCGGTGTAGAGCCGCACCTTGCAGGGACGCTTCAGCGCTTCCAGCGCGCTGATCGCCGCCATCATCTCCATGCGGTTGTTGGTCGTCGCCGGGTCGCCGCCCGAGATCTCGCGCTCGCGTTCGCCGATGCGCAGGATGGCGCCCCAGCCGCCCGGGCCCGGGTTCCCGCTGCAGGCGCCATCGGTGAAGATGTCGACCTCGGGCTCGTGCCCGGCCGTCGTTGCCACGGTTTCGTCAGAGGCCATAGCCGGCGATCGACTCGATGGTGCGGTGGAAGCGCACGCGCGCCAGGTACTCGTTGGGATCCTTGCGCTTGACCAGCGCGTCGGGCGGCGTGTGCACCCAGTCGTACAGCCGCGTCATCAGGAAGCGCAGCGCCGCGCCGCGCGCCAGCACCGGCATCGCCGCGCGCTCGGCCGGCTCGAGCGGACGCACCCGCTCGTAGCCCTGCAGCAGGGCCCGCGCCTTGGTCGCGTTGAACGACAGGTCGGGCTCGAAGCACCAGGCGTTGAGGCAGATCGCGACGTCGTAGGCGAAGGCGTCGTTGCAGGCGAAGTAGAAGTCGATCAGGCCGGACAGCCGGTCGTGCAGGAACAGCACGTTGTCGTTGAACAGGTCGGCGTGGATCACGCCGGCCGGCAGGCCGGTCGGCCAGTGCTTTTCGAAGAACGCGATCTCGCCCTCGAGCTCGTTCGCCAGCGCGGCGTCGACATGGTCGCGCGCGCCCTCGAACAGCGGCCGCCAGCCGGCGACCGACAGCGCGTTGGGCCGGCGGATCGCGAAGTCGCGGCCGGCGAGGTGCAGGCCGGCCAGCGCCTCGCCGACCTGGCCGCAATGGCCGAGCGTCATGCGGCGCGGCCACAGGCCGGGCAGGAAGGTGGTGATCGCCGCCGGCCGTCCGGCCAGCGTGCGCAGCGCCTGCCCGTCGCGGCCCTTGATCGGGCGCGGGCAGGTGATGCCGCGGTCGGCGAGGTGTTCCATCAGGCCGAGGAAGAACGGCAGGTCCCGCGGGTCGACGCGCTTCTCGTACAGCGTGACGAAGTAGGTGCCGCGGTCGGTGGTCAGGAAGTAGTTCGAGTTCTCGACGCCCTCGGCGACGCCCTTGAACGACTCCGCCGTGCCGATGTCGTACTGCGCGAGAAAGCCGTCGAGCTCGTCGGCGCTGACTTCCGTGTAGACCGCCATGTCGTCTCCGGCCTCAGGCGACCAGGGCGCGCGGCAGCTTGAACACGACGCTTTCCTCGGTGGTGCGCACTTCCTCGACGGTGACGTCGTAGCGCCCGCGGCACGCCGCGATCAGCTCGTCGACCAGCGTCTCGGGCGCCGAGGCGCCGGCGGTGATGCCCAGCCGCTCGGCGCCGTCGAGCCAGTCCCAGTCCATGTCGGCGGCGCGCTGCACGAGGCGCGAGCGGCGGCAGCCGTAGTTGGCCGCGACCTCGACCAGCCGCATCGAGTTCGACGAGTTGGGCGCGCCGATCACCACCAGCGCGTCGCAGCGCGCGGCGATCGCCTTGACCGCGGCCTGGCGGTTGGTCGTGGCGTAGCAGATGTCTTCCATCTTCGGCCCCTGGATCGCCGGGAAGCGGCGGCGCAGCGCGGCGACGATGCCGGTCGTGTCGTCGACCGACAGGGTGGTCTGGGTGGCGTAGGCGAGGTTGTCGGGGTCGGCGACCTGCAGCGTCTCGGCCTGCGCCACGTCCTCGACCAGCAGTACCGCGCCGGGCGGCAGCTGGCCCATCGTGCCGATCACCTCGGGATGGCCGGCATGGCCGATCAGGATGACGGTGCGGCCCGAGACGTGGTGCCGCTCGGCCTCGCGATGGACCTTGGAGACGAGCGGGCAGGTCGCGTCGACGTAGAGCAGGTTGCGCCGGCCGGCCTCGTCCGGGACGGCTTTCGGCACGCCATGTGCGGAGAACACGACAGGCCGGTCGTCGGGCACCGCGTCGAGCTCGTCGACGAAGATCGCGCCCTTGGCCTCGAGGTTCTCGACGACGTAGCGATTGTGGACGATCTCGTGCCGGACATAGACCGGCCGCCCGTAGCGCTCGATGGCGCGCTCCACGATCTGGATGGCGCGATCGACGCCGGCGCAGAAACCGCGGGGACTGGCGAGCAGGATCTTGAGCGGTTTCTTCGACATGCCTTGCGAAGCGTTCGGGTGCGGCCCGCTCGCTTGCGGGCCTTCGGGCCATTGCCTAGACTCCGGCGGCATCGAAACGATAACCACGGAGCGGGCGGCGGCAACCTAACAAAGCCGCCGCAGCGGGGAAAGCAAATGACGCGAGAGGCCACGGTATGACCGCCTGGAACCCGATTTCCCGGGCTTTTCCCGGGCGCGCGGCGGCGGTGCTCGCGGCCCTGGCGCTGCCGCTGGCGGCCTGCGGCGGCTCGTCCGAGCGGGACACCGACTATGCCTGCCCGCGCCCCTTCGTCGTGGGGGACGCCGAGCGCCTGACCCACTTCAAGCCGGGCGCCGGTCGCGACCCGCGCGACATCGCCTACGAGGCGACGCTGGTCAGCGCCAACACCGGCTGCAAGCTGACCAAGGCGTCGGTCGAGGTGACGCTGATCGTGCGCATCGCCGCCAGCGCCGGCCCGTCGGTCGAACCCGGCCGCACCGGGGTGCCGTTCTTCGTGCGCGTGATCGATTCGAGCGGCGCCATCGTGCAGGGCCAGGAATTCGTGAGCGAGATGCGCCTGACGCCGTCCAACCCGCAGTCGGCGATCCGCGAGGAGCTGACGCTGACGCTGTCGCGCAGCGGCGCCTACACCATCGCGGTCGGCCTCAAGCCGACCCCGGAAGAGCTGAACTACAACCGGCGCGGCCGCCAGTAGGGCCGCCACCCCCGGTAGCCTGAGTTTTCACCTGGCTTTCGCCGGGGAGGCTTGCGATGAGCAGCTACGCCGAGCGACTGGAGACCCTGGCGAACGAGGCCGCCGACCGTTGCACCGGGTGCGGCGCCTGCTTCGCCGCCTGCCCGACCGCCCGCGAGATCGGCCTCGATCCCGGGCCCGCGCGCGAGCGGGTCGGCGATCTCGTGGCGCTGACCCGCGGCGCGGCGCCGGGCGACGACCTGCAGCGCTGGCTCGGCGCCTGCGACGGCAGCGCGCGCTGCACCGCGTCCTGTCCCGAAGGCATCAACGTCCGCCAGTGGGTCACCATCGCCCGCCTCAAGGCGATCGAGGCGACGCGCGCGACCGAGGTCGGGGCGGCCAACGCCGCCAAGCGGTTCCGCCACATGGCGCAGTCGGTGCGGCTGCTGGCCAGCATGCAGCTGCCGTCCGAGACGCTGCGGCGCATCCAGCAGCCGGCCGAGCAGCGGCGGGCCGAGGTGCTGTTCTACACGGGCTGCAACGTGCTGCGCACGCCGCACATCGTGCTCAACGTCATGGACATCCTCGACGCGCTGGAGCTCGACTTCGACGTGGTCGGCGGCCCGTCGCACTGCTGCGGCGTCTACCAGTTCCAGGAAGCCGACCTCGCGACCTACGAACGCATCGGCCATCGCACCTTCGATCGCCTCGGCCAGTCGGGCGCGGCGCGCGTGCTGACCTGGTGTCCGACCTGCTCGAAGAACTTCGACGAGCTGGAAAAGGACGCCGCGCCGCCGTCGTTCGACCTCGGCCATGTCAGCGAGTTCCTGGTCGATAACCTCGAGGCCCTGCGCGCCCGCTTCCGGCCCGACCAGCCGCGCCGCCGCGTCGTGGTGCACGAGCATCTCGGGATCGGCGCGACGCTCGACAGCATCCGCCGGCTGCTCGCCGCGGTGCCCAACCTCGAGCTGGTCGAGCTGCCGCAGGACTCGGGCTTCTCCTATGCCTGCGGCGGCCAGGCCGCGAAGTTCAAGGCGCGCGAGCAGGCGATCCACAAGGCGCTGGCCGAGGGTGCGGTCGCGGCGGGCGCCGACACCATCGTCACGATGTATCACTCCTGCCATCGCGCGCTGGCCGGCGCCGAGGCGCTGTACCCGCTCAGCGTCGTGAACTTCACCGACATTCTCGCCGAGGCGATGGGCCGCGGCGGGCACGCCGACTTCTACCGCCTGTACAAGCGCGGCGGCGCGATGGACGAGGCGGTCGCCGCGGCGCGCCGCTTCCTCGAGGACAACGGCGTCGCGGTGTCGCCGGCGGCGGTCGAGTCGCTGACCGCCGAGATCTTCGACGAGACCGGCCTGGCCGGGGATCGCGCCGCCTTCGCCGCGTCGTTCGGGGCGCTGGCCCGCGAAGCCTAGTCGGCGACCGACAGCACCGCCCATGCCGCGTCGGCGAAGAAGCCGACATGCGCGGAGAGGTCGCCGGTGAACCGGCCGTACACCTTGTAGGTCGCGGGCTGCATGACGACGCCGATCGCCGCCGCCGCCGCGAGGTCGCCGTCGCGGCGCGGGATCTCGCCCGCCGCCATCGCCGCCTCGATCACCTCGCGCACCACGGTCACCGGGTTGGGGGCGTCGTCCGGCACCTGCGCGAGGAACAGGTGCTGGTTCAGCAGGTGGTAGGCGAACAGCGTCCAGTCCTGGTCGGCCCAGGCGCAGTAGCAGCGCACGATCGCCTCGATGCGGGCGCGCAGCCCGGTGGCGGCCCGCGCGGCGTCGCGCAGCGCCTCGGCCAGCGCCCGGTGGTGGCGCAGGAAGAGGTCGGCCGCCAGCTGCTCCTTGCTCGGGAAGTAGCGGTAGATCGTGCCCTCGGCGATCGACGCCGCCATCGCGATCTCGCGCGTCGTCGTCTCGGCCACGCCGCGCGCCACGAACAGGGTCAGCGCCGCGCGCTCCAGCCGGGCCCGGGTCTCTTCCGCCTTGGTCGTCGTCCTCGCCATCGAAGGTCTATGAGGGAGCACTCACTCCTTTTCAAGCGGCAGTCCAAGTGCCGGATTTGCCACGCCTTTTCCCGATGGACGGGGAAGGGAGCGGCCCGTAAGGTCGGCCCACCCAGACGAGACCTGTGGGAGAGACCGCCTTTCGGGGCGGCGCCGAAGGAGCAACCGACCCCGGAAACTCTCAGGCCAACGGACCGCAGGGGGATGGGTCTCTGGAAAGTGGCGGTGCCCCGATCGGGGCGGCGCCCACCGACGAAGTAAGCCGGCAACGGCGAATCTTTCAGGTCTCCGGACAGAGGGGGTCGCAGGCGGCGCAGCTTTTGCGTCGGCAACGCGACTCTGGAGGCCACCTTGGGCGAACCCCTCAAGCGAACACCGCTCTACGACCTTCACCGCGACCTCGGCGCCCGCCTCGTGCCGTTCGCCGGCTACGAGATGCCGGTGCAGTACCCGACCGGCATCCTGGCCGAGCATGCCTGGACGCGCAGCGCCGCCGGCCTGTTCGACGTCTCGCACATGGGCCAGGTCCGGCTGACGGCAAAGGCGGGGAAGAACGCCGCGCTCGCGCTCGAGACGCTGGTGCCGGGCGACATCGCCGGGCTCCAGCCGGGCCAGCAGCGTTATACCCAGTTCACCAACGACGCCGGCGGCATCCTCGACGACCTGATGGTGACCAGCACTGGCGACCACCTGCTGCTGGTGATCAACGCCGCCTGCAAGGACGCCGACCTCGCGCACCTGCAGAAGCACCTGTCGGGGGCCTGCGAGATCGAGCCGATGTTCGCGCGCGGTCTCCTGGCGTTGCAGGGGCCGCAGGCGTCGGCGGCGCTGGCGCGGCTGGCGCCGGCCGTCGCCACCATGGCTTTCATGACCGGCGCCTTCTTCGTGATCGAGGGCGCGGAGTGCTACGTCACGCGCTCGGGCTACACCGGCGGCGACGGCTACGAGATCTCGACGCCGGCCGATGCGACGGCGGCGATCGCCAAGGCGCTGCTGGCCCAGCCCGAGGTCAAGCCGATCGGGCTCGGCGCGCGCGACTCGCTGCGCCTCGAGGCGGGGCTCTGCCTGTACGGCCACGACATCGACACCACGACGACGCCGGTCGAGGCCGGCCTGGTCTGGAGCATCGGCAAGGACCGCCGCGCCGGCGGCGCGCGGGCCGGTGGCTTTCCCGGCGCCGACGTCGTGCTGAAGCAGATCGCCGAGGGCGCGCCCCGCCGCCGCGTCGGGCTGCTGCCCGACGGCAAGGCGATCGCGCGCGAGGGCGCGGAGATCGCGCTCGCCGGCCGCACCGTCGGCAAGGTCACGTCGGGCGGCTTCGCGCCGACGCTGGGCCGCGCCATCGCCATGGGCTACGTCGAGCGCCCGCACGCCGCCAACGGCACCGCGGTTGACCTCGTGGTGCGCGGCAAGCCGGTGCCCGCCGTCATTTCCCCCATGCCCTTCGTCAAGCACGCCTACTACCGCGGATAGGAGTCCCGAGATGGCCGACATCAAGTACACCGAGGAACACGAGTGGATCCGCGTCGAGGGCGATGTCGGGACCATCGGCATCACGGCCTACGCGCAGGAGCAGCTGGGCGACGTGGTGTTCGTCGACCTGCCGCAGGCCGGCCGCACCGTCGCCAAGGGCGAGGCTTGCGCCGTCGTCGAATCGGTCAAGGCCGCGTCCGACATCTATGCCCCGGTGTCGGGCGAGATCGTCGAGTCGAACGCCGCGCTCGCCGATGCGCCGGGCGACGTCAACGTCGAGCCGCTGGGCAAGGGCTGGTTCTTCAAGGTCAAGCTGGCCGACAAGGGCGAGCTGGCGGGCCTGATGGACGCCGCCGCCTACGAGGCCTTCGTCAAGAGCCTGGGCTAGAGGCGGCGATGCGTTACCTGCCGCTCACCGACGCCGACCGCCGCGACATGCTGGCGACGATCGGCGCGCGCTCGGTCGACGAGCTGTTCCGCGACGTGCCGGCCTCGGCGCGCCTGCCCGGCAAGGTCGCGGGCCTTCCCGACCACCAGGGTGAGCTCGAGGTCGAGCGCGCCTTCCAGGCGATGGCGGCGAAGAACGTGTCGCCGGCCAGCGCGCCGTTCTTCATCGGCGCCGGCGCCTACCGGCACCACGTGCCGGCCACTGTCGACTACATGATCCAGCGCGGCGAGTTCCTGACCTCGTACACGCCGTACCAGCCGGAGATCACGCAGGGCACGCTGCAGTACCTGTTCGAGTTCCAGACCCAGGTCGGGCTGCTGACCGGCATGGATGTCGCCAACGCCTCGATGTACGACGGCTCGACCGCGGCGTCCGAGGCGGTGCTGATGGCCAACCGCATCACCCGCCGGCACAAGGCGCTGGTGTCGGGCGGCCTGCACCCGCAGTACCGCCGCGTCATCGAGACCACGGCGCACTGGCAGGGCTACACGGTCGCGGCCGCGGCGGCCGATGCCGCCGGCCTCGAGGACCTCATCGCGCGGGTCGACAAGGAAACCTCCTGCGTCGTCGTGCAGAACCCGAGCTTCTTCGGCCACGTCCGCGACTTCACGGCGCTGTCGAAGGCCTGCCAGGCGGCCGGCGCGCTGCTGATCGTCGTGGTGACCGAAGTGGTGTCGCTCGGCCTGCTCAAGCCGCCGGGCGAGATGGGCGCCGACATCGTGGTCTGCGAGGGCCAGTCGATCGGCAATGGGCTCGGCTTCGGCGGCCCCTATGTCGGCCTGTTCGCGACGCGCGACAAGCACGTGCGCCAGATGCCGGGCCGGCTGGTCGGCGAGACCGTCGATGCCGACGGCAAGCGCGGCTTCGTGCTGACGCTCAGCACCCGCGAGCAGCACATCCGCCGCGAGAAGGCGACGTCGAACATCTGCACCAATGCCGGCCTGTGCGCGCTGGCCTTCACCGTGCACCTCACGCTGCTGGGCGAGGACGGCTTCCGCCGCCTCGCCGAGCTCAACCACGCCAAGGCCTGCGAGCTGGCCGACCGCGTGGCGCAGATCCCCGGCGTCGAGGTCGTGAACGACAGCTTCTTCAACGAGTTCACCGTGCGCCTGCCCAAGCCTGCCGCGCCGGTGGTCGAGGCGCTGGCGAAGAAGCGCATCCTGGCCGGCGTGCCGGTGTCGCGGCTACTGCCCGACGACCCGTCGGTCGCCAACCTGCTGCTGCTGGCCGCCACCGAGACCGCCACGGAGCACGGCATGGGGCCGCTGGTCGATGGCCTGAAGGAGGTGCTGTGATGGTCCAGTCGCTCGACCGTTCGCAGGGGCGCGCCGGTGGCGTTGCCGCATGAGGTGGGGTCGGTGGAGGCTTACCTTGATATGATGAGCGGGCTCATTATTACCGGGGGGAATTTTGATGTGCCGCCGGAGATGTATGGCGATAGCAGCCAGCACGCAAAGACCAGCACCAAGCCGCGCCGCAGCCAGTTTGAGTGGGCGATTACGAAGGGGGCGCTCGTGCGCGGGATGCCGATTCTGGGCATTTGCGGCGGGCAGCAGCTGCTGAATGTGATTCTCGGCGGGACGCTGATTCAGCATATCCCGGATAGTGTGCCGAACGCGCTGGCGCATGAGCAGCCCAACCCGCGCCATGAGGTGGGGCACGAGGTGGCGATTGTGGCGAATACGAAGCTCTATGAGATTATTGGCGCGCCCACGGCGCAGGTGAATAGCGCGCACCATCAGGCGGTGGGGCGCGTGGCCCCCGGCGCGGTGGTGAATGCGCGTGCGCCGGATGGGGTGATTGAGGGGATTGAGTATCCCGGCCATCCGTTCTGCATGGGAGTGCAGTGGCATCCGGAGTTTCAGATTACGAAAGCGGATGATGCGGTGCTGACGGCGTTTGTGGCGGCTGCGATTCAGTATTCGTCATTGCGAGCGTAGCGAAGCAATCCATCTTATGGCTAAGCAACCGGCAGTGTATATGGTAGCTAATCGATTCCGTGGTACGATTTATACGGGTGTGACTTCGCACTTGTTGCAGCGCAGTTCTGAGCATCGGCGTGGTGAGAAGAAAGGATTCTCTTCTCGCTATCATTGTCATTTGCTGGTGTGGTATGAGCTGCACGAAACGATGGAGTCTGCGATTTTACGGGAAAAACAGATTAAGGCGGTTCGCGGCAAAAGAAGATAGCGCTTGTTGAGGAAGAGAATCAATTCTGTAAGGATTTATATGCGTCACTTTTTTAAGATGGATTGCTTCGCTGCGCTCGCAATGACGGAGTGGGCGTGACAACGGAGCGTATTGCTAAATATCTTTCCGGGGCTGGGGTGTGTTCGCGCCGGGATGCGGAGCGGATGATTGCCGAGGGGCGCGTGAAGGTGAATGGCGCCGTGCTGACCACGCCTGCGACGCAGGTGGGGCCTCAGGACACGGTGGTGGTGGACGGGAAGAAGATTGCCAACGCGTTTGCGGTGAAGCCGCGGCTTTGGGTGTATCATAATCCGGCGGGGCTGGTGACGAGCCACCGGGCCGAGAAGGGGCGGGCGACGGTGTTCGACCCGTTGCCGCGTGATCTGCCGCGAGTGATCTCAGTAGGGCGGCTGGACCTTGATAGTGAAGGGGTGTTGCTGCTGACCAATAGCGGAGCGCTGGCGCGGGCGATGGAGTTGCCGCAAAACGCGCAGGAGCGTGTGTATCGGGTGCGGATTCGCGGGACGCCGATGGAGACGCATTACCGGCAGCTGGAACGGGGCGTGACGATTGACGGGGTGAAATATCAGCCGGCGGAAGTGGCGGCGGAACGGGCGAAGGAAGGGCGCAACCAGTGGCTGCGGGTGACGCTGCGCGAGGGGAAAAACCGCGAGATCCGGCGGATTTTCGAGCATTTCGATTTGCCAGTGAGCCGGTTGATTCGGGTGGCTTATGGGGAGTTTGATTTGCAGGATTTGAAGCCGGGCGAGGTGGCGGAAGTGCCGTTTGCCTGTGTGCAGAAATTGATGCAGCGGCTTGGGATTGGTGATTAGGGATATTTAGTCCCCCTAGAGGGTAGGGCCGGGGGGGCGTTATGGTT
>JAIUOX010000129.1 GCA_020160955.1 Pseudomonadota bacterium
CCCTGCGGGTCCGGAGGCCGCGATGAGCGGCGTGCCGTTCGCCGTGCTGCGCCACGCCACCACCGACTGGAACGTCGCCAAGCGGCTGCAGGGCCTGACCGACACGCCGCTCAACGCGCGCGGCGAGGCCGACGCGCGGCGCTGGCGCCTGCCGCCGCCGGCCGATCGCTGGCGCCGGTTCTCGAGCCCGCTGCAGCGGGCGCGGCGCACCGCCGAGCTGGTGCGGCCCTCGGCGCCGGTGACCCTCGATCCGGCGCTGCGCGAGATGAGCTTCGGCACCTGGGAGGGCCAGACGATCGAAGGGTTGCGCGAGACGGTGGGCGCGGCCTTCCTCGACGCCGAGGCGCGCGGCCTCGACTTCCAGGCGCCGGGCGGCGAGTCGCCGCGCGCCGCGATGGCCCGCATCAGCGCCTGGGCGGCGGCCCTGGCCCAAGGCGGCCAGCCGGCGGTGGCGGTGTCGCACAAGGCGACGATCCGCGCGCTGCTGGCGCTGGCGACCGGCTGGAACATGCTCGGCCGCCCGCCGCACAGGCTCGACTGGCAGTGCCTGCACTTCTTCGTCGCCCACCGCGACGGGACGGTGACGGTCGAGCGTCTCAACGTGCCGCTGGCGGGCGAACCGTGAGGCCGCGCGCCTTCTTCTGGGTCCAGCACCTGCTGGGCATCGGCCACCTGCGCCGCGCCGCGACGCTGGCCCGCGCGCTGGCGGCCGGCGGCTTCGACGTGCTGCTGGTTAGTGGCGGCGCGCCGGTGGCGGGGCTGCGGACGGACGCGATCCGGTTCCACCAGCTGCCGCCGCTCAGGGCCGCGAATGCCGGCCTGCGCGAGGTTTGCCGGCTCGACGGCGGTGTCGCCGATGTCGCCTTCGAGGCGACACGCCGCGACGCCCTGCTCGCCCTGCTGCGCGCCGAGCAACCCGACATCGTGCTGACCGAGCAGTTCCCGTTTGGCCGCACGCGGCTGCGCTTCGAACTGCTGCCGCTGCTCGAGGCGGCGCGCGCCCTGCCGAAGCGGCCGCTGGTCGCCGGCTCGGTGCGCGACGTCGTGCGCCGCGCGCCGGCACACCGCGTCGCCGAGACGGTCGCCCTGGTCACGACGTGGTTCGACGCCGTGCTGATCCACGGCGACCCGGCGCTGGTGCCGTTCGAGGCCAGCTTCGCGGGCTGGCCGGCGATCCGCGACCGCGCCCACTACACCGGCTACGTCCTCGACGACGACGAAGGCGGCGTTACGGGAGAAGACGACGGCACGACGGGCCGCGACGAGGTCGTGGTGTCGATCGGCGGCGGCGCCGTCGGCCGGCCGCTGCTCGAGGCCGCCGTGGCGGCGCGGCCGCTGACCGCGCTGGCCGACCGGACCTGGCGGCTGCTGGTCGGCGACAACCTGCCGGCCACCGACCGCGCCGCGCTGGCGACCCGTCCCGGGATCGTGATCGAGCCGGCGCGCGCCGATTTCCGCGCCCTGCTGGCGCGCGCGACGCTGTCGATCTCGCAGGCCGGCTACAACACCGCCATCGAGACCCTGCGGCACGCACGGCGCGCCGTGCTGGTGCCGTTCGCGACCGACCGCGAGACCGAGCAGGCCGACCGTGCCGCCGCCCTGGCGGCGCGCGGGCTGGTGGCGACGGTGCCGCCCGGCGCGTTGTCGCCCGGGACGCTGGCCGACGCGGTGGCGCGGGCGCTGGCCGGGCCCGACCTGCGCGGCCGGCCGGCCTGCGACGTCGGCGGTGGGCCGGCGACCGCCCGCCTGCTGCACCGGCTGCTGGCGGAGGCCCGATGAGCGACTGGCAGACCCTGGCCGAAGAGGCCGACCGCTGGGCCGCGCGCGCCGCGCCGGCCGAGATCTGGTGGCGCGACGACGATGCCGCCGACACCGCCCCGGCCTTGGAGCGGTTGCTGGGCCTGCACCGCGCCAGCGGCGTGCCGCTGGCGCTGGCGGTAGTGCCGGCGCAGGCGACGGCGGCGCTGGCCGCGCGCCTGGCGGACGAGCCGGGGGTCGACGTGCTGCAGCACGGCTACGCCCACACCAACCACGCGCCGCCGGCCGACAAGAAGATGGAACTGGGCCTGCACCGGCCGGCCATGTTCGTGCTGGGCGAGCTCGGCACCGGGCGCATGGCCCTGGAACGCCTGTTCGGCGCCCGGCCGCTGCCCGTCCTGGTGCCGCCGTGGAACCGCATCGCGCCGCCGCTGGTGCCGACTCTGCCCGAAATGGGCTTCCGCGGCCTCTCGACCTACGGAGCGCGAACGCGCGTCTTCCCGGTGCGCGGCCTGCGCGCCGTGAACACCCATGTCGACCTGGTCGACTGGAAGACGCGCCGCTTCGTCGGCGCCGACGCCGCGCTGGCGGCGCTGGCCGGGGCCCTGGCGCGCGCCCGCGACAGCGGCGAGCCGGTCGGCATCCTCAGTCATCATCTTGCGATGGACGGCGAAGCGTGGGATTTCCTAGGTCAGCTATGGGACAAGACGGCGAGCATGCCCGGACTCCGAATGCGATCGGCCGGTGAGCTCTTTCCGGCCACGGGGGAGGGTGCCGGGTGACGACGGTGGACCTTCGCTACCCGCAGAAGACGCTGCTGGCCGACTATGGCCGCGCGGCCGCCGGTGCGCTGCTGTGCGGCGCGCCGCTCCTGCTGCTCGAGGTCAACCGCTGGATCGCGGCGGTGCTGCTGCTCGGCTTCCTGCTGTTCGCGGTGTTCCTGGTGCGCACCGCGTTGCGCCAGCGCACCCGCTACCTGCTGGGCCACGACACGCTGTGCGCCGACGGCCCGGCCGGCACGCTGGTCGAGTGGAGCCGCATCGACCGCTTCAAGCTCAGCTACTTCTCGACCAAGCGGGATCGCACCGACGGGTGGATGCAATTGAGCGTCGGCTCGGCCGGCGGACGCACCGTGCGACTTGATTCGTCGCTCGACGGGTTCCATGACATCGTTGAGCGGGCCGCGCGAGCGGCGGAGGCCGCCGGCCTGCCGCTGAGCGAGGCCACGCGGGCGAACCTCAAGGCCATGGGAATCTCGGTGGCGGGGCAGGAAGAGAGAGTATGAAGGATCTGCTGCGCGTCGAGAACCTGACCGTCGACTTCGGCGTCCACGAGGGCACGCTGCGGGCGGTCGACCACGTGTCCTTCACCATCCCGCCGGGCGGAACGGTCGCGCTGGTGGGCGAATCGGGTTCGGGCAAGTCGGTGTGCAGCCAGGCCATCATGGGCCTGCTGCCGCGCACCGCGAAGATCAGCGACGGCTCGATCCTGTTCGACGACCCGCGCACCGACGCGCCGCCGATCGACATCGCCAGGCTCGACCGCGCCGGGCCGGAGATCCGCGCCATCCGCGGCGGCGCCATCTCGATCATCTTCCAGGAGCCGATGACCTCGCTGTCGGCGCTCCATACCGTGGGCGACCAGATCGGCGAGGCGGTCGAGCTGCACGGCGGCAGCCGGCTGGGCGCGCTGCGGCTCGGCGACCAGGCGGTCGAACGCGTCCAGGCGACCGGCCGCAAGCTGTCGCGTCCCGAGATCGAGGCGCTGACCGTCGACATGCTGCGCATGGTCGGCTTCCCCGATCCCAAGCGGGCGCTGAGGACCTACCCGTTCGAGCTGTCGGGCGGCCTGCGCCAGCGCGCCATGATCGCCATGGCGCTGGTCTGCCGGCCGGCGCTGCTGATCGCCGACGAGCCGACCACCGCGCTCGACGTCACCATCCAGGCGCAGATCCTGCGGCTGATGAAGGACCTGCAGTCCGAGCTCGGCATGGCGCTCCTGATGATCACCCACGATCTCGGCGTGGTCGCCAACGTCGCCGACGACGTGGTCGTGATGTACCGCGGCCGGGTCGTCGAGTCGGGCGACCTGCGCGACATTTTCCGCGACCCGCAGCACCCCTACCTCAAGGCCCTGCTGCACGCGGTGCCGCGCTTCGACATGACGCCCGGCGAGCGGCTGGTGCCGATCCGCGAGATCACCGCGGCGACCGGCCACCTGCTGAAGGAGAAGGCGGTCACCAAGCCGACGCCGGACTTCAACCCGGACTCGCCGGTGCTGAAGGTCCGCCACCTGTCCAAGACCTTCAAGATCCGCAAGGCCGACACGCTGTTCGAGCAGCTGACCGGCGGCGGTACGACCCGCACGGTACGCGCGGTCAACGACGTCAGCTTCGACGTGATGCGCGGCGAGTGCCTCGGCCTGGTGGGCGAGTCGGGCTGCGGCAAGACCACGCTCAGCAAGATCCTGATGCGCGGCATCTCGGCCGATCCGAACGCCGACGGCTCGAGCGGCGGCCGCGTCGTGTACGACGACTGGGGCCGCAAGACCGACGTGCTGTCGCTCGAGGGCGCCGAGCTCGACCGCTTCCGCACCAAGCTGCAGTTCATCTTCCAGGACCCGTTCGGCTCGCTCAACCCGCGCATGACGGTGTACGACATCCTGGTCGAGCCGCTGGTCATCCATAAGATCGGCGACGACGCCTACCGCCGCGAGATGGTCAGCGAGCTGATGGAGATGGTCGGCCTCGACCGCCGCCACCTCAGCCGCTACCCGCACTCCTTCTCGGGCGGCCAGCGCCAGCGCATCGGCATCGCGCGCGCCCTGGCGCTCCGGCCCGACATGGTGATCTGCGACGAGCCGGTGTCGGCGCTCGACGTCTCGATCCAGGCCCAGATCCTCAACCTGCTCAAGGACCTGCAGAAGCAGCTCGGTCTCACCTACATGTTCATCTCGCACAACCTCGCGGTGGTCGATTACATCGCCGACCGCATCGCCGTGATGTGCGCCGGCCGCCTGGTCGAGATGGCGCCGGCCGGCGAGCTGTTCAAGAACCCGCTGCACCCCTACACGCAGGCGCTGCTCTCCGCGGTGCCGATGCCCGATCCCGACGCCCGCCTCGACCTCGGCGCGCTGATGGAGGGCAAGGCGTCCGACCCGACCGCGTGGCCGGACCCGTTCCGCGACGACCCGACCCACAGGGTCGAATGGACCGAGGTGTCGCCCGGCCACCACGTCCGCATGGCCAAGGGAGGCCTCTGAGCCATGCTGCTGTTCGTCATCCGCCGCATCCTGCTGATGATCCCGACGCTGTTCATCATCAGCGCCCTCGTCTACTTCATCATCGACCTGCCGCCCGGCGACTGCGTCACCTCGCAGGTCGACGAGCTGCTGGCGCGCGGCGACCCCGACGCGCTGCGCCGCGCCGACGAGCTGCGGGCGATCTACAACCTCAACGACCCGCTGTGGCTGCGCTACCTCGAGTGGGTCGGCGGCATCTTCCGCTGGGACTTCGGGCTCAGCTGCCAGGACACCGTGCCGGTGTCGTCGCTGATCGGCGAGCGGCTGGCGCTGACCATCGTCATGGAATCGGCGACCATCGTGTTCATCTGGACGGTGTCGTTCGTGATCGGCGTCTACGCCGCGACCCACCAGTACAGGGTCGGCGACTACGTCGCGTCGTTCATCGGCTTCATCGGTCTCGCGGTGCCGAACTTCCTGCTGGCGCTGGTGCTGCTCTACGTCGGCAAGGTCTACTTCGGCCTGTCGATCGGCGGCCTGATGGACCCCGAGTACATCGACAAGCCGATGTCGTGGGGCAAGGCGGTCTCGGTGATGCAGCACCTGATCATCCCGGTGATCGTCATCGGCATGTCGGGCACCGCCGGCATGATCCGCCGCCTGCGCGCCAACCTGCTGGACGAGCTGCAGAAGCAGTACGTCACGACCGGCCGGGCCAAGGGCCTGCCGCCGATGCGGCTGCTGATCAAGTACCCGCTGCGCCACGCCATCAACCCGTTCGTCGCCGACATCGGCGGCCTGCTGCCCGACGTCATCTCCGGCTCGGTCATCGTGTCGGTGGTGCTGTCGCTGCCGACCACGGGCCCGATGCTGCTGGGCGCGCTGAAGACCCAGGACGTCAACCTCGCGGCGACCTTCCTGCTGTTCGTGGCGACGCTGACCGTGATCGGCATGCTGATCTCGGACCTCGCGCTGGCCGCGCTCGACCCCCGCATCCGCTTCGGCGCGACGTCGGAGAAGTGACGCCATGACCGACCAGACCTCCGGCGCCGCCCCCGGGACCCCGCGTCCCCGCTCGCCGCACTACGTCAACCGCGAGCCGTGGGATCCCTACGTCTCCGAGCGCCTGACCGCCGAGCAGGAAAAGTACTACATGGCGGGGCAGTGGAAGCTGATGTGGTGGCGCTTCCGCCGCCACCGGCCGGCCGTCGTGTCGGCCGCCTTCCTGCTGCTGATGTACTTCTCGACGCTGATCAGCGAGTTCATCGCGCCGTACGACCTGCACACCCGCCACTCGGCCTACATCTTCGCGCCGCCGCAGCGGGTCCACGTGATGCACGAGGGCCAGTTCCTCGGGCCGTTCGTCTACGCGCTCAAGACGTCGCGCGACATGGAGACCCTGCAGCGCGTCTACACGCCGGACACCACCAAGCCGATGCAGATCCGGTTCTTCTGCAAGGGCGACACCTACGAGTTCTGGAACCTGTTCGAGTGGGACTTCCACTTCTTCTGCCAGCCGGAGGGCGGGCAGCTGTTCCTGCTCGGCACCGACCGGCTGGGCCGCGACATGTTCAGCCGCATCGTCTACGCGGCGCGCATCTCGCTGACGATCGGCATCTTCGGCATCGCGCTGTCGTTCGCCCTGGCGCTCGTGCTGGGCGGCCTCGCCGGCTACTACGGCGGCTGGGTCGACAGCGTGGTCCAGCGCATCACCGAGATCATCAAGAGCTTCCCCCACCTGCCGCTGTGGCTCGCCCTGTCGGCGGCCCTGCCGGTGACCTGGTCGCCGCTGCTGGTCTACTTCGGCATCACCATCATCCTCGCCCTGCTCGACTGGCCCGGCCTCGGCCGCGCCGTGCGCTCCAAGCTGCTGTCGCTGCGCGAGGAGGACTATGCCGCCGCCGCCCAGATGATGGGTGCCAAGCCGGGCCGCATCATCGGCCGCCACCTGCTGCCGGGCTTCATGAGCCACCTGATCGCCTCGGCGACGCTCAGCATCCCCTCGATGATCCTCGCCGAGACCGCGCTGAGCTTCCTCGGCCTCGGCCTGCGCCCGCCGATCACCTCGTGGGGCGTGCTGCTGAACGAGGCGACCGACATCAACGTGGTCGCGGTCAACTGGTGGCTGATGTTCCCGGTGGTGCCGGTGATCGGCGTCATCCTGGCCTACCAGTTCATGGGCGACGGCATGCGCGACGCCGCCGATCCCTACGGCTGAGATCGACCGGTCTTTCCTCCCCGCGCCTCGCGCGGGGAGGAACGCGGACGGCGCACGCCGTTGATTTCCCTGCCGGAAATCGCATTTACCCCAAATGTTGTGTGTGATTGAAAAATCACACTTTGGCCTTGTTTGCGTCTAGCGACGGCCACCCGGGGCTTCCATCTTCCTTTTGTATCTCCCCCGAACGTGGTCCCCCCAAAGCCACGTTCAGCCTCCTCGGAGGCGCTTAGGCCGTCTTCTCACTCTCCCCCGAGAAGACGGCCTTTTTCTTTGCCCGCGGTCCGGACGTGCTAGGACGGCGGCGATGGCGTCCCCGCTTCTCGACGTGACCGACCTTTCCTGCCGACGCGGCGGCCGCGCCGTGTTCGAGGGCCTGTCGTTCGCGCTGGGCGCCGGTGAGTTGCTGGCGCTGGTCGGCCGCAACGGCAGCGGCAAGACCACGCTGTTGCGCAGCCTCGCCCTGCTGGTCCGCCCCGCCGCCGGCCGCATCGCCTGGCAGGGCGCCGATGTCGCCGACGATCCCGAGGCGTGGCGCGGCCGGCTGGCCTGGCTGGGCCACCTCGACGGGCTGAAGGCCGACCTCACGGTGCGCGAGAACCTGGTCGCCGCGGCGCGGCTGCGCGGCGTCCCCGCCGACCCGGCCGCGATCGAGGCGGCGCTGGCCGCCTTCGACCTCCTGACGCTCGCCCACCGCGCCGCGCGCACCCTGTCGGCCGGCCAGCGCCGGCGCACCGCGCTGGCCCGGGTGCGGGCCAGCGGCGCCGCCGTCTGGCTGCTCGACGAGCCGCTCAACGCGCTCGACGCGGCGGCCCAGCAGGCGCTGCGCGACGTGCTGGGCCAGCACCTCGCGGCCGGCGGCCTGGCGCTCGCCTCGACCCACGTCGATCTCGGCCTGCCGGGCAGCCGCCGGCTGGAGCTCGGCGCGTGAGCGGCTTCGCGGCCCTGCTGGCGCGCGACCTGCGCCTCGCGTGGCGGCGGCCCGGCGACATCGCCGTGGTACTCGCCTTCTTCGTCGTCGCCACGGTGCTGTTCCCGCTCGGCATCGGGCCGCAGGCCAACCTGCTGGCCCGCATCGCCGCCGGCGTCTTGTGGTCGACCGCGCTGTTCGCCTCGATGCTGTCGCTCGACCGGCTGTTCGCCGCCGACTACGAGGACGGCGCGCTCGACCTCCTGCTGCTGGCGCCGTGGCCGCTCGAGCTGGCGGCGCTCGCCAAGTGCACCGCTCACTGGATCGTGACCGGCCTGCCGCTGGCCGTGCTGGCGCCGGTCCTCGGCATCGCCTTCGGGCTCGACGGCCCGCCGCTGCTGGCGCTGGCGGCGACCCTGCTGATCGGTACGCCGACCCTGTCGCTGGTCGGCGGGCTGGCCGCCGCCCTGACGCTCGGAGCGCGGCGCGGCGGGGCCTTGCTGGCCCTGCTCGCCCTGCCGCTGTGCGTGCCGACCCTGATCTTCGGCGCCGCGGCGATCGAAAGCCTCACGTCGGGAGAGGATTTGGGCGCCCACCTCGCGATTCTCGCGGCGCTGGCGCTGGTCTCGCTGGCGACCACGCCGTGGGCGATGGCCGCCGCCTTGCGGCAGGCTGGCGAATAGACAAGAACAGTCGGGTCAACGACAAACCAGACCGATGGCCGACCTGCATTTCCTCGCCAACCCGGCCCGCTTCCGACGGTTCAGCCAGCGCGTGCTGCCCGGGCTGACGCTCGCCACCGTGCTGTGCCTCGCGGTCGGGCTCTACCTCGCGCTCGTCCAGTCGCCGCCCGACTACCAGCAGGGCGAGACGGTGCGCATCATGTTCGTGCACGTGCCGTCGGCCTGGCTGGCGATGGCCGGCTACGGGATGCTGGCCGCGCTGGGCGCCTCGCTGCTGGTGTGGCGCCACCCGCTGGCCGCGCTGATGGCGCGCGCCGCCGCACCGGTCGGCGCCTGCTTCGCGCTGGTCTGCCTGCTGACCGGGTCGCTGTGGGGCCGTCCGATGTGGGGCACCTGGTGGGTGTGGGACGCGCGCCTGACCTCGATGCTGCTGCTGTTCTTCCTCTACCTCGGCCACATCGCGCTCAGCCGCGCCTACGACGAGTCCGAGCGCGGCGATCGCGCGGCGGCGATCCTGTCGCTGATCGGCGTCATCAACCTGCCGATCATCAAGTTCTCGGTCGACTGGTGGAACACGCTGCACCAGCCGGCCTCGGTCGCCAAGCTGGGCGGCCCGGCGATCCACCCGACCATCCTGATCCCGCTGCTCTGGATGGCGGTGTCGTTCCTGCTGCTGTTCGTGCTGCTGGTGCTGGTCCGCACCGAGACCGAGATCGACCGGCGCCGGCTCGAGATCGCGGAGCAGGGTGCATGAGCAACCACGCCGTCTACATCCTGTCGTCCTACCTCGTGGTCCTCGTGGTGCTGGGTGGCCTCACCGTCGCCTCGCTGGGCGCCCGTGCCCGGGCGCGGCGCGAGCTGGCGGCGCGCGGCCTGGAGCGCAAGCGATGAGCGCCCGGCGCATGACCCCGAAGCGCAAGCGGCTGTGGCTGCTGGTCGGCTCGCTGGCGGTGCTCGGCGTCGCGGCCACGCTGGTCCTGACCGCGCTCAACGACAACATCGTGTTCTTCTATTCGCCGACCCAGGTCGCCGAGAAGAAGATCACCCCCGACCGCCGCTTCCGGCTGGGCGGGCTGGTCGAGGCCGGCAGCGTCCAGAAGAACGGCCAGGAGACGCGCTTCGTCGTCACCGACACCCAGAAGACCGTGGCGGTGACCTACCGCGGCATCCTCCCCGACCTGTTCCGCGAGGGCCAGGGCGTAGTCGCCGAGGGCTCGCTCGGCCCGGACGGCGTGTTCGTGGCGCGCGAGGTGCTGGCCAAGCACGACGAGAACTACATGCCGCCCGAGGTCGCCAAGGCGATCAAGGACGCCGGCCAGTGGAAGGACAAGCCGAAGTGACGCGCGTCCTTGCTGTCATCCCGAGCGCCAGCGAGGGACCCTTCAAGGTCCCTCCCTGCGCGCTGCGCGCTCCGCTCGGGATGACAGGCGGGTGCCTGTCATGATCCCCGAACTGGGACACTTCGCGCTGGTGCTCGCGCTGGTCGTGGCGCTGCTGCAGGGCACGCTGCCACTGGTCGGCGCGCAGCGCGGCGACCGAAGGCTGATGGCGTTCGGCGACGTCGCGGCGCTGACCCAGGCGCTGCTGGTCGCCACCGCCTTCGCGGCGCTGACCCAGGCCTTCGTGACCTCCGACTTCTCGGTCGCCAACGTGGTGGCCAACTCGCACTCGGCCAAGCCGCTGCTCTACAAGATCAGCGGCGTGTGGGGGAACCACGAGGGCTCGATGCTGCTGTGGGCCCTGATCCTGGCGCTGTTCGGCGCGGCGGTGGCGCTGTTCGGCGCCAACCTGCCCGAGTCGCTGCGCGCCCGCGTGATCGCCGTGCAGGCGCTGATCGGGGTCGGCTTCCTCGCCTTCCTGCTGCTGACCTCGAACCCGTTCGAGCGGCTGGCGCCGGCGCCGCCCGACGGCAACGGGCTGAACCCGCTGCTGCAGGATCCCGGCCTCGCCTTCCATCCGCCGCTGCTCTACCTCGGCTATGTCGGCTTCTCGGTGACCTATGCCTTCGCCATCGCCGCGCTGCTCGAGGGCCGCGTCGACCCGGCGTGGGCGCGCTGGGTGCGGCCGTGGGCGCTGGCGGCGTGGTGCTTCCTGACGCTCGGCATCGCGCTCGGCTCGTGGTGGGCCTACTACATCCTCGGCTGGGGCGGCTTCTGGTTCTGGGACCCGGTCGAGAACGCCTCGCTGATGCCGTGGCTGGCCGGCACGGCGCTGCTGCACTCGGCGATCGTCGTCGAGAAGCGCGACGCGCTGAAGAGCTGGACCGTGCTGCTGGCGATCCTCGCCTTCTCGCTGTCGCTGCTCGGCACCTTCCTGGTGCGCTCGGGCGTGCTGACCTCGGTCCATGCCTTCGCCCAGGACCCGGCCCGCGGCCTCTACATCCTCGGCTTCCTGCTGGCCGTCACCGGCGGCGGCCTGGCGCTCTACGCCTGGCGCGCGCCGTCGCTGGCGCCGGGCGGCCTGTTCCAGCCGATCAGCCGCGAGGGCGCGCTGATCCTGAACAACCTGTTGCTCTGCACGCTGGCCGCCACGGTGCTGCTCGGCACGCTCTACCCGCTGTTCCTCGACCTGCTGACCGGCAACAAGGTCTCGGTCGGCCCGCCGTTCTTCAACGCGACCTTCGTGCCGCTGTGCGCGCCGCTGTTCGCCGCGCTGTGCGTCGGCCCCTACCTCGGCTGGAAACGCGCCGAGCTCGGACCGGCCCTGCGCCAGTTGCGGCTGGCCTTCGCGGTGTCGGTGATCGCCGCCATCGTGGCCGGCGTGGCGATCGACAGCCGCTCGACGCTGGCGGCGATCGCCTTCGGCTTCGGCGTCTGGCTGATCGTCGGCAGCCTCGCCGAGTTCGCCGGCCGCATCCGGCTGGGCCGCGGCCCGCTCGGCGACAGCCTGCGCCGCCTGCGCGGCCTGCCGCGCGCCACCATCGGCATGACGGTCAGCCACGCCGCGCTGGGCGTGGTCGTGCTGGGCGCGGTCGCGACCGCCGCCTGGCACCTCGAGGCGATGCAGACGCTGAAGCCGGGCGAGGCGATGCGCATCGGCGCCTACGAGGCGACGCTGTCGGGCGTCGAGAACGTGCAGGGGCCGAACTACCTCGCCGAGCGCGCGACGCTGGTCGTCACCCGCGACGGCCAGCCCTTCACCGTGCTGCATCCCGAGCGCCGGCTGTTCACCGTGCAGCGCCGCCAGATCGCCGAGACGGCGATCCAGACCAACCTGCTGCGCGACCTCTACGCCACGCTGGGCGAGGGCGACCGCGCCGCCGGCTGGGTGGTGCGCCTCTACCTCAACCCGCTGGCGCCGTGGATCTGGCTGGGCGCGGCACTGTGCGCCCTGGGCGGCTTCATCTCGCTGTCCGACCGCCGCCTGCGCGTCGGCGCGCCGACCCGCAAGCGCACCCTGCAGGCCGCGGAGTGACGGTGCCGACATGAACGGCCGCCGCCTGCTGTTCCTGCTGCCGCTGTTGACGCTCGCGCTGATGGCCGGCTTCTTCGCGTGGTCGCTGATGGCCGGGCGTGATCCCAGCGCGATCGGCTCGGCGCTGGTCGGCAAGCCGGCGCCGAAGCTCGAGCTGCCGGCGCTGCGCGAGGGCGACAAGCCGCTCGGCGACGCCCTGCTGCGCTCGGGCCAGCCGACCATCGTCAATTTCTTCGCCAGCTGGTGCACGCCCTGCCTCGCCGAGCATCCGCTGTTCATGCGGCTCAAGGAGCGCGACGGCGCGACGGTGATCGGCGTGGCATGGAAGAACAAGCCGGAGGAAGCGCGGGCCTGGCTGGCGCGGCTCGGCGATCCCTACCGCTTCGCCGGCGCCGACCTGCAGGGCCGCGCCGGCCTCGACTGGGGCCTCAGCGGCGTGCCGGAGACCTACCTGGTCGACGGCAGCGGCATCGTGCGCCACCACTTCCGCGGCCCGATCACCGAGAAGGACGTGACGGCGACCATCCTGCCGTTCCTCAAGGGTGGCCCCGGGGGCGGCAAGCCGTGAGGCGCCTCGCCGTCCTCGTCGCGCTCTTGCTGCTGGCGGCGCCGGCGCTCGCCGTCGATCCCTCGGAGATCCTCAAGGACCCGGGGCTCGAGGCGCGGGCCCGCACGATCGGCCGCGAGCTGCGCTGCGTCGTCTGCCAGAACCAGTCGATCGACGATTCGTCGGCCGAGGTGGCGCGCGACATGCGCCGCGCGGTGCGCGAGCGGCTGGTGGCCGGCGACAGCGACGCCCAGGTGTTCGACTTCATGGTCGCGCGCTACGGCGACTACGTGCTGCTGAAGCCGCCGTTCAAGCTCGGCACGCTGTTGCTGTGGCTGGGCGCGCCGCTGGTCCTGCTGGTCGCCGGCGCGGCGATCCTGCTGCGCGCCCTGCGCCGCCGCGCGCTCGCTCCGGTGCCGCCGCTCAGCGAGGAAGAGCGCGAGCGGCTGAAGACGCTGCTGGGGCGCTGACCGCCATGCTGGAACTCGCGCTCGCCCTGCTGGCCACCCTGACCGTCGGCGCGCTGCTGTTGCCGTTCCTGCGCGGCGGCCCGGAAGCGCCGGTGGCGACCGACGCCGAGCGCCTCGAGGGCGAGCTCGGCATCTACCGCGACCAGCTGGCCGAGATCGAGGCGGAGCGGGCCGCGGGCACCCTGCCGGAAGCCGACGCGGCGGCGGCGCGGCTCGAGATCGAGCGCCGCGTGCTGGCGGCGGCCGAGGGCCGCAAGCCGGCCGCCGCGCCGTCGACCAACCTGCACCGCTGGGTGCCGCCGGCGATCGCCCTGCTGGTGCCGCTGCTGGCGCTCGGCCTCTACCTGCGGCTGGGTCATCCCGGCCTGCCGTCGGCGCCGTTCGTGGCCGGCGCGGCCATGCCGGACGGCGAACGGCAGATCGACGTCGCGCGCCTGGTGGCCGACGCCCGGGCGCGGGTCGCCGCGCAGCCGAACGACGGCGAGGCGCAGTCGGCGCTGGGCGAGGCGCTGACGCTGGAAGCCAACGGCACCGTCACGCCGTCCGCGGTGGCGGCCTTCAAGCGGGCGCTGGCGCTGCAGCCCGCCGACGCGCGCGCGCTCTACTACCTCGGCCTGTACGAGGCGCAGGCCGGCGACAGCCCGGCGGCGCTGCGCCTGTGGCGCGAGCTGGTCGAGAAGAGCCCGCCCGACGCGCCCTACCTGCCGGCGTTGCGCGCCGAGATTGCCCGGCTGGCCCGTGCCAGTGGCGCCCCGGCGGCGCCGGCCGACAGTGCCGGCGGCAGCGCGATGCCGCAGCCGACGCGCGAGCAGCAGGAGGCGATGGCGTCGATGACGCCCGACCAGCGCCAGCAGACGATCCGCACCATGGTCGAGGGACTGGCGGCGCGGCTGCAGGACAATCCGCAGGATCGGGCCGGCTGGCTGCGCCTGGCCAATGCCTGGAAGGTGCTGGGTGAGAACGGCAACGCGGTCGATGCCTATGCCCGCGCCGACGCGCTGGGGCCGGTCGATGCCCGGGTGCTGGCCGACTGGGCGGAGAGCCACGTCCGCGGCCTCAAGCCCGGCGAGCCGCCGCCCGCCGCCGCCGTGGCGGTGCTGAAGCGCCTCGAGCAGGCCGACCCGAAGAACGGGCTGGCGCTGTTCTACCTCGGCGCGGCCGACTTCGCGGCGGGCGACCGCAAGGCCGCGGCGCAGCGCTGGAAGACGCTGCTGTCGATGCTGCCGCCGGACGCACCGATCCGGCCGTTGCTGGAA
>JAIUOX010000130.1 GCA_020160955.1 Pseudomonadota bacterium
CCACGCCGACATAGAACCAGGCGCGCAGCGGCGCGGTCGAGAAGCTGACGACGCCGTCGAGCGCGAAGTTCCAGAGCCGCCACAGGTTGAACTTGGTCGAGCCGGCGGCGCGCTGCGGCCGTTCGTAGGGCACGCCGATGGCGTTGAAGCCGACCCACGCGAACAGGCCCTTCATGAAGCGGTTGCGCTCCGGCAGCTGGCGCAGCACCTGCACGGCGCGGCGGTCGACCAGCCGGAAATCGCCGACGTTCTCGGGGATGCGGACCGGCGAGAGCGAGTTGAAGACGCGGTAGAACCAGCCGGCCGACAGGCGCTTGGCCGCGGTGTCCCAGGCGCGCAGCGTGCGCACGCCGTAGACCACGTCGTAGCCCTCGCGCCAGCGCGCCATGAACGGGCCGATCAGTTCCGGCGGGTCCTGCAGGTCGATGTCCATCGGCACGATGACGTCGCCGCGCGCGTGGTCGATGCCGGCGGTCAGCGCCGCCTCCTTGCCGAAGTTGCGCGACAGGTTGACGACCCGCAGGCGGCCGTCGCCCTGGCCGCGGTCGAGCAGGCGGGCCAGCGTGTCGTCGCGCGACCCGTCGTTGACGAAGACGATCTCGAAACGCAGGCCGTCGCGCTGCATCAGCGGCACCAGCGTGTCGAGGAAGAGGTCGATCGATTCCTCCTCGTTGAACACCGGCACGACCAGCGACAGCAGCGGGTCGGCCGGCCGGCGTCCGCGCTGGTGCTCGAGCTGGCGCTCGAGGGCCGAGCCGTTCAGGCGGGGCGAGGGGAGGATCGATTCGGGCATCGGTTCAGGCGCGAAGGCTCCGTCCAGCGGCGCGATGCCACCGGTTCCCTCCGCCACCCAAGGAATCAAAAGCGCCCCGGCGAATCAACCCGTTTTTCGCTCACAGGAGGTGACGCGCCTCAGCGGAAGCTCGCCTTGCCCTGCTGGGCGAGGCCGCCCGCGCCGTCGGCTACCCAGGTCGACACCGAGCCGTCGCCCTCGCGCCGCGCACCGACCGCCAGGGTGGCGCCGCCGAACACCGGCGAAAGGGCGCGGAATTCGAAGTGGGCCGGCACGCGGTCGGGGTTGGAGCGGCGCGCCAGCTCGATCTGCAGCAGTCCCATCAGCGGGCCGTGCACGATCAGGCCGGGATAGCCCTCGGTGCCGGTCACGTAGGGCTGGTCGTAGTGGATGCGGTGGCCGTTGAAGGTCAGCGCCGAGAACCGGAACAGCACCACCGGGTCGGCGAGCAGGCGCCGCGTCCAGGTCGCGTCGGTCGGCGCCGGCCTGGGCGGCCGGGGCTTCTCGTCGGGCTTCGCCGCCTCGCGGTAGACGATGTCGTGCTCCTCCACGAAGGCCGGGCCGTCGGGGCCCGACACCGTGTGCTCGACCGTGACGAAGACCATGGACCCGGTCGACCCGGTCTTCGGCTCGACCGACTTGATGCGGGAGACCCGCCTGATGTCCTGCCCGACCCGCAGCGGGGCGCCGTCGAAGGCGAAGCGGCTGCCCGCCCACATGCGCCGCGGCAGCGGCACCGGCGGCAGGAAATCGCCGCGCTCGGCGTGGCCGTCGGGGCCGATCTTCGACTGGGGCGCGGTTTCGAGGAAGTAGAGCCAGTGCCAGAGCGGCGGCACGACGTCGCCCCGGCGCGGCTCCGGGTCGGGCTCGTCCAGCGTGGCGGCCAGGGCGCGGACCGGGAAGGGGGCCGCGAAATCCTCCATGACCTGCGTCCGGCCAACCCATTCCCGCAGCTTTTCCAACGACATGACACCCGTCCTCCCGGCTGGCGTGCGACTTTGCCACCGTCACCGGGAGGTGGAAAGACAGCGCCCGCATGGCTATATACCCGCGCAAGAAGCCATTCCGGAGCGGCCATGACCACGTTCGACCAGCGCGAAAAAGCCTTCGAGGCCAAGTTCGAGCACGACCAGGAACTCCAGTTCAAGGCGACCGCGCGCAAGAACAAGCTGCTGGGCCTGTGGGCGGCGGGGCTGATGGGCAAGACCGGCGCCGACGCCGACGCCTATTCCAAGGAGATCGTGCTGGCCGACCTTGAGAAGCCGGGCGACAGCGACGTGATCGGCAGGCTGGTCAAGGACCTCGCGGCGGCGGGCAAGCCGACCGAGGAGGCGACGATCCGCAAGCAGGCCGAGCGCCTGATGGTCGAGGCCAAGGCCCAGATGATGAAGGAAGCGAAGTAGCGCTTGCCCCGGGGCGTCCCTCGAAGGGGACGCCCGGCCGCGGACGACCGCGGCTCTAGCCGAACACCCGGCGGAAGATCGTGTCGACGTGCTTGGTGTGGTAGCGCATGTCGAACAGGGCGACGAGTTCGTCGTCCGCCAGGAACTCCCCGATCTGCTTGTCGGCCCGGCACAGGGCCAGGAACGAGGCGTTGCCGCGCCACGCTTCCATCGCGTTGCGCTGCACCGCCGCGTAGGAGTCCTCGCGGCTCATGCCCTTCTGGGTCAGCGCCAGCAGCACGCGCTGCGAGAACACCAGCCCGCCCAGCGAATCGAGGTTGGCCTGCATGCGCTCGGGGTAGACCACCAGCTGCTCGACCACCGAGGCCAGCCGGTTGAGCGCGAAATCGAGGGTCACCGTCGCGTCGGGCGCGATGTAGCGCTCGGCCGAGGAGTGCGAGATGTCGCGCTCGTGCCACAGCGTGACGTTCTCCAGGGCCGGCACGACGGCGCTGCGGACCACCCGCGCGAGGCCCGTCAGGTTCTCGGTCAGCACCGGGTTGCGCTTGTGTGGCATCGACGAGCTGCCCTTCTGGCCGGCCGAGAAGAACTCCTCGGCCTCGCGCACCTCGGTGCGCTGCAGGTGGCGGATCTCGGTGGCGAGGTTCTCGATCGAGGAGGCGATCACCGCCAGCGTCGCGAAGAACACGGCGTGGCGGTCGCGCGGGATGACCTGGGTCGAGACCGGCTCCCGCGCGAGGCCGAGCTTGCTGGCGACATGTTCCTCGACCCGGGGATCGACGTTGGCGAAGGTGCCGACCGGGCCGGAGATGGCGCACGTCGCGATCTCCGCCCGCGCCGCGACCAGGCGGGCGCGGTTGCGCGCGAAGGCGGCGTAGTGGCCCGCCAGCTTGACGCCGAAGGTGGTCGGCTCGGCGTGGATGCCGTGGCTGCGACCGATCGTGAGCGTGTCCTTGTGCTCGAGCGCCCGCTTCTTCAGGGCCGCCAGGAGCCGGTCGAGATCGGCCAGCAGCAGGTCGGAGGCCTCGACGAGCTGCACGGCGAAGCTGGTGTCGAGGACGTCCGACGAGGTCATGCCCTGGTGGACGAAGCGCGACTCCGGCCCGATGAACTCGCCCAGCCAGGTCAGGAAGGCGATGACGTCGTGCTTGGTCACGCGCTCGATGGCATCGATCTTCTCGACGTTGCCGGCCGGGTCGGCCTTGAGCGCGGCCATCGCCTTGGCGCCGCCGTCCCAGATCGCCTTGGCGGCCTCGCGCGGCACGATGCCCAGTTCGGCCATCGCGTCGCAGGCGTGCGCCTCGATCTCGAACCAGATGCGGAAGCGGTTCTCGGGGGCCCAGATCGCCGCCATCTGCGGCCGTGTGTAGCGCGGAAGCATGGCGGGCTTTTAGACCCGAAGGCCGGGCGGCGCCATGTTAGAAGTGTCCTATGACCCGGACCCTGCAGCCCCTGGCCGAGTGCCCCCGCGACGTGCTGGCGGGCGTGGTGGGCGTGCTCACCGACATCGACGAGACCGTGTCGACCCGCTCGCGGCTGACCGCCGAGGCCTACGCGGCGCTGGAGGGGCTACGCGCCGCCGGGCTGAAGGTCGTGCCGGTGACCGGCCGCCCGGCCGGCTGGTGCGACCTGATCGCGCGATTCTGGCCGGTCGACGCGGTGGTGGGCGAGAACGGCGCCTTCTGGATGTGGCACGACGCGGCGACCGGCCGCCTGCGCACCCGCTACGTCCAGGACGAGGCGACCCGGGCCGAGGGCCAGCGCCGCCTGCAGGCGGTGCGCGCGCAGGTCCTGGCCGAGGTGCCGGGCGCCGGCATCGCCTCCGACCAGCCCTACCGCGCCGCCGACCTCGCGGTCGACTTCTGCGAGGACGTGGCCCCGCTGCCGCACGACGCCGTGCGGCGCATCGTCGGGATCTTCGAGGCGCACGGCGCCCACGCCAAGGTGAGCTCGATCCACGTCAACGGCTGGTTCGGCGACTACGACAAGCTCAGCACGACGCGCCTGATGATGGCCGAGCTGTTCGGCGTCGACCTCGCCGCCGAGCGCGCGCGCTGGGTGTTCGCGGGCGATTCGCCCAACGATGCGCCGATGTTCGGGTTCTTTCCCAATGCCGTGGGCGTCGCCAACGTGCGCGACTTCGCCGACGACATGGACCACCTGCCACGCTGGATCGCCACCGCGCGCTCGGGCGCGGGCTTCGTCGAACTGGCACGGGCGCTGATCGCTGCGCGGCGCGGCGGGCGATGACGCTGCCGCGCCCCGTCGCCGCCGTCGTGTTCGACATGGACGGCCTGCTGTTCGACACCGAGACGCTGTACGGCGAGGCGATCCTGGCGGCCGCGCGGGAACTGGGCTGCGCCATGAGCCACGACGTGTTCCTGCAGCTGGTCGGCCGCTCGCGCGAGCTGAACTACGCCTTCCTGCGCGACCGCTATGGCGCGGACTACCCGCTGGACGACCTGGTCGTAGCGTGGGGCCGGCACTTCCGCCGCCTGGCCGAGCCCGGCCTGCCGCTGAAGCCAGGCGCCGCCGAACTGCTCGATCGCCTCGACGCGCTCGGCCTGCCGCGCGCCATCGCCACCTCGTCGTCGCATCCCACGGTCGCCGCCAACCTCGCGCGGCACGATCTCGGCGCGCGCTTCCACGCCATCGTGGCGCACGGCGACTATGCCAATGGCAAGCCGGCGCCCGACCCGTTCCTGGCGGCGGCAAGCAGGCTCGGCGTCGCGCCGGCTGATTGCCTTGCGCTGGAGGACTCGCACAACGGCGTCCGCTCGGCGGCGGCGGCCGGCATGATGACGGTGATGGTGCCCGACCTGGTGGCCGCGACCGACGAGATGGCCGGCCTCTGCGCCGCCATCGTCGACGACCTGCACGCGGTCTGTCGCCTGGTGGAGCCGCCCGAATGAACCGGCCAGTCGATGCACCGAAGAAGATCGAGTCGATCCTTTTCGTCGGCAACAGCTACCTGGCCTTCAACAACGGGATTGGCTGGCACGTCTCGCGGCTACTTGCGGAGGGACGCCCGGCCTATCGGTTGCGAAGCACATCCGTATCGATCACCGGTGGCGGCCTCGATTGGCATGACCTGGCGTCGTACTTCAGGCCCGACGCGGTCGGGAGCTATCGCTACGACGAGCACAACAATGTCGTGATCCAGTCGCCGACCAGGCTGTTCGATGTCGTGGTCATGCTCGATGGCAGCCAGGGGCCGGTCCATCCGGCCCTGAAGGATCGGTTTGCGGAAGCGGCGCGGCGATTCAGCGCCATCACTCGGCGCCACGGCGCGGAGCCGGTGTTCCTGGCGACGTGGGCCTACCACGATCGGCCGGAAATGACGGCCCAGCTCGCCGAGGCCTACGAGGCGGCTGGCCGTGAAAGCGATGCCGCCGTCATCCCGGTGGGGCGAGCCTTCGAGAGGGTTCGCGCAGAGCGTCCCGATATCGCTCTGCACATGGCCGACAAGAGTCATCCGACACTCGCCGGGACATATCTCGCGGCCTGCATGGTGCTGGCCGTCCTATTCCCGGGACAGGAGCAATCGGGCTGGACCTCGGAACTCGACGCGGCGACGGCGGATTACCTGCAGTCCGTGGCGGGCAAGCTCGTTCAGCGCACCGGCGAGACGAGGATCGAGCCGTAGTGGGTCTTGCTGTCGGCCTGGCTCCACACGCCCATCGGGCCGGGCTGGGGCAGGGACCGGTCGGTCGCGCTGAACAGGTTCTGGCCGTCGAGCCAGACCTCGAAGCGGTCGTTGGCCGCGACGACGCGCAGCGAGTGCCACTTGTCGAGCGCGATCGGCACTTCCTTGGACCCCAGCTGGCTGCGCTTGCCCTTCTCCACGCGGTAGAACCGGACCGAGTTGTCCTGCGCGTTGGCCCGCACCACGTAGTAGTCGCTGGCGCTCTGGACGCGGAACGCGAAGCCGCCGACCTGCGCCCGGGTGCCGCCCAGCGGCTTGAAGCGCAGCGTCGCGTCGAAGTCGCGCGTCCCCGCCAGCTCGTTGACGCAGAACGGGAAGCGCAGGTCGGCGGGATCGCCGGCCGTCTCGGTGAGCACCCAGCCGCTCGGACCGTCCGCGTCGGCGACCGCTTCCCAGGTCGATGGCCGGCCGACGCCGGTCATGCCCTGTGTACAGGCGACGCGCCCATCGGGCGTGGTCAGCGGCACCATCAGCTGGGCGAAGGCCGGCGAGGCAACCAGCGAGGCAGCGAGAACGAGAAGCGGAAGGCGCATGCGATGATCCTGTGAGCGCGTCGTGCTTGACCGTCGGTGTCGGACGGAGGAGTTTACGCGCCGACCTGACTACGTGGAACTTCGAGGGGGAAATCAATGCGTCTTTGCACCATCGTGAGCGGCGGCAAGCCGGTTGTCGGCGTCAGGACGGCCGACGGGTCGAAGATCGTCGACCTCAGCAAGCAGATGCCGCGCGGCCCCAAGAGCGTGGTCGAGATCCTGGCCGGCGGGCCGAAGCTGCAGGCCGCGGTTGCCAAGGCCTGCGCCAAGCCGAAGGCCGGCGCCACCGTCGCGGCCAAGTCGGCCAAGTACCTGCCGCCGATCCCCAACCCGGGCAAGATCCTCTGCATCGGCCTCAACTACCGCAAGCACGCCGAGGAGACGAACAACCCGATCCCGGCCTACCCGGTGGTGTTCACCCGCTTCAACAACACGCTGCTGCCGCACAACGGCAAGATGCCGATGCCGAGCCACAGCAAGCAGCTCGACTGGGAAGCCGAGCTGACCATCGTGATCGGCAAGAAGTGCCGCAACGTGCCGAAGAACAAGGCGCTGGGCGTGATCGCCGGCTACGCCTGCTTCAACGACGGCTCGGTGCGCGACTGGCAGTTCAAGGGCAGCCAGTGGACGCTGGGCAAGAACTTCGACGGCACCGGCGCCTTCGGCCCCGACGTCGTGACCGCCGACGAACTGCCGCCGGGCGCCTCGCCGCTGCGCATCATGACCCGCGTCAACGGCAAGGTTCAGCAGGACAGCAACACCGACGACCTGATCTTCGACGTGCCGACCCTGGTGCACGAGCTGACCAAGGTCATGACGCTCGAGCCGGGCGACATCATCATCACCGGCACGCCGTCGGGCGTCGCCGCCGGCCGCAAGCCGCCGAACTGGCTGAAGGTCGGCGACACGGTCGAGATCGAGATCGAGAAGATCGGCGTGCTGCGCCACTCGGTCGTCAAGGGCGCCTGAGGCCCGAGCCTTCGCCGGGGCCCCGCGCCCCGGCGGATCGCGCGCCCGCCGGGACGATGACGACGGACAATTGCCTGCTGGTGGTGTCGTTCCGGCTCGACGTCGAGCACGAGCCGGCCCTGTCCGCGTTCCTGCACCACGAGCACCTGCCGGCCGTCATGGCCGCGGTGCCGGGCATCCGGACGGCCTGGCGGTACCAGGAACACCACGTCACCGGCTCGCTGAAGTACTACCGCAAGCACTTCCTGACGCTGCTCGAGCTGGCCTCCGCCGCCGACGCGCCGGCCGCGCAGGCGGCGATCGCGGCCGATGCCGGCTGGCGGCGCTGGTGCGGCTCTGGCGCGGTCCACGATCTCGACCCGCCCTGCCTCTACCGGCCGCGCTGGTCCCACCCGCGCCGCGCGCCGGACGGGCCGTTCGGCAGCCGGCCGTTCTTCATGGTCAGCGTCGAGCTCGATCCGGCGCGGGCCGAGCCGTTCCACGACTGGTACGAGCAGGACTACCTGCCGAAGAACGTGGCCGACGTGCCGTCGTGGACGGCCTGCCGCCGCTACAGCAGCGACGGCCGCGCGCCGCAGCGCCACCTCGCGATCTACGAATCGGCCGACCTCGCCGCGCTCGACGCCAGCCTCGACATGATGCGGGCGCCGTTCCGGCTCGACGAGAACATGGCGTGGAAGCGCTGGGACACCGGCGACCGCCCGGCCATCACCTGGGAAGACGCCGCGACCTACCGGCCGATCTACCGCCGGCCCTGAGCCGGCGTCAGCCGCGCAACGGCAGGGCCGCGAGACCGCCCATCATCAGGCGCGTCGCGAAGTCGGCGGCGCCCGCCGGGTCGACCGGGTCGCGCGCCACCATCACCACCGAGACCTCGAACGCGATCCCGGCCATCGACGCGCCCAGCAGGCCGACATCGACGTTGGGCAGCACGCCGGCCGCTATGGCGTTGCGGATGTCGTCGTTCAGCGCGCGGGCCAGCGCCCGGACGTCCGGCTTGTCGAGCAGGGTGCGGATGGCGGTGAAGTTGCGCCGCGCCATCGCCAGCAACTCGGCATCCTCGGCGATGAAGTCGAAGTAGACGGCGTAGTGCCGCCGCATGAATTCCTCGGTGGTCGTCGCCCTGGCGCGACCGGCATTGTGGCGGCGCAGGATCTCGCCGGTCAGCTCGCCGACGACCGCCTCGAAGATCTCGTCCTTGTCCTTGAAGTAGTTGTAGAAGGTGCCCGACGCGAGGTCGGTGCGGCGCACGATGTCGCGCACGCTGGCCGCGCCGTAGCCCATCTCGGCGAACACGGCGCGCGCCGCCTTGACCAGCGCGGTCCGGTTCTCGGCCTTGTTCTGCTCCCGCCGGCTCGAGCGCGCACGGGGCATTGCGACGACCTGTTCGTTCATCTTCTCGATCCGCTCACCGCCCCAGCTGGGCCAGTTCGTGCCGCAGCCCGGCCACCATGTCGTCCATCGCGCGGGCCGCCGAGTGGATGGTGCCGCGAAAGCCGACGAAGGCATGGGTGAGCGACTCGAACTCGCGATGAATGGTCTTGGCGCCCGCCGCCGTCAAGCGATCGGCATAGGCCTTGCCCTCGTCGCGCAGCGGGTCGAAGCCCGCGGTGTAGACCAGGGCCGGCGGCAGGCCCGCCAGGTCGGTTGCCCGGAGCGGAGAGGCCAGCGGGTCGGCGACCTCGGCGAGGTCGTTGAGGTAGTGGCCGCGGAACCACTCCATGGCCGCCCGGGTCAGCAGGAACCCGGCGCCGCAGCTGCGGTAGGAGGCGGTCTCGAAGCCGAGGTCGGTCACCGGGTAGATCAGCCACTGCAGGCAGGCTTGGCGCTCGTCCTCGCGCAGGCGCAGCGCCGCCGCGGCCGCGAGGTTGCCGCCCGAGGAATCGCCGGCGATCACCAGCCGGGCCGGGTCGATCCCGAGGTCGGTGGCGTCGCGCGCCAGCCAGCGGAAGGCAGCGATGCTGTCCTCGAGGCCGGCCGAGAAGCGATGTTCGGGGGCCAGCCGGTAGTCGGGCACGACGACGACGCAGCCCGATCGGGCGCAGAAGTAGCGCGAGACGAGGTCGTAACCCTCGAGGCTGCCCATCACCCAGCCGCCGCCATGGAGGTAGAGGATGGCCGGGAGCAGGCGGGCCACCGCGCCGGCCGGCCGGTAGACGCGGACCCGCATCCGGCCGCCCGGTCCGTCGATCGTGCGGTCGACGATCTCGCCGATCGGCGCCGGCCGCCCGCCCATCTCGAGCATGAAGGCGTCGTAGTTGGCGCGGGCCTCGAGCACCGAGGTCCGCTCGACCGGCGGTTGGCCGCTGCGGCCGAGAACCTCGATCAGCCATTGCGCCCGGACATCGAGGGTGCGGCCGTCGACGTTGACCGGCGCGCCGGCCAGCAGGTTGACCCAGGCGATCGGCAGGCGCACCGCGAGGTTGGCGGCCTTGCCCTGCAACTCGCGCGCAATCTCCCGGAACGGCATGCTCGTTCCTACCATTCCGCCCCGCCGTTGTGGAGCCTCGGCCTGCCCGATAGGCTGGCCGGAGAGATGGCGGACACGACCCTTCCCGGCTATGCCGACGCGCTGCGCCGCGAGACCATGCGCAGCGAGATCCAGCGGGTCCAGGTGCTGGCCGTCCTGCTGACGCTCCTGCTGGCCGCGACCAGCTTCGCGCTGAACGTCATGCCGGACCTGCTGGCCCGGCGCTTCGAGGGCGGCTTCCCGGGCTGGATGCCGCTGGTCGGCATCGGGCCGTTCGTCCTCTACGAGATCGTGGTGCTGGTCGTGCTGCGCCGGCGGGCCGCCAGGGACCGCGACTTCCCGCGCTATGCCCGCTTCGTCAACGCCTTCATCGAGACCACCCTGCCCAGCGTGGTGATCTTCTCGCTGTCGCACTACATGGAGCCGACCGCGGTCTTCGCCTTCTGGCCGCCGATGCTCTACTTCCTGTTCATCCTGCTGTCGACGCTGCGGCTCGATTTCGGGCTGTCGCTGTGGACCGGCGCGGTGGCGGCGGTGCAGCAGGCGCTGCTGGCGATGTGGTTCATCCCGTTGCAGCTCTACGGCGCCAATCCCGAGCACGCCCTGATGTTCCACCTCAGCCGCAGCGTCGTGCTCCTGCTGGGCGGCGGCGTGGCCGGCCTGGTGGCCCGCCAGCTGCGCCGCCAGTTCGAGCAGTCGGTCGTCGCCCTGGCCGCGCGCGACCACGTCACCAACCTGTTCGGCCAGCACGTCTCGCCGGCGGTGGTCGACCGGCTGCTGGCGACCCGGCGCGACCCGCCGAGCGAGACGCGCGAGGTCTGCGTGCTGTTCCTCGACATCCGCGGCTTCACCGCCATGGCGCGGGTGCGGCCGGCCGGCGAGACGGTCGAACTGCTGAACGACTTCTTCGCCGAGATGATCGACATCGTCGATCGCCACAACGGCATCATCAACAAGTTCCTGGGCGACGGCTTCCTCGCCCTGTTCGGCGCGCCGATCGCCGACCCGCAGGCGGCCACCAATGCCGTGTCGGCCGGCCTCGCGATGCTGGCCGCCGTCGAGCGCTGGAACGCGGCGCGGCCGCACGAGGCCTTGCGCGTCGGCATCGGCATCCATCTCGGCGAGGCGGTGACCGGCACGGTCGGCTCGCCGCGCCGCAAGGAGTACACGGTGATCGGCGACACCGTGAACCTGGCGGCGCGTCTCGAGCAGCTGACCAAGGAAACCGGCGCCCAGCTGCTGGTCTCCGAGCCGGTGTACCGGGCGACCGCCGGCGCCGGCGGCGCGACCGACCTCGGGCCGCTGGCGGTCCGCGGCTACGACGAGGGTGTGCGGGTATGGAAAGTGGTCTGAACTGGTACTTCGCCTACGGCTCCAACATGGACGCCGAGCGGCTGTTCACCGTCCGGCTCGCGCCGAAGAAGGTGCCGCCCGGGCCGCGCATCGCCGGCCGGCTCGACAACTGGCTGCTGACCTTCGACAAGCGGGCGCGCGAACCGGTGGGCGCCGGCGCCGGCAACATCGTGCCGCGCGACGGGGCAGTGGTGCACGGCACGCTCAACCTGCTGCCGCCCAAGGGCTTCGAGGTGCTCGACCATTTCGAGGGGGTGAAGGCGGGCCATTACGAGCGGCGCACGCTGAAGGTGCGGCGCGGCGACGACGGCACGCTGGTCGACGCGATCGTCTACGTGGCGCTGAAGACAGCGCCGGGGCTGCGGCCGACCCGCGACTACCTCGGCCACCTCATCGCGGGGCAGGATCTCCTGCCCCCGGACTACGTGCGCTGGCTGCGCGCCACGCCGACGGTCGACTAGACGCTCAGGCGACGGGGCGATCAGGCCGGCTGCTTGGTGCGGGCGGCGAGATCGTCGCGCGAGATCGGGGTGCTGCCCGACTGCTTGATCTCCGGCACGTCGGCCTCGTTCCAGAAGTTCAGCTCGATCATCACGCCGTCGGGGTCGTGCACGAAGACCTGCTGCAGCGGCCGCGCCGGGACCTTGCGGACCTCGAACGGCATGCCGTCCTTCTTCAGCGTGTCGATGCAGCCGCGGATGTCGTCGCAGTTGATGGCGACGTGGTCGATCGCGCCGCTGCCGTGCTCCTTGCGCGTCGTCTCCGACACGATGTGCAGGATCGGCTTGTCGCCGGCGTACATCCAGGCGCCCGGGAAGCCGAACGGCGGTCGGTCGCCGTTCCGGAGGCCGACGTACTTTTCGTAGAAGCGGACCGTCTTCTCGAGGTCCTTGCAGTAGATGTTCCAGTGATCCAGCGACAGGGCAGGCATGGTTTCCTCCTGGGTTCCCGGGGCGGCAGTCTACACGGGCCCCGGCGCGGGCCGCTAGGTCGCGGGCTCGGCCCGGTTCCGCACCGCGTTGAAGACGGTGCCGGGCACCGCGGCCCGGGGATCGGCCAGAGCCGCGGCGATGGCCGCGTCCCGGCCCTCCGGCGCGTGGGACAGGCCCGCGAGGCGGTCGAGGTAGGGCAGGTCGAGTTGGGCGTCGTCCGCCGTCATCGCGCCCCAGACGTCCCATGGCAGCATCTCGTGGCCGGCCAGCGCCGCGACGTCGCGGATCACGTTGGAGGCCACGAACCACAGCCCGGCCATGGTGTGGATGCCGAAGGCGGCCGGGTCGGCGCGGCCCTCGCGGCAGGCCTGCCAGGCGTCGCCCGCCACGACGAAGCGGTCGCGCGGCACGTCGAGCGGATCGAACGCGATGCCGAACAGGCGGCGCTGGTGGTCGTCGAGCTGGGCATCGACCAGCGTCCAGCGCTGCCGCTCGGTGTCCCGGACCTCGGTCACCCAGTGATCGACGAACTTGCCGGGCGCGAAGTAGGTGGCGAAGCCGCAGCGCGCGCGGGCGACGTGGCCGTGGTGGCGCAGCATCGCGACGTGCAGCAGGGTGAAGTGCCGGCAGACGGCGGCGGTGCGACCGGCCGGCGGGCGGGCGCGGTCGAGTGGCGCCGGGGCGGCGGACCGGATCGCCGCCAGCATGTCCTCGACCCGCCGCAGGTGGACGGTCTCGCGCTGCGCGTCGGACAGCGCGACGCCGTAGCTCGGCGCCACGTGCTCGTGGATCAGCAGGCCCTGCACGACACCGGCCAGCGCGCCGACGTCCGGTGGCAGGCCGTCGAGCGCCGCCGCCTGCGCGCCCGGCGCCGCCATGCCGCCCCCGGTCACTTCAGCTTGCCGATCAGGGCGACGGCGGCGGCGGGATTGCGCACCTTGGCGCCCGAAATGAAGTAGACAAAGGCGTCACCATTCTTCGCCCAGGCCTTGGCCTTGGTCGCCCAGCCGTCGAGGTCGGCGGGCTTGTAGCCGGTCTTCGCCTTCTCCTGCGTCTGCATCAGCCGGGCATAGGTGAAGTCCGCGGTCGTCTCCTCGATCTCGGGGAAGGTCTCGTCGTGGGCACGGACGATGGCCACGCCGTACTTGCGCGCGAGGTCGTAGAAGCGCGGGTCCTTGAAGCTGTCGTGGCGGACCTCGACGGCATGGCGCAGCGGCAGCTTGCCGGCCTCGCGCGGCAGGAGCTTCAGGAAGCCCTCGAAGTCTTCCGGGTCGAACGCCTTGGTCGCCATGAACTGCCAGTTCACCGGGCCGAGCCGGTCCTTCAGCTCGACGATGCCCTGGGCGAAGAACCTGGCGATCGACTCGCCCGCGCCCGACAGCACGCGGCGGTTGGTGCAGAAGCGCGAGGCCTTGACCGAGAAGACGAAGCCGTCCGGCGTCTCGTCGCGCCACTTCGCCCAGCTGGCCGGCTTGAAGCTCGAGTAGTAGGTGCCGTTGATCTCGATCGAGGTGAGCTGTCGGCTGGCGTATTCCAGTTCGCGCTTCTGGGTCAGTCCCTCGGGATAGAACACGCCGCGCCACGGCTCGAAGGTCCAGCCGCCGATGCCGACGTAGATCCTGCCCGCCATCCCGGTCTCCTCGTATCCCCGCAAGGTCACACGGCGCCCGCCGCCCGGTCGGCACCATGCCACCATGCTCACCGTCGACAAAGCCTTGCCACAGCCGGCGGTCGCCACGCCGTCGGCTAGAGAAGCCCGAGGCTCCGGAAGCTGGCGTGGCCCTTGCGGCCGATCACCAGGTGGTCGTGGATGGCGATGCCCAGCACCGCCGCGGCGGCCTTGACCTCGCGGGTCATCTCGATGTCCTCGCGCGACGGCTTGGGATCGCCCGACGGGTGGTTGTGCACGAGGATCAGCGCCGCGGCGTTGTGGGCCAGCGCCCGCTTCACGACCTCGCGCGGGTAGACCGGGGTGTGGTCGATCGTGCCGCGCTGCTGCAGCTCGTCGGC
>JAIUOX010000131.1 GCA_020160955.1 Pseudomonadota bacterium
CAGGTCGCCGCGCCGGTAAGCGGCTTCGACCTTGTCGCTGATGACGTGCGCCAGTGCCATCTCGGCCACCTCGCGAGGGAAGTTGGTGCGCTCGGCAGACCAATCGCGGAAGGTCGACCGGAACCCGTGAACAGTGAAGTCTTCGCCCCCGGCCGTCCAGAGCGCCTTCGACAGCGCTGTGAGCGATAGCGGCTTACCCTCTTTGCCACCCGGAAAGACATACTCCTCGGGATCCTCGCTGACTCTCTCGCGCAGGATCGTGACGGCCTCGGCCGACAGCGGCACGCGATGCAGGCGCCCGGCCTTGATGCGATCGGCCGGGACGGTCCACGTGCCGCCTTCCAGGTCGATCTCCTTCCAGCGTGCGCCCGTAACCTCGCCCGCGCGCGCACCCGTAAGGACCAGGAAGCGCAACGCCAGCGCGGCCATGCCCGTGCTCTCGCCCAGCTTGCTGTAGACCGCAGACACACCGTCGATCGGCACCGCCGCGTGGTGCTGGACGCGCCGCAGCTTCGCCCGGGCCGGGAGCAGCTTGTCGAGATGGCCGCGCCAGCGTGCGGGATTGTCGCCTTGTCGATGATTGCGCGCCGCTGCCCAATCCAGCACTCGCTCGATGCGCCCGCGCAAACGGGAGGCGGTTTCGGGCTTCGTCGACCACAGCGGTTCGACCGCGCGCATTACATGCGCCGTGGTGATGGATTGGACGGCGGTCTTGCCCAGGACTGGGCTGGCGTAGGTCTCTAGCGTGTTGCGCCACTGCTGGCGGTGCTTCTCGTTGCGCCATGCACCCTCGTGGCTGCCAAGGAACCGCTTCACGGCGTCATCGAAGGTCAATAGGGCGGCACGTGCTTCGCGCTCTGCGTCCCTCTCTTGCTGTCGCGCGTCGAGCGGGTCCCTGCCCGTCTTCACCATGGCGCGAGCCTCGCCTGCCATCTGTCGAGCCACTGCGAGGCTGACGGCGGGGTAAGGGCCAAGCCCCATGTCGCGGCGTCGGTCATTGAGCGTGAAGCGGTACACCCAGCTCTTGACCAGGCCGGGCGCATTCTCGCCCGTGGCCGGCAGGATGCGGAGATAGAGCCCACCGCCGTCGCAGAGCCAGCCGGGGCTAGCGTGGCGGCTCACGGTGAGGGGTGAGAGACGTTGGATAGCGCGCTTCATCGTCCATCCATCCTTCCATCAATTGATGGATGACGTAGGCGAATTTCAGCGGACATGCAAGGACGACAACGGGGAGAGATAGAGGCGAATAATCCTTAATTGTCTATGTTTTGTTGACCATCTCCGGCCGCAGTCCCAAGCATTCTTGAAGAGGTTTGGCGGACGCCCTGTCCGCCATCGCCCCAAGAGGCCTTCCGTGGCACCCCGGATGCCGCGGGCAGCGCCCGGCAGCCATCGGCGCCCCTTGGACGGGCCGCCCGGGTTGCTCCCCCGCATACCCGTCTCTAAGCTTTTCGACCTACCATGGACCTTCGAGACGTGGCTTGACCTTCGAATCCAGGCGTCTTTCCGCAATCGTTTCCGCGGATCTCGTGGGCTTTTCACGGCTGATGGGCGTCGACGAGAGCGGCACGCTGGCGGCATTGAAGTCGCACCGGCACGAGGTTTTCGATGCATGGGTGCCCCGCTACGGCGGGCGGATCGTCAAGTCGACGGGCGATGGTTTCCTGATCGAGTTCGCGAGCGTCGTCAACGCCATGCGCGGCGCGATCGGAATCCAGGACGAGATGGCGGAGCGCAACGAGAGCGTCACGCCGGATCGCCAGATGCTGTTTCGAATGGGCATGCATGTCGGCGACATCATCGCCGATGGCGACGACATCTTCGGCGATGGCGTCAACATCGCCGCTCGTCTCGAGCCCCTGGCGCCACCCGGTGGCGTCTGCCTGTCCGATCGCGCCTACTGGGACGTCCAGGGCCGGGTCGAAGGCACCTTCATCGATGCGGGCGATCAGCGACTCAAGAACATCGCCAGTCCGGTGCGCGTCTGGCATTGGTCGCCCGGGGGTACAGCCCGCGATCGTGCCTCGACGCCCATGCCCCAGGCCGACAACCGGCCTTCCCTGGCGGTGCTGCCGTTCGTCAACCTGGGTGACAGCACCGAGCAGGAGTACCTCGCCGAAGGCATAACCGAAGACGTCATCACCGACCTGTCCCGCATCAGGTCGCTCCTGGTGATCGCTCGAAACTCGACCCAGGCCTACAAGGGGAAGTCCCCTGACGCGCGCGATGTCGGGCGCGATCTCGGCGTGCGCTATCTCGTCGACGGGAGCATCCGCCGCGCCGGGCAACGGGTTCGAACGACCGCAAGGCTCGTGGAGTGCGTGACCGCCAAGCAACTCTGGGCGGACCGCTTCGAAGGCTCGATCGACGATGTCTTCGCGCTACAGGACGAGCTGACAGCGAAGATCGTATCGGCACTCGTGCCCGAAATGACCCGTGCCGAGATCGCCCGTGCCCGTCAGAAGAAGACGACCCAGCTCGATGCCTGGGATCTCTACCTGCGCGCGCTTCCCAAGATCCGGACCAATGACAGGACCGAGGCCGCGGCCGCCGAAGAGCTGCTGCTCGCGGCGGTCACCGCCGATCCGTCGTTTGCCCCAGCATGGTCCAGGCTTTCGTCCTGCCGCCTCAAGTGCGCCTACATGGGCTGGGGGGATGAGCAGGAGGCGCTGAGCCAAGCCCTCGCTCACGCTCGAAGGGCGATCGAAGCCGACCCCCAGGATGGCTCGGGGTACGAGGCATTGGCCTCCGTACAGCAGCGCATGGGGCAGATGGAGGAGGCGGTGGCGTCGGCCAGGCGGGCTCTTGAACTCACGCCCTCCCTCTCCTCGGCGCAGGGAACGCTCATCAGCGCGCTGGCCTTCTGTGGCCATCACGAGGAAGCGCGCGACACGTTCCGCCAAAGCGAGCGGGTAAATCCGCGCGACCCCGAGCGGTCCGGGCGACTCATGGGCCTGGTCGTCGCCTCGTTCGTGGCCGGTCGTTTCGCGGATGCCGCCGACCTGGCCCGCCAGCACATCCTGCTGCAGCCGCAATGGTACGGCAGCCACACCTTCCTGGCGGCCTCTCTCGCCCAACTCGGCCGGCTGGACGAGGCAAAATCGATTGCCCGGCGCCTCTTGGACCTCATCCCCGCCTACGACATGGGCTGGGCGCGACGCCGACGCATGCTTGTGCGCGACGAGGACTACGCCAACTTCATGGAGGGGCTGCGGCTGGCCGGAGTGCCCGACGCGTCGTGACGACGAGCAGGCACCGCCGATCCGGCTCCTAGCGAGTCGTCACATCGCCAGCTGCAGACTCGCCACCAGCGTCCGCGCGGCGGAGACGTCGACGGCATCGTGGCCTTCCGTGAACCAGTCCAGCACCGGCCGTAGCACCGCCAGCGCGGCGGCGCGGTCCTCCTCGCCCGCCAGCAACCGCGCGAGGTCGGTGGACGCCCGGAGCTTGTAGAGGTTGGCCGACTGGCCGTCGGCGAAGGCGATCGCTTCGCGGTAGCGGGCCGCCGCCCCCGACCCGTCGCCCGCGCGCTCCAGCAACCGTCCCGACAGGCGCAGGTACTCGGCGTAGCCGGATCGTTCGGCGGCGTCCTGGTACAGCGCGCCGGCCTGGTCGATGAAAGGGCGCGCCGCATCCGGTTCGTCCAGCCGCATGAACACGTGGCCGGCTTCGACGAGAAGCAGGTCGAGCGAGAAGATGTTGCCGGTCTGGCGCCACAGCTCGAGACCCTGCTCGACCTCGCGGGCGCCCTCCTCGATGTTGCCGGTCATCGCCAGCACCATGCCGTGCGCCGCCCGGGCCTGCCCGAGGCGGCTGGCATAGCCGTGGCGCTCGCAGAGCTCGATGCTTTCGCGGATGAGGCCGAGCGCCTCCCCCTCGGTGCCCCGGGCAATCGCGTTGCGCGTCACGGTGACGAGGCCCCAGGCCACCGAATAGGCGTGAGCGATCGAGCGGGCGTAGTCGAGCGCGCGCTGGCCGAGCGTCGTCGCCGTGTCGACGTAACCCCGGATCACCTGCGCCCGCGCCAGGTAGCTGAGGGCGACGAACCGCGGATCGCCGCCGCCGAACGAACTGTCCGACTCGCCGCCGCCATCCAGCGCGAGGATCGTCGACAGGTCGTCGTGGGCGAGGCCGATCCTGCCGACGTGGAAATGGCAGACGCCCCGGATGCAATGGTAGTGGGTCCGCACGGTGGCCGGCAGCCGGTCGAGCTGCGCCTGCGTCACGAAGGCGAGCTCGCGCTCCACGCGATCGAACTTCTGGCGCGCGAAGTGGGTAGGCGCGTTGCTGGCGCAGACCCGGACATAGAGCTCGATGTCGCCGAGGGACTGCGCCACCTGCAGCGCCGCCTGGCCCGCTTCGAACGCCTCTTCCGAGGAGTACCCGTCCGCCTGCAGGAGGGCGGCGCCCAGCTTCTGCAGCACCTGGATGCGGCGCCGTTGCGCGGCGTCGCTGTCGCGCGGCATCAGGGCCAGCGTCCGCCGCCACAGGACGGCCGCCTCCCGGTTGGCGGCGGAGGCGAACGCGGTGTCGCCGCCGCGCTCGAGCCAGGTGGCGGCATCGTGCGGCCGGCCGGCCGCCTCGAAGTGGTGGGCGATGAGTTCGGGTCGCTGGTCGGTGCCGCCGTCGACGATCGCCCGCGCGATCCGCTCGTGGACCTCCTGCCGCCGCTGTCGCAGCAGGCTGCCGTAGGCGGCGTCCTGGATCAGGGCGTGCTTGAAGATGTAGGTGGTCTCGGCCCCCTCCCGCCGCGAGAACAGCAGCCCCGCGTCCAGCAGTTGCTTGAGACCCTCGGCCACCGCCTCCGGCTTCAGGCCCGCGACGGCCAGCAACAGGCCCTGCTCGAACTCCCGCCCGATGGCAGCGCCCAGCTGGGCAACGATCTTGGCCGGCGCCAGCCGGTCGAGCCGCGCCATCAGCGAGTCCTGCAGGGTCGCCGGGATCTCCGTGCTGGTCAGCGGCTGCGTCAGCTCGTAGCGGTCGCCGCGCTCGGCGAGCGCGCCGGAATCGCACATCGCCTTGAACAGTTCCTCCATGAACAGCGGAACGCCGTCGGCGCGGCCCGCGATGTACTCGGCGACCGCGGGCGGGATGGCCCTGCCATTGGCCAGGCCCTTCAGCAGCAACTCGCCATTGGTGCGCGACAGCCGGCCCAGCGGCACGGCGGTGGCCATCGGGTGGGCGCCCCACGGCGGCCGGTACTCGGGCCGGTGGGTGACCACCACCATCAGTCGCTGCCTGCCGGCGCCGTCGAGGACGCGCGAGATCAGCGCCTCGGTGGTGGGATCGATCCAGTGGGCGTCCTCGATCACCCAGAGCACCGGCAGCCGCCGGCAATCCGCGGCCAGCTGCTCGGCGAAGACGTCGAGCACGAGCTGACGCCTGCGCGCCGGCGTGAGGTCGTCGATCGCCGGGTTGCGCACGCCATGGCCCAGCATGGCGGCGATGAGCAACCGCTGCTCCTCGGTGGCGACGGGGATCGCCGACGCGAGCTTGGCCGGCACGTCGTCGTCGGGCTGCAGCCCGGCGGCGGCGGCGAGCTGCGCCAGCGCGGGGTAGAGCGCCGAGTTGGAATGGTGCGGCGTGCACTGGTAGCGCAGGCGGAGCTGCGGTTCGGCGGCAACGGCCTGCCACAGCGACTCGGTGATGCGCGACTTGCCGATGCCGGCCTCGCCGGAGAGCAGCACGAGCTGGTCGTCACCGAGGCGGGCCTGTTGCCAGAGATCGAGCAGCAGGCCGGCCTCGCGGCCCCGGCCGACGAACGCACCGCCCTGCGCCTGGCCGCGCCGCGTGGCCTCGAAGCGGCTGAGGCCCTGGCGTTCCTCGACGACCCGGAAGGCGACCACCGGCTCGGCGAAGCCCTTGATCGCCTGCGGCTCTAGGGCCTGCAGCACGAACAGGTCGCCGATCAGCCGCCGGGTCGAGTCGGCGATCACCACGCTGCCGGGATCGCCCACCCCGAGCAGGCGAGCCGCGAGGTTGGGCGTCTCGCCGACGACGTTGATCTCGCGCGCGATGTCGTCGCCGACCACGTCGCCGACAACCACCGGGCCAGTCGCGATGCCGACCCGCGCCTGCAGGCGCCGGCCGTCGCGGGCCGGTAGCGCCGCCACGACGGCGACGGCGCGCAGGCCGGCGCGAACCGCGCGCTCGCCGGCATCCTCGCTGGCGACCGGGTAGCCGAAGTAGGCGAGGACGCCGTCCCCCATGAACTTGGCCACGAAGCCACCCGCATCGCGGATCGCCGCCGAGACGGCCTGGTGATAGGCGGTCAGCAGGTCGCGCAGGTCTTCCGGGTCGAGGTCGCGCGACAGCGCGGTCGAGGCCACCAGGTCGGCGAACAGGACGGTGAGCTGCCGGCGCTCTGGCGCGACGAGGGTGGGCGCGACAAAGGTGGGCGCAACCGGTGGGGGCTCGGGCGATGGGGGCGCGGCAGGGCCGGCGGCGGGTGCTTCCGCGAGGGCGAGTCGCAGACGCTTGCGGTCGCCCAAGGACACGCCCAGTTCCTTGAGGTCGTCATCGGTGAGGGCGGACAGGACATCGAGGTCGATGTCGTTGTCGCGAAACGCCTCCAAGTACCTGGAGAGCCCGCGTGCCGCCAGCCAGTCCCCGAGTCCAGACATTGCCGGCAGGATAGCCGGGCGGACGGACCGCGTCGCGCCTCTTCCCGCCCGCCGGTGTCCCAACAATCCTGCGTCGAAAGCCGGCCCGGGTACCTTCCCGGGGCAGTCCGGCAATGGTGCACTCGGCCATCCTGTCCGGCCGGGGAGCAAGACATGTGGCGGTGGGCGATGGTCCTGGCGGCGGTCGCCGTCTCCGCGGCGGCGCGTGCCGAGACGTGGCAGGCCCAAACCACCCTCGTCCCGAATGCCACGGTCAAGTGCGTGGACATCTCGCTGGCGTTCCAGTTCACGAACGACAACGGGACCCTGACCATGCGGACACCGGGCAACGCGACCTACAGCGCGCCGATCAACCCGGACGGTACGGTGAGCCTGCAGTACACGGGCCGGGGCGGCCTCGGCACCATCGTCCTCTCGGGAAATGCCCGGACCCGGGACCTCCAACTGACCGCGCCCCGCAGCCTGCCCGGCTGCCGATACGCCTTGCGCGAGGCGGCGCCGGCGGCGGCCCCCGAGGTACGGACCCAATGGAAGACGACGATCCAGCAGGTCGCGGGCAACGTCCAGTCGTGCGGTTCCGGCAATCGCGGCCACGTCATCGAGGCCGGCCCGAACATCTACCTGTTCGACGCCGGCTATCGGACGACGGAGCCCTACATGGCGGCCCGGCTGAAGCCCGACGGCAGCTTCGATGGCGACGTGCGAACGGCCTTCGGCACCTACTCCGTCGCCCGGCTCAAGGTTCCGGCGGGCACGGGACCGCGTGTCCTGGAGTATGTCTTCCTGACCACCGTGTGCCGCTACCGGGTTCTGCCCGATTGACGATCGTGGCGCGCCGGTCCCTCACATCGACCGGCAGATGACCTCGGCCATGCTGAAGCGGTAGTTCGGCGCGCTGGCGGCGGCAACCGGGGTGGCGCGCCAGCTGACCAGCGCCTGGCCGCGGTCGCGGCAATAGCGCTCGGCGGTGCTCGCGCCGCACTCCGCGCCCGGCGTGGTGCACTCGAAGTTCAGGAAGCCCTCGGAGGCGACGTTGAGGAGCGGCCCCAGCGCCGGGCCCTGCGCGACGGCGGTTCCGCCGGAAGCGGCCGGCGCCCGGTCGAGGTAGGCATCGACCGCGATGAGCGCGACCGCGAACAGGCCCGAGGCCACGATCGCTCCGGCGATGACGGAGAACACGGACATCGGCTGCACGCTTCGCTCTTCCCGGGGGCCTTCCCCTGCCCGATCCGCCATCCGCATCTCTCCGCGCCTCGTCGTCCAGATAGGCAATTATCTGCTCAAGATATGCAGAAATACCTTGATCCAGCGCAAGGCGGCAATCGGGAAAGCGGCCCCCAGAGAGGCTAGGCGGGCAGCAGGTCGAGCGGCTCGCGGGAGACGCTGGCGACCAGCAGCCCACGCCCGACCGGGACGTACCGGAAGTGAAGTTCGGGGAAGGCCTTGCGCCACTGCTCGGCGATCGCCCGTTCGCCCGACCGGGCGGCGTCGTCCAGCACCAGCAGGCCGCGGTCGGACAGGTGACGCCGCAGCCTGTACAGCGCCGGCAGGCGGGCCTGGGCGTCGCCGCGCCACGCCGGCGGCCCGTCGACGAAGATCAGGTCGAACCGCCGGCCCTCGTCGAGGAAGGACACGTCGTACCAGTCGCCGGCCTTGCCGGCGGTGTCGACCGCCACCAGCGGCGCCACGCGCACCTCCGCGAAGCCGCCGAGCCCGTGGGCCTCGACCTTGCGGGCGGTCTGGCCGGCCCACCGCGCATCGTCGTCGATGCTGGTCACGTGGCCGCGGCCGCGGCGGCGGAAGTCGCTGGCCAGCACGAGCGTCGACGTCCCGGAGCCCAGTTCGAGGACGGTCTCGAGCTCGAGCGAATCGACCAGGTGACGCAGCAGGGCCAGCGACTCCGGGGTGATGGCGTGCTCGGTCCAGTGGACGTGCAGGTCGGCGGTGGCGGGCACCAGGCCGACGACGCTCCTGAGGTGCAGGGCCTGGGCGTCGATGCGGTCGATGACCTGCCGGTACCAGCGCCGCGCCAGCGCCGTCATGGCGAAGACCGCGGCCCCCAGGCTGACCACGACCGCCAGCGCCGTCGGCGCTCCCACGACCCACAGCACGAGGCCCGGGACGACGGTCACGATCGCCGCGACGGCGGCAAGTTTCAGATCACGGTTCACGCTCGGCTCCTGCTCGTCCCGGCGGTCTTAAGGCATCCACGACCGCGGGGTCCTTCACTTCAGCGCACGATCTTGCGCGCGATCTTGTCCTGGTCGTCGGCGATCGGTCCGCTGAACCGGGCCATGAAGTCCCGCACCATCGGGGCGGGGCCGGCCACCGCACCGGTCTCGATCCGGCGGTTGGTCCCGGTGAACTTCATGGGCACGCGGTCGAAGGTCTCGTAGGCGAGGCCGGCCGCCGTCACGAGCGCGACGCCGCCACACAGGTCCCATTCACTCTTGGGTTCGACGGAGAAGTACAGTTCCTCGAGCCCCATCGCGACCCGCAGCAGCTTGTAGGCGACGCTGCCGATCGGGCGAACCTCCTTCAGCACCGCGCGGTAGGCCGAGAGGGAGCCCTTCTCGAACTCGGTGCGGCTGGCGTTGGCGCAGACATCCTCGAGCCGCTTGACGCCGGTGAAGGCGCCGGGGACCGACGGTCCCTTGAAGCGCAAGCCATCCGCCGCACTCCAGTATCCTGCCTCGCCGGTCATCGGGTTGACCACCGCGGCGAGGACCGGCTGCAGGCGGTGCAGCAGCGCCACCGACACGCTGAACTCGGGCAGGCCGCGCAGGAATTCCTTGGTGCCGTCGAGCGGGTCGACGATCCAGACGAGGTCGCTCTGCTTGTCGATCGCGCTGCCTTCCTCGCACAGCCAGTTGGCGCCCGGGGTCAGGGCCAGCAGCCCCTTCTCGAGGTACGCCGCGACGGCGAGGTCGGCCGCCGTCACCGGCGACTTGTCGGCCTTCGTGCGGACCTCCGGCGGCATCTCCTTGAGACGCTCGGCGTGCTGCCGCGCCACCGCGACGCCGCCCTCGACGACCGTCTCGAAGTCGGAGAACCCGGGCATCCCGTTGCTCATGCAGCCACTCCCCCACGCGCCGCAGCGCCAACCGGCAAGGAAACCCGCCCCCGGCGGGGAAGCAAGGCGGCCCGACGCCACGGGCCTCCTCCTCTTTAGGCTGTCCCTGAAACCGGGCAATGATTATGGTGTCCGATCCTTGCAATCGCGACGCCCGCGGCGGGCGGGAACGCTGGAGATGTCGAGAGTCCCCCTGGTAGAAGCCGATGCCGGATCGCCCGCTGCCGGGCTGCGTCCCCGCGGCGGCCGCGTCGTCTGGATCACGGGGCTTTCGGCGGCCGGCAAGTCGACCATCTCGGCGGTACTCACCGACCGGCTGCGCGCCCGCGGCGAGTGGTGCGTCGCGCTGGACGGCGACGCGTTACGGGACGTGTTCGGCCGGGTCGATCTCAAGCCCGAGGACTACGAACGTTCCGCGCGCCTCGCGCTCGGCTTCCAGTACGCCCGGCTGGCCCGGCTGCTGGCCGGCCAGGGCAGCACCGTGATCGTCACCACGATCTCGCTGTTCCACGAACTGCATGCCTGGAACCGCCAGAACCTGCCGGGCTACTTCGAAGTCTACATCCGGGTCCCGCTGGAGGAGCTTCGCCGGCGCGATCCCAAGGGCCTGTACCGGCGCTACGAGGCCGGCGAGGTGCGCAACATCGCCGGTCTGGACCAGCCGTTCGACGAGCCCGCCGCGCCGGACCTGCTGGTCGATTTCGTGGCCGGCCGAAGCGCCGACGCCATCGCGACCGAGATCGTCGGCAAGCTGCCGTCCGACGCAGCCCGGCTCCCGTCCGCACCGAAGGGCTGATCCATGCCGCTCGACTTCGCGACCAAGGCACAGACCCTGTCGCTGCTCTCCAATCGCCTGCGCAGCGCGCGCATCGCGCCGATCCATGTCGTCACCGTCGCCGAGTGGCGCGCGTCGCCCGCCCGGCATGCCGCGGCGATCGGCGAGGCCCTGGGAACGGGACCGTGGATCGTGCGCTCCAGCCGGCTGGCCGAGGATGGCGCGGAGGCATCGCACGCCGGGGCCTACCTCTCGATCGCCGACATCACCGGGGCGACGCTGGACGACGCGGTCGCGAAGGTCATCGCGTCCTACGGCGAGGCGTTGCCCGAGGACGAGGTGCTGGTCCAGCCGATGATCCGCGACGTCGTGCGCGCCGGCGTCGCCTTCAGTCACGACCCGGCGACCTGCGCGCCCTACCGCGTCATCAACTGGAGCGAGGGCAACGACACGGCGCTGGTGACCTCGGGCATGGGCGGGCGCACCTGGCAGCAGGCGGCGCGCAGCCCGGTGCCGCCGCCGCCCGAGCTGGCCGGCGTGATCCGTCTTCTCGACGAGTTGCTGTCGCTGTTCGACGGGCGCCCGGTCGACTGCGAATTCGCGGTCAGCGGCGACGGCACGGTGTGGCTGCTGCAGGCCCGGCCGCTGGTGCTGGCACGCCCGCCCGAGGCCGACGACGTGCAGGCCGAACGCCTCGGCCACATCGAGCGCAAGATCGCCCAGGGCATGCGCCCCCACCCGTTCCTCAAGGGCCGCCGCACCGTGTTCGGCGTGATGCCCGACTGGAACCCGGCGGAAATCATCGGCATCCGGCCCAAGCCGCTCGGCCTGTCGCTCTACCGCGATCTCGTGACCGACGCGATCTGGGCCTACCAGCGGCACAACTACGGCTACCGCAACCTGCGCAGCTTCCCGCTGATGACCCACTTCTTCGGGTTGCCGTACATCGACGTCCGCCTGTCGTTCAATTCCTTCATCCCGGCCGACCTCGAGGACGAGCTGGCGGGCCGCCTGGTCGACCACTACATCGACCACCTGCTCGCCGAGCCGGCGCTGCACGACAAGGTCGAGTTCGAGATCGTCTTCTCCTGCTACACGCTGGACCTGCCGGAGCGGCTCGAGCGGCTGGGCGAGGCCGGCTTCTCGCAGGCCGATCGAAAGGCCCTGTCGGACAGCCTGCGCCGGCTGACCAATCGCATCGTGCACAACCGCGAAGGCCTGTGGCGGCGCGACGCGCTCAAGCTCGACGTGCTGCAGAACCGGCGCGAGGAACTGCTGTCGTCCGACAGCACCCCGCTGGAGCGCATCTACTGGCTGCTCGAGGACGCCAAGCGCTACGGCACCCTGCCGTTCGCCGGCCTCGCCCGGGCGGGCTTCGTCGCGGTGCAGATGCTGCGCTCGCTGACCGCCATCGGGCTGTTCTCGGAGGCCGACTACGAGGCCTTCATGTCGAGCGTCTCGACGGTCAGCGGCCAGCTCGTGCGCGACCGGGCGATGCTGGACCGCACGACCTTCCTCGCCCGCTACGGCCACCTGCGGCCCGGCACCTACGACATCCTGTCGCCGCGCTACGACGAGGCGCCCGACCTCTACTTCGACTGGGAGCAGCGCCAGCCGGCGCCGCCCGCCGTTCAGCCCTTCTCCCTGACCCTGCCGCAGCTGCGCGAGCTGGCGCGCGTGCTGGCGGTGCACGGGCTGGAGGTCGACCCGGTCGAGCTCCTCGACTTCGTGCAGTCGGGCATCGAGTTGCGCGAACTGGCCAAGTTCCACTTCACGCGCAACCTGTCGGACGCGATGGCGCTGATCGCGGAGTGCGGCGAGCAATGGGGGTTCTCGCGCGAGGAACTCGTCTACTGCGACATCAGCGCCTTCCGCGAGCTGTACGTCGGCGCCGGGTCGCCGAAGGAAATCCTGCGCGCATCGATCGAGCAGGGCCAGGCGCGCTACCGCGACACGCTGGCGGTGTCGCTGCCGCCGCTGATCCGCAGCCCGGACGACATCTGGGGCTTCGAGTGGCCGGAGACCGAGCCCAACTTCATCACCCAGAAGGAAGTCGTCGCGCCGGTCCGCGGCACGGCGCAGCCCGACCAGCTGGCCGGCGCCATCGTCTTCATTCCCAACGCCGACCCCGGCTTCGACTGGCTGTTCGCCCACCCGATCGCCGGCCTGGTGACCGCGTGGGGCGGCGTGAACTCGCACATGGCGATCCGCGCCGGCGAACTCGGCCTGCCGGCCGCGATCGGCGTCGGCGAGGTCAAGTACCGGGCGTGGAGCGCGGCGCGCCGCCTGCGCCTCGACTGCGCCGGCCGGCGCGTCGACGTGCTGTCGTGAGCGCGCTCGTCGCCATCACCCAGCGCGTCGACATCGTCCCGGGCCGCAACGAACGCCGGGACTCGCTCGACCAGCGATGGCACCCCTTCCTGGCGGCCTGCGGCGCGACCGCGCTGCCGCTGCCGAACCACCCGCCGACCGCGCTCGCCCTGGTCGAGACCCTCGCGCCCGGCGCGATCGTGCTGTCCGGCGGCAACGACCTCGCGGCGCTGGGCGGCGACGCCCCGGAACGCGACGCGACCGAGGATGCCCTGCTCGCCTGGGCGCGCGCCCGCGCCGTGCCGGTGCTCGGCGTCTGCCGCGGCCTGCAGTTCCTCGCCCATCGCTTCGGCGCCGAGCTGGTGCGGGTCGGCGATCATGTCGGGACGCCCCACCCGGTGACCGGGCCGGGTGCGGAGCGCACGGTAAACAGCTTCCATACCTGGGCCGTGCGCACGCCGCCGGCCGGGTTCGCGGCCGTCGCGCGGGCCGGCGACGGCACGATCGAGATGATGCGGCACGAGCACGAGCCGATCACGGCGGTGATGTGGCATCCCGAGCGCGAGGCGACCGCCGTCGGAGAGGACGTGGCGCTGGTGCGTCGGATTCTGGGGAGGGACACGTGAAGGCGATCGTTCTGGCGGCTGGGAGGGGCAGCCGGATGCGCGCCCTCACCGAGGATCGCCCCAAGGGCCTGGTCGAACTGGCCGGACGGCCGCTCTTCGAGTGGCAGTTGCGCGCCCTGCGCGGCGGCGGGGTCGAGGAAGTCGCGGTGGTGCGCGGCTATCGCGGCGCCGCGTTCGACCGCTACGGCCTGCAGACCTTCGAAAACCCGGCGTGGGAGAGCACCAACATGGTGGCCTCGCTGCGGTGCGCCGATCCGTGGCTGCGCCAGGGTCCCTGTATCGTGAGCTACTCCGACATCTTCTACGGCGCCGCTTCGGTCGCCCGGCTGGCGGCCGCGCCGGGCGATCGGCTCGCCATCGCCTACGATCCGGACTGGCGGGCGCTGTGGGCCCGCCGCTTCGACGATCCCTTGAGCGACGCCGAGACCTTTCGCCTCGGTGGCGCCGGCACGGTGGTCGAGATCGGCAAGAAGCCGCGCGGCTACGAGGAGGTCGAAGGACAGTACATGGGCCTGCTGCGCTTCACGCCGTCGGCATGGCAGCGGACCACGGCGCTGCTCGACTCGCTCGAACCGGCGGTGTCCCAGCGGCTCGACATGACGGGATTGCTGGGCCGGCTGATCGCCGCCGGGGTCGAGATCGGCGCGGTCGCCATCGCCGAGGCATGGGGCGAGGTCGACTCGGAAACCGACCTCGCGGTCTACGAGGCCGCGCTGCGCGCCGGCGAGCCGGCTTCAGCGCGGTCCTGGGGTAG
>JAIUOX010000132.1 GCA_020160955.1 Pseudomonadota bacterium
AGGAGCAGAAGCGCTTCGAGGAGGCGGCCCACGGCGTGCGGGCCGACCTCGACCGCATGCTCGAGGCGCACGACATGCAGTCGGGCGAGCAGCGCGAGATCCTCGAGACCTTCCGCATGTTCGTCGACGACCGCGGCTGGCTGGAGCGCGTGCGCGAGGCGATCTCGTCGGGCCTGACCGCCGAGGCCGGCGTGCAGCGCGCCTTCGACGACGTCCAGGCGCGGATGAGCCACTCGACCGACCCGTACATCCGCGAACGCCTGAGCGACCTCCAGGACCTGACCAACCGCCTGCTGCTGCGCCTGACCGGCCGCGGCGGCGCCGACGCCGCCTCGCAGCCCGACGACATGATCATCGTGGCCCGCGACATGGGGCCGGCCGAGCTGCTCGACTACGACCGCACGCGGCTGCGCGGGCTGGTGCTGGAAGAGGGCTCGGCGATGAGCCACGTCGCGATCGTGGCGCGGGCGCTCGACATCCCGGTGGTCGGCCGCGCCCCCGACGTGCTGAGCCGCGTCGAATCCGGCGACCCGATCGTGGTCGACGGCGACAACGGCCAGGTGCTGGTCCGCCCGGCCGACGACATCCTGCAGACGATCTACGAGGCGATCGCCGCCCGCGACGAGCGGCGGCGCAAGTACGCGGCGCTGCGCGACCTGCCGTCGACCACCCGCAACCAGGCGCGGGTGTCGCTGCTGATGAACGCCGGCCTGCTGATCGACATGCAGCACCTCGAGGAGAGCGGGGCGGACGGCGTCGGCCTGTACCGCACCGAGATTCCGTTCATGGTGCGTTCGGAGTTTCCCGACGTCGATGCCCAGAGCTGGCTGTACGGCCGCGTGCTCGACGTCGCCGACGGCCGGCCGGTCACGTTCCGGACGCTCGATGTCGGCGGCGACAAGGTGCTGCCCTATGTCGGCGCGTTCGGCGACGACAACCCGGCGATGGGCTGGCGCGCCATCCGCATCGGCCTCGACCGGCCGGCGATGCTGCGCCGCCAGCTGCGCGCGCTGATCCAGGGCGCCAACGGCCGGCCGTTGTCGGTGATGTTCCCGATGATCGCCGAGGTCGGCGAGCTGCTGAGCGCCCGCCGCCTGCTCGACCTCGAGCTCGAGCGGGCGCGCCGCCGCGGCCTGCCCGAGCCCGAGCGGCTGCGGGTCGGCGTGATGTTCGAGGTGCCGGCGCTGGCCTGGCAGCTCGACAGCCTGCTGCCGCACGTCGACTTCATTTCGGTGGGTACGAACGATCTGCTGCAGTTCCTGTTCGCCGCCGACCGGGGCAACGCGCGCCTGGCCGGGCGCTACGACAACTTGTCCCCGGCGTTGCTGCGGTTGCTACATTTTGTGGTGGATAAGGCGCGACCGGCCGGCGTCGACCTGTCGGTGTGCGGCGAAATGGCGGGGCGCCCGGTCGAGGCGCTGGCCCTGCTGGCGATCGGCGTGCGCACGCTGTCGATGTCGCCCGGCTCGATCGGGCCGGTGAAGGCCATGATTCGTTCGCTCGACCTCGACGAGGCGACGGGCTTCATGATGTCTGCGTTGAAGCAACCCGATCGGCCGATGCGCGAGACCTTGCGTCTCTTCGCGGCCGATCATGCAATTGAAATTTGACGCAGTAACTCGAATCGCTTTTGCCCTGCCAAAGGCCCTCTGGTAGAAGTCGCTGAAGAGGGGACTAGCAGGGGACATCATGCCGGATCAGGTCGATTGGCGTGCGCTGGAACGCGAAGCCTCGCCGGGTCGCGCGGTCGGTCGCTTGCTGCGTGACCAGCGCGAAGCGCGTGGGCTCGATCTCGACGAGGTCGCGAAGAGCCTGCGGATTCGTCGCACCCAGCTCGAGGCGATCGAGGACGGACGGTTCGAGCGCCTGCCCGGCGCCGCGTACGTGCCGGCCTTCCTGCGTGCCTATGCCGCCCATGTCGGCCTCGATCCCGAGAAGGTCCTGACCGCCTACCACCTGTCCGGCCCGGTGCCGATCAAGCGTCCGGTCACGCTGCCGGCCGACTTCCCGATCGTCGAGCGCCGCGCGCCGATCGGCCTTGCCGTGCTGACCGTGCTGATGGTCGTGGCCGCCGGCTACGCCGCCTGGCACTACCTGCCGCGCGAGCAGGCCGTGGTCGCCGAGAAGGTGCCGCCGGTGCCGGATCGCCTGCTGGCCACCCGCCCGGCCGACCCGCAGCCGGCCCCGGCCGCTGCCCCGTCGTCGACGGCCCCGGCCGCGCCCTCGCAGGCCGCCGCCCCGACTCCCGCGCCGATGGCGCCCGATACTTGGCCGCCGCGCCCCGCCGTGACCACGGCGCCGTCGGCCGCCCCGGCCCCCGTGGCCCCGGTCGCGCCTGCCCCGGCGCCGATGCAGACTCAGGCGACCCCGCCGGCCGCGCCGCAGCCGGCCCCGCCGGTCGTGTCGGCGGCCCCGCCGCCTCCGCCGCCGCCGATGCCGGCTTTCGGCCAGGCCCAGGCGGCCCAGCCGCAGCCGGCCCCGGTTGCGACCCCGCCGCAGCAGGCCGAGGCGCCGCGCGCCGCCGCGCCGACTCCGACGGTCGAGGAGGCCTCGCGGCCGCCGGCCGCCGAAGCGGCGCCGAGCCTGCCGGTGCGCGCCGATACCCGCGTCACGGTGCGGGTCAACAGCTGGATCGAGCTGCGCGCCCCGAACGGCGACGTGCTGGCCCAGTCCTACGTGCGGGCCGGCGAGAGCTACGTCGTCCCGGCGGGCATCGCCTACCGCATCACCGACGCGCGCTGACGCCGGCGACGCGCCGGGACCGCCTCGGCGGACCGGGCGTCGCCCAATTGCGCCCATGACCGGGCGCGGCTGGAAAGGCCGTGCCGGTCCCGGTAGATTGCCGCCATGAGCATCAGGCCCTATCGCGACATCATGCGCCGCAAGTCGCGGCGCATCATGGTCGGTTCCGTGCCGGTCGGCGGCGACTCGCCGATCACGGTCCAGACCATGACCAACACGCTGACCGCCGATGCCGCCGCGACGATCGACCAGATCCGGCGCTGCGAGGAGGCGGGGGTCGACATCATCCGCGTGTCCTGCCCCGACGAGGACTCGACGGCGGCGCTGCCGGCGATCGTCAAGGCGGCCCGGGTGCCGATCGTCGCCGACATCCATTTCCACTACCGCCGCGCCATCGAGGCCGCCGAGGCGGGCGCGGCCTGCCTGCGGATCAACCCCGGCAATATCGGCAGCGCCGAGCGGGTGCGCGAGGTCGTGCAGGCGGCCAAGGACCACGGCTGCTCGATGCGGATCGGCGTCAATGCCGGCTCGCTGGAGAAGGACCTGCTCGAGAAGTACGGCGAGCCCTGCCCGGAAGCGATGGTCGAGAGCGCGCTCGACCATGCCCGCATCCTCCAGGACCACGACTTCCACGAGTTCAAGATCAGCGTGAAGGCGTCCGACGTGTTCCTCGCGGTCGCCGCCTACCAGGCGCTGGCCGAGGCCTGCGACTACCCGCTGCACATCGGCGTCACCGAGGCCGGCGGCCTGCGCACCGGCACGGTCAAGTCGTCGATCGGGCTGGGCGCGCTCTTGTGGGCCGGCATCGGCGACACGGTGCGCGTCTCGCTGTCGGCCGAGCCCGAGGAAGAGGTCCGCGTCGGCTTCGAGCTGCTGAAGGCGCTCAACCTGCGGCATCGCGGCGTCAACATCGTCTCGTGCCCATCCTGCGCCCGCCAGCAGTACGACGTCATCCGCACCGTCGAGGCGCTGGAGAAGCGCGTCGCCCACATCACCACGCCGATGACGGTGTCGGTGATCGGCTGCGTCGTGAACGGCCCGGGCGAGGCGCGCGAGACCGACATCGGCTTCACCGGCGGCGGCAGCGGCACCCACCAGGTCTACATCGCCGGCGTGCCGCACCACCGCCTGAAGGACGCCGACATCGTCGAGCACCTCGCCGGCCTGATCGAGAAGAAGGCGGCCGAGATCGAGGCGGAGCGACATCGGACGGCCGCCGAGTAGCGACGTCCCCGACCGTCCTTTCCGCCCTTTCATTCCAGGACCATTTCCCGTGAGCAAGATGCAGCCCGTGCGCGGCACGCACGACCTCCTTCCCGACGAGTACCGGCGCTTCGCCCACGTCGTCGACAGCGCGCGCGACGTCGCGCGACTCTACGGCTACCGCGAGATCGCCACGCCGATCTTCGAGTTCACCGAGCTGTTCGCGCGCGGCATCGGCGAGACGACCGACGTGGTGTCGAAGGAGATGTACACGTTCCAGGATCGCGGCGGCGAATCGCTGACCCTGCGGCCGGAATACACCGCCGGCATCTGCCGCGCCTTCGTCACCCACGGCGAGCTCGGCCAGCAGCTGCCGCTCAAGCTGTTCGCGGCCGGCCCGATGTTCCGCTACGAGCGGCCGCAGAAGGGCCGCCAGCGCCAGTTCCACCAGATCGACCTCGAGGTGCTGGGCGCGCCCGAGCCGGGCGCCGACATCGAGGTGATCTCGGTCGCCGCCGACATCCTCGACCGGCTGGGCATCCTCGACCGCTGCGTGCTCAAGCTGAATTCGCTGGGCGACCCGGAGAGCCGCGCCGGCTACCGCAAGGTGCTGGTCGACTACTACTCCGGCCACCTCGACAGGCTGTCCGAGGATTCGCGCAACCGCCTGCAGCGCAACCCGCTGCGCATCCTCGACAGCAAGGACGACGGCGACAAGGCGATCAACGCCGGCGCGCCGTCCTTCGCCGACTACCTGAACGACGCCAGCCGCGACTTCTTCGCCGCGGTGAAGGACGGTCTCGCGGCGGCCGGCATCGCCTTCGAGGTCGATCCCGGCCTGGTGCGCGGGCTGGACTACTACACCCATACCGCGTTCGAGTTCGTGACCACCCATATCGGCGCGCAGGGCACCGTGCTGGGCGGCGGCCGCTACGACGGGCTGATCGCCGAGCTGGGCGGCCCGCCGACCGCCGGCATCGGCTGGGCGGGCGGCATCGAGCGGCTGATGATGCTGGCCAACGAGCCGGCGCCGCCGCCGCGCCCGGTGGTGATCGCTCCGCTGGGACCGGCGGCCGACAGCAAGGCGCTGGGCATCGCGCGGACGCTGCGCCGGGCCGGCATCGCCGTCGAGCAGGACTATCGCGGCAACATGAAGCGCCGCATGCAGCGCGCCAACAAGCTGAACGCCCGCGCCGCCCTCATCCTGGGCGACGACGAGCTGGCCAAGGGCGTGGTCCAGCTGAAGGACCTCGACAGCGGCGAGCAGCGCGAGGTGGCGTTCGACGCGCTGGTCGCGGCCCTGGCGCAATGATCGCCTTGCCACCCCGCGCCCACCCCGTGTAACGACCGGCTCCCATGTCGCTCCTCTACAAGCTCGAACAGATCACCCAGAGGCACGCCGAACTGCAGGCCGCGTTGTCGGCCGGCACGCTCGACGGCCAGAAGTTCGTCGCGGCCTCCAAGGAGTTCTCCGACCTCGGCCCGCTGGTCGAGGCGATCGGCGCGTGGCGCCGGGCCGAGCAGGAGCTGAAGGATGCCGAGGCGATGGCCGCCGATCCCGACATGCGGGCGATGGCCGAGGAAGAGGCCGCGGCGCTGAAGAAGCGGCTGCCCGAGCTCGAGCACAACGTGAAGCGCATGTTGCTGCCCAAGGACGCGGCCGACGAGAAGAACGCGATCCTCGAGATCCGGGCCGGCACCGGCGGCGAGGAGGCGGCGCTGTTCGCCGCCGACCTGTTCCGCATGTACCAGCGCTATGCCGCCGAGCACGGCTGGAAGTTCGAGGTCATGGAACTCTCGGAGACCGGCATCGGCGGCTACAAGGAAGCGATCGCCACGGTGTCGGGCCGCGGCGTGTTCGCCCGGCTGAAGTTCGAATCGGGCGTGCACCGCGTGCAGCGCGTGCCGGCCACCGAGGCGCAGGGCCGCATCCACACCTCTGCCGCCACCGTCGCCGTGCTGCCGGAGGCCGAGGAGGTCGACGTCAAGATCGACGAGAAGGACCTGCGCATCGACGTGTTCCGCGCCTCCGGCCCGGGCGGCCAGTCGGTCAACACCACCGACTCGGCGGTGCGCATCACCCACCTGCCGAGCGGCATCGTGGTCAGCCAGCAGGACGAGAAGAGCCAGCACAAGAACCGCGCCAAGGCGATGAAGATCCTGCGCGCGCGGCTCTACGAGGCCGAGCGCCAGCGCCGCGACGACGCCCGCGCCGCCGACCGCAAGGGCCAGGTCGGCAGCGGCGACCGCTCCGAGCGCATCCGCACCTACAACTTCCCGCAGAGCCGGGTGACCGACCATCGCATCAACCTGACCCTCTACTCGCTCGACCAGGTGATGGAGGGCCGCGGCCTCGACCAGCTGGTCGACGCGCTGATCGCCGACGACGAGGCCGGCCGCCTGGCCGAGCTGGCGGCCTGAGCGACCCGGCGCCCGGCCCAACACCCGGGCCGACTTACGACGCGCTGCTGCGCGACACCGCCACCGCGCTGTCGGCCGCCGGCCTCGACAACGTCCGCTTCGAGGCCCGCCTGCTGCTGGGTCATGCCGCCGGGCTCTCGGTCGAGCAGTTGGTCGCGCGCGGGCGCGATCTCGCGCCGCCCGCCGTCGTCGCGTCCCTGCGCGCGCTCACCGCGCGTCGCGTCCAGCGCGAGCCGATGGCCTACATCCTGGGCGAGCGCGAGTTCTGGGGCCTGCCGTTCCGCGTCTCGCCCGCCGTCCTGGTGCCCCGGCCCGACAGCGAGACGGTGATCGAGGCCGCCCTGGCGTTGCTGCCCGAACGCGACCGGGCGTGGCGCTTCCTCGATCTCGGGCTGGGCTCGGGCTGCCTGCTGCTGACTCTCTTGCATCTCTATCCCGCCGCCACCGGCGCCGGCCTCGAGGCGTCGCCCGAGGCGCTGGCGGTGGCCCGCGCCAACGCCGAGGCGCTGGGCGTCGCGGGCCGCGCCGATCTCAGGCTCGGCGACTGGCGCCGGCCGGGCTGGACCGGGGGGCTGGGGCCGGTCGACCTGCTGGTCAGCAACCCGCCCTACATCGCGGCGGCAACCGTGCCGACCCTGATGCCCGAGGTCTCGCGACACGAGCCGCGGCTCGCCCTCGACGGCGGGGCCGACGGGCTCGACGCCTACCGCGCGATCGCTGCAGGCGCGGCCTCCCTGGTCGTCCCCGGCGGTCGCGTGCTGCTCGAGGGAGGGGAGGGGCAAGCCCCTGATATCGCAGGCATTTTCGCCGCGGCCGGGTTCGCGCCCGAGGCCCCCTGGAAGGACCTCTCGGGCATCGAGCGGGTGGTCTCGCTGAAGCATTAAGGAGTTGGCAACCCGGGGAATTGCGACTACGTTCCCGGTCAGCCCCTTCGGGGGCCATGAGCCCGGGACGGTTAGCCCGGGCGACCCCAGATCCCTCTCAATATCCGCCAGACGGCGCCCGGGAAGGGCAGAGGGAAGTGAAGAACAACACCCGTCCGGCAGGTAACTGGCCTTAGGTAATGAGACCAAACAATCGTCAGCGGTCGCGTGGCGGCCGTAGTGGTGGCGGCGGCGGAGGCGGTGGCCACCACCACAAGCAACACCACAACAATCCGAACCGTCCCCCCAATCGAAACCAGATCTACGACTCGAGCGGGCCCGACGTGCGGGTGCGGGGCAACGCCCACCAGGTGTTCGACAAGTACCAGGCGCTGGCCCGCGAGGCCGCGACCTCGGGCGACCGCATCATGGCGGAAGCCTACTGGCAGTACGCCGACCACTATTACCGCCTGATCCAGGCGGCGGGCGGCTTCACCCCGCGCAACAACCAGGGTTGGGGCGACGGCGAGGAAGGCCAGCAGCCGCAGCAGCAGCAGGGCCAGGGTGGCGAGGCGCCGCCGGCCAACGGCCACGGTCAGGGTCACGGTCAGGGCCACGGTCGCCAGCAGGGCGAGCGCGGTCCGCGCGAGGAGTCCGAGTCGGATCCGGGCCTGGGCGGCGTCGCCTTCCTGCAGAACGGCCGTTCGGCGCCGCAGCCGGCCGACCCCTCGATGGACGACCAGCCCGAGGTCCCCGAGTTCGCCCCCGCCGGCGGCGGCCGCGGCCGCGGGTAGACAAGCGCCGTCATCCCGAGCGAAGCCGCCCGAAGGGCGTCGGAGCCGAGGGACCTTCTCTCCACGACCTGCCGTTGCAGGTCGACGCAAGGTCCCTCCACTCGGGCTCCGCCCTCGGTCGGGATGACGGATTTTTTTACAGGTGGACCAGCGTCGGCGCGATGAACGCCAGGCCGGTGAAGCCGATTCCCACCGCGCCCAGGCCCATCGCCAGGAAGACCAGCCAGCCGACCGAGGTCAGCGCCGCGGCGCCGGCCAGCACGATGGCCAGCTGGAACGACGCCGAGCCGTACTCGAACAGGTGGTAGGCAGACAGCGAGCGGTCGCGGCGCTGCTCCTTGTCCTTGGCCCGGGCCATCAGCTCGCGCCGCCCCTCACCGGTCTCCGGCTCGGTCTCGTAGCGCTGGGCCGTCTGGCGCCACCGCTCGGCCTGCGCCTTGAGGGCCGGCGGCAGGCCCTGCGGGCTGTCCTTGAAGGTCGCCTCTGCCTCCTCGGCGGCGGTGCGCAGCGTGGTCTGGCGGATCGTCTTGGCCTGGAAGAAGGTCCAGAAGTTCGACGCCTCGATATGGCTCGCCAGGGCGTTGGTCTGCGAGCTCTTGCCGCCCATTTCCGAGATCGCCAGGAGCGCCGCCAGGACGGCGACCAGCAGGGCGATTCGCTTGTTCGAATGATCGATGTGGCCGTGGCCGCCTGACATGGAAGATCCCCTGTCTATCGTTGATTCAGGTCATTGGCGCCGACGTCATAGCCCGCCAGTTTCGCAATTAAAACCGCACCGCTTTTCCGGTCTTGCACCGGCCGGAAGCCTCCCCATATCGGCGACAGGATGCCTCTCCGAGGGTCCGCTCTTTCGCCCGCCGATAACGGGGGCGCGAATGAAAGGGTAGAAGTATGAACCAAGAGAAGTACACCGACCGCATGCGCGGTTTCCTGCAGAGCGCCCAGATGCTGGCGCTGCGGGAGGGCCACCAGCGGCTCGTTCCAGACCACGTCCTGAAAGTCCTGCTCGACGATCCCGAGGGCCTCGCGGCCAACCTGATCGCCGCGGCCGGCGGCGATTCGCGGGCCGTCCACAAGGCGGTCGAGGCCAACCTCGCCAAGCAGCCCAAGGTCGAGGGCCAGGGCGCCGGCCAGGTCTACATGGCGCCGGAGACCGCCCGCCTGTTCGAGCAGGCCGAGGCGATCGCCGACAAGGCGGGCGACAGCTTCGTCACCGTCGAGCGGCTGCTGCTGGCGCTGGTGCTGGCCAAGGGCACCGAGGCCGCCGAGGCGCTGGCCAAGGGCGGGGTCAAGCCCCAGGCCCTCGAGAAGGCGATCGCCGAGCTGCGCAAGGGCCGCACCGCCGACTCGGCGTCGGCCGAAGGCAGCTACGACGCGCTCAAGAAGTACGCCCGCGACCTCACGGCCGTGGCGCGCGAGGGCAAGCTCGACCCGGTGATCGGCCGCGACGAGGAGATCCGCCGCGCCATCCAGGTGCTGAGCCGTCGCACCAAGAACAATCCCGTGCTGATCGGCGAACCCGGCGTCGGCAAGACCGCGATCGCCGAGGGCCTCGCGCTGCGCATCGTCAACGACGACGTGCCCGAGGCGCTGAAGAACAAGAAGCTGATGTCGCTCGACCTCGGCGCGATGGTCGCCGGCGCCAAGTACCGCGGCGAGTTCGAGGAGCGGCTCAAGGCCGTGCTGTCCGAGATCGCCTCGTCCGACGGCGAGATCATCGTGTTCATCGACGAGCTGCACACGCTGATCGGCGCCGGCAAGGCCGACGGCGCGATGGACGCCTCCAACATGCTGAAGCCGGCGCTGGCGCGCGGCGAGCTCCACTGCGTCGGCGCCACGACGCTCGACGAGTACCGCAAGCACATCGAGAAGGACGCCGCGCTGGCGCGTCGCTTCCAGCCGGTGTTCGTGGCCGAGCCGTCGGTCGAGGACACGATCTCGATCCTGCGCGGCCTCAAGGAGAAGTACGAGCTGCACCACGGCGTTCGCATCGCCGACGGCGCCCTCGTGGCGGCGGCGACGTTGTCGAACCGCTACATCACCGACCGGTTCCTGCCGGACAAGGCGATCGACCTGATGGACGAGGCCGCCAGCCGCATCCGCATGCAGGTCGACAGCAAGCCGGAGGAGCTCGACGAGCTCGACCGGCGCATCATCCAGCTGAAGATCGAGAAGGAAGCCCTCAAGAAGGAGAGCGACCAGGCCTCGCGCGACCGGCTGGAGAAGCTGGAGAAGGAACTCGGCGACCTCGAGCAGAAGTCCGCCGCGCTGACCGCGCAGTGGAAGTCGGCCAAGGACAAGCTGGCCGATTCGCAGAAGATCAAGGAGCAGCTCGACAAGGCGCGCTCCGAGCTCGAGATCGCCCAGCGCAAGGGCGAGCTGGCGAAGGCCGGCGAGCTGGCCTACGGCGTCATCCCCGACCTCGAGAAGAAGCTCAAGGACGCGGAAAATCACGAGGTCCAGGGCGGCAAGGGCGTGAAGGAAGAGGTCACGCCCGAGGACATCGCCGCGGTGGTCTCGCGCTGGACCGGCGTGCCGGTCGACAAGATGCTGGAAGGCGAGCGCGCCAAGCTCCTGCGCATGGAGGAGCAGATCAAGAAGCGCGTGGTCGGCCAGGACGAGGCCGTGCGGGCGGTGTCCGACGCGGTGCGCCGCGCGCGCGCCGGCCTGCAGGACCCCAACCGGCCGATCGGCTCGTTCCTGTTCCTCGGTCCGACCGGCGTCGGCAAGACCGAGCTGACCAAGGCGATCGCCGAGTTCCTGTTCGACGACGACCAGGCGATGGTGCGCATCGACATGAGCGAGTTCATGGAGAAGCACGCCGTCAGCCGCCTGATCGGCGCGCCTCCGGGCTATGTCGGTTACGACGAGGGCGGCGTGCTCACCGAGGCGGTGCGCCGGCGGCCCTACCAGGTGATCCTGTTCGACGAGGTCGAGAAGGCCCACCCGGACGTGTTCAACGTGCTGCTGCAGGTGCTGGACGACGGTCGCCTGACCGACGGCCAGGGCCGCACGGTCGACTTCAAGAACACGCTGATCGTGCTGACCTCGAACCTCGGCAGCCAGCATCTCGCGGCGCTGCGCGACGGCGAGTCGGCCGAGACGGTGCGCGAGCAGGTGATGGAGGACGTCCGCAAGGCGTTCCGGCCGGAGTTCCTGAACCGCCTCGACGAGATCCTGCTGTTCAACCGGCTGAGCCGGGCGCACATGCAGGACATCGTGGAGATCCAGCTCGGCTACCTGCGCAAGCTGCTGGCCGATCGCAAGATCGAGCTCGCGTTCGACGACAAGGCGATGCAGTGGCTGGCCAACCGCGGCTACGACCCGGTCTACGGCGCCCGGCCGCTGAAGCGGGTGATCCAGCGCAGCCTGCAGAACCCGCTGGCGACGCAGATCCTCGAGGGCAGCATCAAGGACGGCGATACCGTCCAGGTGGGCGTCGAGAACGGCGAGCTGACGGTCGGCGGCAAGCGCGTGCTGAGCGAGGCCGCCGACTGACGGCGGCCGCCACCAGGACGATCGAGGAGGGCGCGGCGCGAGCCGCGCCCTTTTTCGTGGTCGCGCCGCGAGAAAATCCTTTCGCCTGCGCGTCCGATATCGATCGGCACGTTTCGTTGACCGCGTGCCGCGCGCCGCGTCATCTGGGCCGATGATGTCCCGCCCCGTCACGCTCGATGTCCGCGCCGCGCGCCTGTGCGAGGCCGTGCGCGCGCTGGCGTCGGACCACGAGGCCTGGATCCCGATCGACCGCCTTCAGGCCCGGCTGCAACCGGAAGAGGTGTCCGCGCTTCATGCCGCGATCGCCTTCGCGGCCGCGCGGAACTGGCTGGCGATCAGCCGCGCGCCGGCCGATCACGTGCTGCTGAAGCCGGGTGCGCCGTGAGCGACTCCACCGCTGGTAGCAGCGTCAGGGCCGCCGTGCTTCCTGGGGCGGCGACGGTTCCTTCGCCGGTGTCGTCTGCGCCACGGTCGGCGCGTTCTTCAGCTGCGCGAGGTACTGGCGCGCCAGCGCGTGGAAGCGTTGGCCGTCCTTGCCGACCAGCTGGGCGCGCATCGCGAACTTCTGGGCCAGCGGGTTGACCTGCTTGCCCGCGCGATGGAACTCGTAGTGCAGGTGCGGACCGGTCGACAGGCCGGTCGATCCGACGAAGCCGATCACCTGGCCCTGGCGCACCACGGCGCCCTGCTTGATGCCCGGGCCGAAGCGCGACATGTGCGCGTAGGCCGTCGCGACGTCGCTGGTGTGCTGCAACTTGACGTAGAGTCCGTAACCGCCGTTGGGGCCGGCCTGCACCACGCGGCCGGCGCCGGCGGCGAGGATCGGCGTGCCCGGCGGCGCCGCGAAGTCGACGCCGGCATGCAGCGCGGAGTAGCCCAGCACCGGGTGTTCGCGCATGCCGAAGCGCGACGAGATCTTGGACGCATCCATCGGCGTGCGCAGGAAGGCGCGCACCACGCTCTCGCCATTCGGGTTGTAGAAGCCGTCGGCGCCGTTCTGCGGCCGGAAGCGGATCACGGTGACGGTGCGCTTGAGCAGGCGCAGCTCGCCGGCCAGAAGGCGGCCGGGATGGGTGACGCGGCCGTCGCTGGTCACCAGCTGCTCGAGCAGCACGGTGAACTTCATGCCCTGCTTCAGCTCGCGCTGGAAATCGACCTCGTAGGACAGCGCGCGCATGAAGTCCGACATCGCGCCGGGCGGCACGCCGGCGCGCACGCCGCTCTGCTCGAGCGGGCCGTGGCGCTCGCCCTCGACGCGCACGATGCGCGGGCTCACCTGGTAGATCTTCTCCTCGCCCTCGTAGACGCCGTCCTCGCGCCGCGTGACGATGAACTCGCGCTCGGGCTGGGGGCGCACCGACAGTGCCAGCACGCGCGGCGCGTCGGGCTGCTCGGGCACGTTCTGCAGGATCAGCTCGACTTCCTGGCCGACCGCGAGGCGCCGCTTCTTGAGCAGCGCGGCGAAGCGCTCGTGGATCTGCTTGCGGTCGGCCTCCGGCACGTCGATGTCGGCCAGCAGCTTCTCGATGGTGTCGCCCCGTTCGAGCCGCAGCGTCAGCTCGTAGTGGTCGGGCGCCGGCGGCTCGGGCTCGGCGGCCGGCTCGGCAGGCCGGGTGGCACCGAAACCCCGGAAATCGGCCTGCAGGCTTCGGAAATCGCTGGCCGCGATCGGCGGCGGCGGCGGCCCGGCCTCGGGCAGGACGATCGGCGCCGCCGCGGTCCTGGGCTCGGTTTTCGGCTCACCTGCGGCCGAAACGGCCGGCTTTTCCGGGCGCGGCGCCGGCGGCAGGGCGGCGATCTCGGGGTTCGAACGGTGGCTGAGGACGAGCCCGCCCAGCGCCAGGCCAATGGCGGCGGCAGCAAACAGGACGGGCCGGAACAGGCCGAGAGCGGTGCTCGCGGCGCCTTTCGACCGGTCCGACGGAGGAGGGGAATCCGTCATGACCACTGACCTATGCGGGCCCGATACGTTGCCGGGCCTCTGCCTGGGTTGGTTCGCCGGCCGGAGAAATCCTCCCCAACGGCGAATTCGTTGATTTACCTACATATTGATGCCGGAAAGGCCGGAGCGGCACAAGAATACAATAGGTTTGACGGGCTTTTCGGGCTGTTCCGGACATTCCGAAACTTTTTTGAAAAATCGGTTTGACACCCCGAACAGCCCCCCATATAAGCGCGGCTCCCGAGACGAACGGGGCCGCGAAAAAGAGCGCCGCACGAGAGTGCGGGGCGGGGTCGAGAGACCCCTAACGGCCTGGAAAATCTCGCGGACTTGGCCCTCGGCCACGCGCTCTATGCATTGTTTGTTTGGAAAGGGATACGCCAGCGGCGGCGGACGTCAGCGCTTCGTGCGCAGATGTTTCTGCCGTCGCTAGTTCGGAAGCCTGGCCTCGAGGGTTCGCTCGAGAGGTTGGGCAGAGTAATTAGTGACGGGATCACAACTGCTCCTCGATCTTCCCGATCGGGGGTACGCAGTACGTTAAACTTGAGAGTTTGATCCTGGCTCAGAACGAACGCTGGCGGCAGGCTTAACACATGCAAGTCGAACGCGTGTAGCAATACACGAGTGGCGCACGGGTGAGTAACGCGTGGATATCTGCCTT
>JAIUOX010000133.1 GCA_020160955.1 Pseudomonadota bacterium
TTCGGCATCGAGCGATTCGAGCGTTACCGACGCATTGGTGTAAATGCAGATGTCGGCCGCGATCTGCATCGCCTTGCGGGCAATCGTCTCGGCGTCCTGATCGGTGTCGACAAGCGCGCGCGCCGCAGCCAGGGCAAAGTTGCCGCCCGAGCCGATGGCCATCACGCCATGTTCGGGTTCGAGCACATCGCCTGTGCCGGTCAGCGCCAGCGTCACATTCTTGTCGGCCACCAGCATCATCGCTTCAAGCCGGCGCAGATAGCGGTCGGTGCGCCAGTCCTTGGCGAGTTCGACGCAGGCCCGCGTCAACTGCCCCGGGTACTGCTCGAGCTTGGCTTCGAGCCGCTCGAACAGGGTGAAGGCGTCGGCCGTGGCGCCGGCAAAGCCCGCTAGCACGCCGCCGTCGCCGATGCGCCGCACCTTGCGGGCGTTGGCCTTGATGACGGTGTTGCCGAGGCTGACCTGGCCGTCGCCGGCGACGACCACCTTGTTGTCCTTGCGCACGGCGAGGATGGTCGTGCCGTGCCAGAGGCGTTCGTGATCAGCGTTCATGGAAACCGCAGGTGACGAGGGGGACGGCGCGTGTTCCGGCGCCGGCTAATGCCCGACCATGTATGGCCGCCGCCGGACGGGGTCAAGCCGAGCGGATCGCGCCGCGCAACGTGGGGTAAGCCGCCTCCTGCTAAGCCCTCACCAATGGGATGTCGTCGGCTTCCGCGGCGCCGGCCAAACGAGCATCCAGAGTCGCGAGCGGGACGCAAAGTCGGCCCGCCAGCTCCAGGTAGATCGCGTCGTACGCGGTGAGCTTGTGCCGGCGGGCCAGTGCCAGGACAATCTCGCTGGCCGGGCCGCCCTGGGCTTCGATCGGCATGCGTTCGAGATCGGACAGGAACTGGGCCGTAGCGGCGGCGTCGATCCGCCTGCGCCTTTCCCCCATGATCAGGACGTTTCGGATCTCCACCCACCAAAGGGCGGGTACAACAGCGCGTTCGTGTGCCAGCCGCTCGAAGGCGGCATCGGCCACCGGATAGCGCCCGTCAGCAAAGCACCACGCAGCGGTCACTGACGCGTCCAAAACGAAAGACACTACCGCCGTCCCTCGTCACGCGCCGCCAGTATCTCCTCAAGGCTCATCGAGCCGCGTGAACGGCGGGCAGCCTTCATCCGCGACATGACCACAGCGACCTCCTCTTTCGAACTTGTTGCCGGAACAAGGTGGGCGATGGGCTTGCCGCGGCGGGTGATCACGATGGTCTCCCCGCGGCCGACATCTTCCAGCAGCGATGCCAGGCGCGTCTTGGCTTCGTAGGCTCCGACCTGTCGCATTCTGTTCAACCCCGGCTTCCGACTAGTCTAAAAGACCAGTCTATTTCTCCTGGCCGGGCTTGGCAACCCCGGCAGCGGTGACGGGGCGCGGCAAATGCTGTTACAAGGCGGTCGCGGACACGGAGGGTGCATGCGCACGGCGACGCTCGAACGCGCGACCAGCGAAACCAAGGTGGCGGTGACGGTGGACCTCGACGGCAGCGGCCGCTACGACGTCGCGACCGGGATCGGCTTTCTCGACCACATGCTGGCCCAGCTCGCCCGCCACGGCCTGTTCGACCTGACGGTGAAGGCGGACGGCGACCTGCACATCGACAGCCACCACACCACCGAGGACGTCGGCATCGTCATCGGCCAGGCCTTCGCCCGCGCCCTGGGCGAGCGCCGCGGTATCCGCCGCTACGGACAGGCGCTCTCGGCCATGGACGAGACGCTGGTCCGGGTCGTCATCGACGCCTCCAACCGCCCCTACCTGATCTGGAAGGTGCGCTTCAACCAGCCGAAGCTGGGGGAGCTCGACACCGAGATGGTGAAGGAGTGGTTTCAGGCGTTTGCCCAGAATGCCGGTTTGACCCTGCACGTCGAAACGCTGTATGGCGAAAACAGCCATCACATCTGCGAGGCCTGCTTCAAGGGGCTGGCCCGGGCCCTGCGCGAGGCGGTCGAGATCGACCCGCGCAAGGAAGGCGCGGTGCCGTCGACCAAGGGCACGCTTTGAGGGCGGCGGAAGGCAAATGAAGGTTTTTACCGTGCACACCCGCCGCGGCGGGCTCGACCCCGACCGCGACGTCGTCCTGGTCAAGGAGGGTTTCTCCTGGCCGGCCTTCTTCTTGTCGCTGCTCTGGGCGCTGTGGTGCCGGCTGTGGCTGGTGGCGCTCGGCATATTCCTGATCGAGCTCGCCGCGAACGGCCTTCTCGCCGCGCTCGGCGCCGACCCGCCGACCCAGGCCGCCATCTCCCTCGGCCTTGCCGCGGCACTGGGTATCGTCGGCAACGACCTGAAGCGCTGGACGCTCGGTCGCCGCGGCTACATCGAGAGCGACATCGTCGCCGCTCCCGACGGCGATGCCGCCGAGAGCCGCTTCTTCGACGGCCGCCCCGACCTCGCCGCAGAGCTCGCCCGGTGATCGTCGCCATCGTCGACTATGGCTCGGGCAACCTGCGCTCGGCGGCCAAGGCCTTCGAGCGGGCGGTCAGCGAGGCCGGCCTCGACGCCGAGGTCCGGGTGACCGCCGAGCCCGCCTGCGTGTTGCGCGCCGACCATGTCGTCCTGCCCGGGGTCGGCGCCTTCGCCGACTGCCGCCGCGGGCTCGACGCCGTGCCGGGGATGGTCGATGCGCTTCGCCAGGCCGTCCTCGACCGCGGCCGGCCGTTCCTCGGCATCTGCGTCGGCATGCAGCTGCTGGCCGACGTCGGCCGCGAGCATGGGGACCACCGAGGCCTGGGCTGGATCGGCGGCGAGGTTGCGCGCATCGCCCCTGCCGATCCGACGCTGAAGATCCCGCACATGGGCTGGAACGAGCTCGTCCTGGCGCAGCCCGACCACCCGCTGCTGGCCGGCATCGGCGACGGCGCCCACGCCTACTTCGTCCACAGCTACGCCTTCGTCTGCGCCGAGGAGGCGGACGTGCTCGCCCGCGTCGATTACGGCGGCCCGATCACCGCCATCGTCGGCCGCGACAACATCGCCGGCACCCAGTTCCATCCGGAAAAGAGCCAGGCGGTGGGGCTGCGTCTGATCGCCAATTTCCTCGGCTGGCGGCCATGATCTTCTATCCGGCCATCGACCTGAAGGACGGCGCCTGCGTCCGCCTGGTGCGCGGCGAGATGGCGACGGCCACCGTGTTCAACGCCGACCCGGCAGCACAGGCGCGCGAGTTCGCCTGCGCCGGCTGCCGCTGGATCCACGTCGTCGACCTCAACGGCGCCTTCGCCGGCCGGCCCGTCAACGCCGCCGCGGTCGCCGCCATCGTCGAGGCCGCCGGCATCCCGGTGCAGCTCGGCGGCGGCATCCGCGACATGGCGACGATCGCCCGCTGGCTGGAGAACGGGGTGAGCCGGGTGGTGCTGGGCACCGCTGCGGTGACCACGCCGACGCTGGTGGACGAAGCCTGCCGCGCCTTTCCCGGGCGCATCGCCGTCGGCATCGACGCCCGCGACGGCGAGGCCGCCATCGAAGGTTGGGCGAAGCCGGGCGGTATCGCCGCCGTCGAACTCGCCCAGCGCTTCCAGGACGCGGGCGTTGCCGCGATCGTCTACACCGACATCTCCCGCGACGGGGCCATGGAGGGCCCGAACATCGCCGCCACGCTGGCCCTGGCGAAGGCGGTGGCCTCCCCGGTCATCGCCTCCGGCGGCGTCTCGTCGATGGCGGATCTTCGCGCCCTCAAGGCGGCCGCCGGCGACGCCATCACCGGGGTCATCTGCGGCCGGGCGCTCTACGACGGCCGGATCGATCCGGCGGAGGCGGTCGCGCTGCTGCAGCCGGAGATGGACGGCCGGCCTGCCGAGGGAGGCCGGGGTGCTTAAGGTTCGGATCATCCCCTGCCTCGACGTCGAGGGCGGGCGGGTGGTGAAGGGCGTGCGCTTCGTCGATCTCGTCGATGCCGGCGACCCGGTGGAGCAGGCCCGGGTCTACGACGCCGCGGGCGCCGACGAGCTCTGTTTCCTCGACATCACCGCCAGCCACGAAAACCGCGACACCATCCTCGACGTGGTCCGCCGCACCGCGGAGCAATGCTTCATGCCGCTCACCGTCGGCGGCGGGGTCAGGAGCATCGAGGACATCCGCCGCCTGCTGCTGGCCGGCGCCGACAAGGTGTCGATCAACTCGGCCGCCGTGGCGCGGCCCGAGTTCGTGCGCGAGGCCGCCGAGAAGTACGGCGACCAGTGCATCGTGGTGGCGATCGACGCCCGCCAGGTCTCGCCCGGCCGCTGGGAGGTCTTCACCCACGGCGGCCGCAAGTCGGCCGGCCTCGACGCCGTCGCCTGGGCGACCCGCATGGCCGAGTCGGGCGCCGGCGAAATCCTGCTGACCTCGATGGACCGCGACGGCACGCGTTCGGGCTTCGACCTCGAGCTGACGCGCGCGGTGTCGGACGCGGTCCCGGTGCCGGTCGTCGCCTCGGGCGGCGTCGGCACGCTCGACCACCTGGTCGACGGCGTGACCAAGGGCGGCGCCTCGGCAGTGCTCGCCGCTTCCATCTTCCATTTCGGTGAGTTCACCATCGCGCAGGCCAAGGCGCGGCTGGCCGCGGCGGGCGTGCCGGTGCGGCAAATCTCGCATTTGGCCTGATTTTGACGTAAACTGCGGTCAGCGTCCGTCCAGAGACGCAAGCCATCGTCCCGTCCCCCCGGGGCGACGAAAGTAAGGTCCCTTCATGGCCAAGAACAAGAAAGGCAAGCGGGCGCTGAAGAAGAAGCGCCAGGTCGGCCTTGTCACGGTCGACGAGCACGTGCTCGACCGCCTGTACCTCGTCATCGACAGCCGCAAGGGCGCCGACCCCGACACCTCCTACACCGCCCGCCTGTTCAGCCGCGGCCCGCAGCAGATCGCCAAGAAGCTGGGCGAGGAAGCGGTCGAGGCGCTGATCGAGGGCATTCGCGGCGATCGCCCCAAGCTGGTCGCCGAGAGCGCCGACATGCTCTACCACCTGCTGACGCTGTGGGCGGCCAACAACGTGCGCCCGAAGGCGGTGTGGGACGAGCTGGCCCGCCGCGAGGGCCTGTCGGGCATCGCCGAGAAAGCCGCTCGCAAGGAGAAGTGACGGCCGCGGCCGCACGGGCTAAACGGGCGGCATGGCCGCTTACGATCCGACCAACATCTTCGCCCGCATCCTGCGCGGCGAGATCCCGTGCAAGAAGGTCTACGAGGACGACTTCGCCCTCGCCTTCCACGACGTGAACCCCCAGGCGCCGGTCCACGTGCTGGTGATCCCCAAGGGACCCTACATCAACAACATGGACTTCAGCGCCCACGCGCCGGCCGACGTCGTCGCCGGCTTCTGGCGCGCCGTCGGCACGGTGGCCCGCGACCTCGGGCTGGAGGACCAGGGCTACCGGCTGGTCGCCAACAACGGCGCCGGCGGCGGCCAGGTCGTGTTCCACTTCCACGTCCATATCGTGAGCGGCAAGACCCCGCCGGGCTTCGGCCGCGTCCACGCCTGACCGGCGGCATGCTTTCGCGGCGCCTCCTGCTCGCGCTGGCCGGCGGCGCGGCATGGCCGGCGGCGGCGCAGACCGCCGCACCGGCGCGGCCGCGCTGGTACGCGCGCGGCACCAAGAGTCGCGTCGTGCGCTTTCCCGGCGCCGCCGGCGCGACGCTGGAAGGCACGCTGCTGCTGCCGATCTGGACCGAGCTGGAGCGCGTGCCCGGCGTCGTGCTGGTGTCGGGCAGCGGGCCGACCGACCGCGACGGCAACAACCCGCTGGTGCCCGAGCGCATCGACCTGTTGCGCCAGGTCGCGCAGGTGCTGGCCGAGGCCGGGATCGCGTCGCTGCGCTACGACAAGCGCGGCGTCGGCGGCTCGACACCGATGCCGGCGGGATCGCTCGACGAGCAGCAGCGCTTCTTCGCGTGGGACAACTTCACCGCCGACGTCGCCGCCGCGCACGCCGAGCTGGTCCGCCACGACGAGGTCAAGCCTTACGCCACGGCGCTGCTCGGCCACAGCGAGGGAGGCCTGCTGGTGCTGGCCGCGGCGCCGACCATCACGCGCCACAAGCCGCACGCGATGGTGCTGATGGGCACGCCGGGCCGACCGCTGTCCGAGGTGCTGCGGGCACAGATCGAGCGCACCGCGCCGCCGGCCCTCGTCGCGCCGGCCGAGCGCGCGCTGGCGGCGATCGCCGCCACCGGCCGCGTGCCGACCGACCTGCCGCCCGAACTCGACGCGCTGTTCCCGCCCTATGCCGGGCCGTTCCTGCAGAGCCTGCTGGCGTTCGACCCGGCCGCGGCGCTGCGCCTCTCGTCGCTGCCCTGCCTGCTGCTGCAGGGCGCGGCCGACCGGCAGGTCGTGCCGATGGTCGATGTCCAGCCGCTGGTCGACGCGCTGCGCCAGCGCACCGCGCCGGCCGACGTCGTGGTCGTCCCGGGCAACAGCCACAACTTCAAGACCGTGAAGTCGGCCACCGACCCCGGCTTCGGCGGCGCGCTGTCGCCGCTGTTCGTCGGCGCCCTGACCGACTGGCTGACGCGCACGCTGGGGGCCTGAGCAAGCCGGCGCTTGATCGATCCCGCGGCCGGGCCGATCATCCCGCCAACAGGAGGATCGGCATGGCGATGACGGTGCGGCCGGTGACGGCAGCGGTGGGTGCGGAAGTGTCGGGCATCGATCTCGCGAAGCTCGACGACGCGACCTTCCCGGCGATCGAGCGGGCGTGGATCGAGCACGGCATGCTGCTGTTCCGCGGCCAGTCGCTGGCCGACGACGACCTGCTGGCGTTCAGCCGGCGCTTCGGCGAGCTCGACCCGCCGCCCAACCAGGAGCGCGGCCGCATCAGCCCGCCCGGCTACCCCGACATCTACGTCGTGTCGAACGTGCTCGACGCGCAGGGCGACCCGATCGGCGCGCTCGGCGCCGGCGAGGCGGTGTGGCACACCGACATGAGCTACCTCGACGAGCCGCCGGATGCCTCGATGCTGTACTCGCTCGAGATTCCGCCGAGCGGCGGCAACACCTGGTTTTGCGGCATGCAGGCGGCGTGCGACGCGCTGCCGGCCGAGCTGCGGCGCAAGATCGAGGGCCGCCGCATCAAGCACGACGGCACCTACAACTCGGGCGGCTACCTGCGCCAGGGCGTGACGCCGACCGACGACCCGATGAAGGCGCCCGGCGCGTGGCACCCGGCGATCCTGCGCCATCCCGGCAACGGCCGCGCCACGCTGTACCTCGGCCGCCGCCGCAATTCCTACGTCGAGGGCTATTCGCGCGCCGAGTCGGACGCGATCCTCGAGGCGCTGTGGGCGCACGTCACAGGCCCGCGCTTCGTCTACGAGCACGTCTGGCGCAAGGGCGACCTGGTGATGTGGGACAACCGCTCGACCATGCACCGTCGCGATCCGTTCGACGGCGAGGCGCGGCGCGTCATGCACCGCACCCAGATCAAGGGCCGACAGAAGCCGATCGCCTACGCCGCCTAAAAAAGAGAAACCCGGAGGAAACGATGCGCCGGCAGAAGAAGTTCTACGCCTGGGGCTATGCCGACGAGGACCTCTCGGCCGAGGAGATCCGCGGCTGGGAGGCCGAGGTCGCCCAGCGCTTCGGGCTCTCGGGCTTCGACGTCACGCCGCCGCCGCGGCCCGAGGAGTTCACGCTGCGCGCGCCGCGCGTCGAGGTGCCGGCGGCGTTGCAGGCGATGGTGCGCACCGATCACCTGACGCGGCTGGAGCACAGCTACGGCAAGGCGGGCTTCGACGCGACCCGCATGTTCATGCGCTCGGTGCCCAACCCGCCCGACGCGGTCGCCTTCCCCGAGACCGAGGCCGACATCGTGCGCCTGCTCGAGTGGTGCGACCGCATCGGCGCCAAGGCGATCCCCTACGGCGGCGGCTCGTCGGTGGTGAAGGGCATCGAGCCCGACGCCGGCTTCGAGCGCGTGGTGACGATCTCGCTGCGCCACATGGACAAGGTGCTGGAAGTCGACCCGGTCAGCCAGGCGGCGCGCATCCAGGGCGGCATCTACGGCCCGGCGATCGAGGACCAGCTGCGCGACAGCCCGTTCACGATGCGCCACTACATGCAGGCCTATCGCTGCTCGACGCTGGGCGGCTGGATCGCCACCCGCTCGGGCGGCCACTACGCCACGCTCTACACCCACATCGACGACTTCGTCGAAAGCACCCGCGTCGTGACGCCGGCCGGCACGCTGGAGACGCGCCGCCTGCCGGGCTCCGGCGCCGGCCCCAGCCCCGACCGGATGTTCATCGGCTCGGAGGGCATCCTCGGCATCATCACCGAGGCCTGGGTGCGGCTGCGCAAGAAGCCGACCTTCCGCGCCTCCGCCTCGGTGCGCTTCGCGAACTTCTACGCCGGCGCCGACGCGGTGCGCGAGATCACGCAGGCCGGCCTCTACCCGGCCAACTGCCGCCTGCTCGAGGCGCGCGAGGCCCTGCCCGGCGTGCCGTGGAGCAGCGAGGAAGCGGTGCTGGTGCTGGCCTTCGAATCGGCCGACCACCCGCTCGACGCCTGGATGGCGCGGGCGCTGGAGATCTGCTCGGGCTACGGCGGCGTGCCGGACGCCAGCGAGGACGACGAGAACGCCCACCGTTCCGGCGCGGCCGGCGCGTGGCGCAACCGCTTCATCCGCGCGCCGCACTACAGCGAGCACGCCGTGGCGCGCGGCATCCTGAGCTCGACCTTCGAGACGGCGATGACCTGGGAGCGCTTCCGCGACTTCCACCAACGCATCACCCAGGTGACGCGCGACACGATCCGCCGCGTCACCGGCCGCGACGGCACGGTGACCTGCCGCTTCACGCACGTCTATCCCGACGGGCCGTGCCTGTACTTCACCTTCGGCGGCGTGCTCGACAAGCGCATCGCGCTCGAACAGTTCATGGACGTGCTGTCGACCTGCACCGCCGCGACGGTCGAGCATGGCGGCACGACCACGCACCACCACGCGGTCGGTCGCTTCCACCGGCCGTTCTACGACCGCCAGCGCCCCGAGCTGTTCGCCCGCGCCCTGCGCGGCGCCAAGCGCGAGCTCGACCCGAAGGGCCTGATGAACCCGGGCGTGCTGATCGACCCCTGACGCGCGCGCAGGTCGTCTTCAGGCCGCGGACCGCGGCGGCACCCGGAAGAACAGGGTGAAGGCCAGCCGCAGCAGCAGGAAGCCGCCCAGCCCGATGCAGACCAGCGAGGCCGCGACCAGGAAGTCGTCGACCTCGCCGGTGTAGAGGATCGTGTTGGGGATCTTGATCGCCTCGATGCAGATCTCGGCCATCAGGCCGATCACCAGCTGGCCGGCGCCGTAGTTGTGGCAGATGTGGTCGATCTTCTGTTCCCACGCCTCGTAGGGCCCGTCGAGGATGCCGAACACCTCGCGCAGCGTCTTGCGTTCCTCGAGCGAGACGCCGAGACCGATCATGATCACGCCGATCCCGGTGCAGATGTCCATCTCCTCCTTGATGTCGGGCTTGCCGAACAGGCGGGACGACACTTCGGGGATGGCCAGGACCATGGGGAGAACGATGAGCAGGGCGATGATCCCGATCGTGAAACGCGACGCCAACACCCGTCCAAGCCACTGCATCTCGCCAACTCCACGGACTCTTCTCCAGGACGGGCGCGATGATAGCATGACCGGCGCATGAACTGGCTCTACTCCTTTCCCGACCTCGCGATCCTCGTCGTCTGCGCGGTCACCCTCGCGGGGCTGATCGTCGTCCTGCCGTCGCTGGTCCAGCGCCTGCCGTGGATGACGCCCAACGACCGCAACACCGATTTCGTGCTGCGCATGCAGGCGACGCTGTTCACCATGACCAGCCTCGTGCTGGCCTTCACGCTGGTCGAGGCGGAGAACAACTTCCGCAAGGTCGACGCGCTGGTGTCGGCGGAGGCGTCGCAGATCAACCGGCTCGATCGCCTGCTGCTGCGCTACGGCGAACCGGAGGCCGAGGCGACCCGCGCCGACCTGCTGGTCTATGCGCGCGCCATCGCGGGCGACGAGTGGGCGGCGATGCTGACCGGCCGGCCGAGCGAGCAGACCCGGGCGGCGCTCGCCCACATCTCGCGGCAGGTTCTGTCGCTCGACCCGCAGACCAACCGCCAGACCATGATCTACGGCGAGATCCTGCGCTCGTTCGACGGCATCGCCGAGGCGCGCGACCAGCGGCTGGCGGCGGTCAACGTCGCCCTGCCGTCGGCCTACTGGCAGGTCGTGCTGTTCGCCGTGGCGATGCTGCTGTTCATCAGCGCCACCATGCAGCGCTCGGCGTTCCGCGCCACCGTGCTGGCCGCCCAGATGGCGGTGATCGGCGCCTTCCTCGGCTTCGTCTTCATCCAGGACCAGCCCTTCAAGGGCCAGATGGCGGTCGACGCCGACCCGTTCGTGCAGGTGATCGCCGTGCTCGAGGGCCGCAAGGGCGGCTGAAGCGGCTAGGGGTACGTCACCTTCGGCAGCGACGCCTCGGCCGCCGACGCCCGGGTCTCGGCCGGCAGCGCCGCGCCCGGGCGCGGCGGGGCCGCGCCGCCGGGGGCCGGCTTGGCCGGTGCAGGGGCCGAGGGCGGGGCGGGGCCGCCGATGCCGGTCTTCATGCACTGGTCGATGAAGGCCCGGGATTCGGCCAGCCGTGCCTTCACGGCCGCGTCGGTCGCCGCCTTGCACCACGACAGGTGCTCGGCCGGGCGCGTCGACCATTGCGGGCCCATGCCGGTGCAGTGCTTCAGCGCGTTGGTCTTGACGTAGGCCAGCATGGTGAAGGTGAATTCCTGGCACACGGCGTCATCGGCCGCCCCGGCTGGTCCGGGCGCCATGGCCCCCACCAGCACCAGGCAAAGCGCGATCTTCTCCCGCAAGCGTCAAACCCCGTTCGATGCCGGTGTCGCCCCGGCCGCAGGAACCTAGGGGCGAGCGGGAGTTCATTCCATGAGAAATTGACGCTCTTAGTGCAGCAAATCACTGTCTAATGATGGCCGCCGCGGGGCGCGGCGCCGGTCTGCTGGGAGATCCAGTCGACCAGGGCGATGCCGATCGCCGACAGGATGAAGATGGCGTGGATGATCGCCTGCCACATGATCCCGGCCTCGGTGTAGGCGGCGCCGGAGCGGCCGAGCGTGCCGGCCTCGATGAAGGTCCGCAGCAGGTGGATCGACGAGATGCCGATGATCGCCATGGCGAGCTTGATCTTGAGCACGCTGGCGTTGACGTGGCTCAGCCACTCCGGCTGGTCGGGATGGAGGTTGAGCTCCATGCGCGACACGAAGGTCTCGTAGCCGCCGACGATCACCATGATCAGCAGGTTGGAGATCATCACGACGTCGATCAGGCCGAGCACGATCAGCATCGCCTGCTGCTCGGTGACGCTGGGGCTCTCGACCACCAGGTGCACCAGCTCCTTGAGGAACAGGTAGACGTAGACGCCCTGGGCGACGATCAGCCCGAGGTAGAGCGGCAGCTGCAGCCAGCGCGAGGCGAAGATGAAGCGCGGCAGCGGGCGCAGCGTGCGCGGGGTCCGGTTGGGCTCGGCGGTCGGGGTCGCGGTCATCGGCCAAAGATAGGAAAGGCGCCGGGAGACGCCACGCTTCAGGTCCTGTGAATCGTGCGAATAGCGGGAGCGGCCTCACGTCATCGCCGCCCGCGGCGGGGCGCGGCGGTAGCTCAGCGCCTCGGCGATGTGCAGGCGGCGGACCGTCTCGGCGCCGTCGAGATCGGCCAGCGTGCGGGCGACGCGCAGGGTGCGGTGCCAGGCGCGGGCCGACAGCGACAGGCGCTCGGCGGCGCGAGCCAGCAGGGCGCGGCCGTCGGCATCGGGCGACGCGATCGCCTCGAGCAGCGCGCCGTCGGTGTCGGCGTTGCAGCGCGGCTTGGCCCAGTCCCGCACCCGTTCGGCGAGGAGACCTGCAGTGGCATCGGGCTCGATGGCCGGCAGCCGTCCCTTGCGGTCGAGCGTCTCCAGCCGGTCGCGCTGGACGGCGCGCGCCGCGGCGACCCGGGCGGCGACGTCGGCCGAGGTCTCGGCCGGCGGCGGCAGGGCGAGGTCGGCGGCCGCCACGGCGGGCACGTCGATCGCGAGATCGATGCGGTCGAGCAGCGGCCCGGAGATTCGTCCCTGGTAGTCGGCGCCGCAGCGCGGGGCACGGCCGCAGGCCCGCGCCGGCTCCATCAGGTGACCGCAGCGGCAGGGGTTCATCGCCGCGACCAGCTGGAAGCGCGCGGGATAGGTCACGTGCGCGCTGGCCCGCGCCACCGTCACGCGGCCGGTCTCCAGCGGCTGGCGCAGCGCTTCCAGCGTGCCGCGGTTGAACTCGGGCAGCTCGCGCGAGAACGAAATCACCGGGTACTTCTTCATGTCGTTCAGGCTCATCTGCTTGGGCATGTCGGTCTCTTTACCGGACCCGACGAGCCAGAGCTCTTCTTTCATTAGGAAACGCTTTTCAACATCGCCGAGCGATGCCGAGTACTCGGTTTCCACTTCGGGAAGGATCACGGCATCAAGCTCACCGCGCTTGAAGGCCTTCACGAGTTCTTCACCGTCATCGTAGTCGATTTTGATCGAAAGCTTGGGATTGTACTTCAAGAGGCGGCTCACGATCGGGCTGATCAAGTGAACGCCGAGCGAGTTCAAAGTTCCGATGCGCAATTGGCCTTTGAGTTCAGCGCCCATCGCTTTCACGGCGACTTCGGCTTGCTGGCCCAACTGGAGAATGCGTTTGGCATAATCAAAGAGCACTTCACCCTGGAGCGTGGGTTTAATCTGACGCACGCCGCGAACCAGCAAATCAACGCCGAGGTCCTCTTCGAGGTTGCGGATTTGCTGACTGATCGCCGGCTGGGTCAGGTAGAGCTTGTCGGCCGCGCCCGTCATGCTGCCCTCGCTGATGACCGTCACAAAGGATTGGAGCTGATAAAGGTTAAGCATGTGGATTTCCCCCTTTGAATTGGCCGGATTTTCCCCTATCATGTTTCAGAATTGTGCAAATTGGAAAGGATTCCGACATGCATCGATACTTACTTCTGATGTTGGCCACCCTCCTTCTTTCTTGGAACGCAGAGGCAAAAGTTTTTCGAAACGCCTACGTGGCTTTCGAACTTCCGGACACCTGGAACTGCAACCTTGAACACACCGAGTGGGTCTGCCGCAGTCAGAACGACAAAGAGTCCAAAGAGGCCATCATCATCCTGACGGCGAAAGAGGTCGGTCCGACCGATACGTTCGAGGCTTACACCAGCCACTTGAACTCGGCCCAGCAGGTCGCCTACAAGGGCGCCGGCACCGGGATCTCGCGCATCATCTACCCGCCCAAAAAAGTTCAGATCAACGACCATCCTTGGATCGACGGTCTGCACCTGGCTTCGGAAGTGCCCAATTACTACACCCGGTACTTGGCGACGATCAAAGATCGCATCGCGATCCTGGTCACCTTCTCGGCTCATAAAGATCACTACACGAAATACTCGCAAGACTTCTTTAAAGCCGTGATGAGCCTTCGCGTGATCGCGACCAAGAATCTCTTGGCGAAACCCGAGATGGGCCCGATCCGTCCGAGCGGCGAGACCCTCGGCGGCCCCATCGGCGCGGTCATTCCGGGCGATATGCTCGGCATGGACGGTGACGGCGATGGCGGCGGCGGCGGCATGGGTAAAACCAAGACGATGCTCCTGGGCTTGGCGCTTCTTCTGGCGGCGGCCGGTGTGTACATCTTCTTGAAATCACGCCGCGGTTAGTTTCCCGCTGCGTTCCTTCTCAAAAAGCCTTCAGAAAAATAAAAACCCCGATCGCGGATCGGGGTTTTTTATTTCAACGTCTGGTCAGAGCGTTAAAGATTGGTCTTGCGGACCGCTCCCAATTTCGGAAGTTCGGCCGAGATGGCTTTTTCATCCGAGTAGATCACGAGCTGGAGCTTGTCGGGGTGCAGGTGCTTTTTGATCGCGGCGTTCACATCTTTGAGCTTCATCTCCTGAACGTTTTTCTGGAAGAAGCGCAGGTAATCGTCCGATATGCCGTAGCGGCGAAGCACCATCAGGTTTGAAGCCGTGCGGTCCGCCGTTTCGAGCGCCGCCGGGAA
>JAIUOX010000134.1 GCA_020160955.1 Pseudomonadota bacterium
TACATGCCGCGGAAGATGTGGATGTAGACGGCGATGAAGAAGAACGAGGCGCCGTTCATGTGCAGGTCGCGGATCAGCCAGCCCTGCGGCACGTCGCGGTCGATGCGCTCCACCGAGTCGAAGGCCATCAGCACGTGCGGCGTGTAGTTGGTCGCCAGCACGACGCCGGTGGCGATCATGAGCACCAGCATCACCGTGGCGATCGCGCCGAAATTCCAGAAGTAGTTGAAATTCCGGGGCGTCGGGAAGGTGTGGTACTCCTTCTCGATATACGAGAAGACCGGCAGGCGGTGATCGATCCAGGCGATCACCTTGTTGTTGAAGACCGGCGGCGTGCCGTGGGACGAGGCCATTTCTGCGAGCTCCTGGGCGACCGTTGGATCAGCCGATGCGAACGACGGTGTCGGACGTGAAGAGGTACTCGGGGATCACGAGGTTCTTCGGGGCGGGACCCTTCCGGATGCGGCCCGACGTATCGTAGGCCGAGCCGTGGCACGGGCAGTACCAGCCGTTGTAGGGACCCTTGTCCTGGCCGGGCTTGTTGCCGAGCGGCACGCAGCCGAGGTGGGTGCAGATGCCGATCATGACCAGCCACTCCGGACGCACCTTCTTGGCGCTGTCGGTGACCCGGGCATTGTCGGTCTGCGGATCCGGAAGTTCGTTCATCGGAACGGCCTCGGCCGCCTTGATGTCCTCCGGCGTGCGGTGACGGATGAACACCGGCTTGCCGCGCCACTTCACCGTGATCGCCTGGCCGACCTGGATCGGCGCCACGTTCACCTCGATGGTGGACAGGGCCAGCGTATCGGCCGCGGGATTCAGGTTGTTGATGAAGGGCCACGCCGCCGCGGCGAGGCCGACACCGCCGAGGGCGCCCGTTGCGACCATGAGGAAGTCGCGCCGGGTGGGCTCGCTGTGCCCACCGGTCGGAATGCTTGATGCAGCCATTGCTCTCTCTTTCCGCCCCCCGAGGAGATGCCCTTATAGACCGCAAAAGCGCCTTATGTTTCAAGGCTCTGTTGGTCGCAGGCGGTTCTGTGACAGCGTGCCGCACGGCGTCCGGATGCGGCCTTTTCGCGTCGCGGACGCTTCGCAGCCGCGACCGGGAGTTTCCATGCGCCTGGCCCTGTTCGAACCCGACATTCCCCAGAACCTGGGGGCCTTCATCCGCCTGTCGGCCTGCCTCGCGGTGCCGCTGCACGTCATCGAGCCGTGCGGCTTCCCGGTCGACGACAAGCGGATCCGCCGGGCCGCGATGGATTACTACGACCTCGCCCGCCCGGTCCGGCACGCCTCGTGGGCCGCGTTCCGGCGGGACCGGCCGCCCGGCCGGCTGGTCCTGCTGACCACCCGGGGCGCCGAGACCTTCCCCGGGGTCGCCTTCCGGCCGGACGACACCCTGCTGCTGGGCCGGGAGAGCGCCGGGGTGCCGGACGAGGTCCACGCCGCCGCCGACCTCCGGCTGCGGATCCCCCTGCAGGCCGGGGCGCGCTCCCTCAATGTCGCTCTGGCCGCCGCCATGGTACTGAGCGAGGCTCTCCGCCAGACTTCGGGATACGATGCGCTCGCCCACTAGCACTCCCTCTCCCCTGCCCGCCGCCGCCGCCGTCGAGGCCCGCAAGGACGCCGCCCGCCGCTGGTTCGAGTCGCTGCGCGACCGGATCTGCGCCGCCTTCGAGCGGCTGGAGGACGATCTCGCCGGCACCCACCGCGAGCTGCCGGCCGGCCGCTTCGAGCGCAAGGCGTGGTCGCGCGAGCCCGGCCCGGGCGGCGAGGACCGCGGCGGCGGCGTGGTCTCGATCATGCGCGGCCGGGTGTTCGAGAAGGTCGGCGTCAACGTCTCGACCGTGTTCGGCGAGTTCAGCCCCGAGTTCCGCAAGCAGATCCCCGGCGCCGCCGAGGACCCGCGCTTCTTCGCCACCGGCATTTCGCTGGTCGCCCACATGCGTTCGCCGCGGGTGCCGGCGGTGCACATGAACACCCGGCACATCGTGACCACCCGCGCGTGGTTCGGCGGCGGCGCCGACCTGACGCCGATGGTGCCCGACCCGGCCGACACCGAGACCTTCCACGCCGCGCTGAAGGCGGCCTGCGACGCGCACGACCCGGCCTACTACCCGCGCTACAAGAAGTGGTGCGACGAGTACTTCTACCTGCCGCACCGCGGCGAGCCGCGCGGCGTCGGCGGCATCTTCTACGACGACCTCGACAGCGGCAGCCACGAGCGCGACTTCGCCTTCACCCGCGACGTCGGCGAGGCCTTCCTCGACGTCTACCCGAAGATCGTGGCGCGTCACATGAACGAGCCGTGGACCGCTGCCGAGCGCGAGCACCAGCTGGTGCGCCGCGGCCGCTACGTCGAGTTCAACCTGCTGCACGACCGCGGCACCAAGTTCGGCCTGATGACCGGCGGCAACGTCGAGGCGATCCTGATGTCGCTGCCGCCCGAGGTGCGCTGGCCCTAGCCTTTTCGACTCGCCCTCGGCGACACTGCGAGACCAAGAAAGACCGCAACCGCCTGGTTGAGCCGCACCATGTCGCGATCGTCGATCCTGCCGATGCGATAGCCTAGCTTCTCCTTGGGCAGGGTCGTGACCTTGTCGACCATCAGACGAGAGATCGTGCGAAGCCCATTGCGCTCGTTTGGCTCGACGACGAGGCGAAACAAGGGAGCATCCGTCGGATCGGTCGTGAAGGCGCACACCGTGATCGAGTCCGTCGCGTCGAAAGCGTCATCCTGGATCAGGACAACCGGGCGCGGCTTTCCCGCGTAGTGCTGCCCTCCCGCAACCGTCCAGATCTCGCCCCGCTTCACGGCCCCTCTTGCGGTTCATCCGGCAGGACAGACACCGAGTCGATGAAGGCCTGGTCATCGGACGCCTGCGCGCTGGCTGCCACCGCGGCCGACTGCCGATGGGCCTCTGCTCGAAACGATGCGGCTCTCACGTCAGGCACCCATATCTGGATCGGTCGTAGCCCCTGTGCCCGCAAGCGCTGGCGGTGCTGGGCAACCTTGAGACGAGTCGACTTGGCACCTCGTGTCACCGGCATGTCGGGCTCCACTTGAGTTACATGTAACCTACGCCGATTCTCGGCCGCTGGAAAGAGGACGCGATGCGTCAGGCGGTCCGTCCCGAGCCTCGAAGCGCCGCGCCGGCCACCAGCGGCAGGGCGAACAAGGCGAACAGCAGCACCGGGTAAGGACCGCCGAAGCGGTCGAGGAAGGCTTCCGGCACGGCGTCGTAGGTGACGCGCAGGTAGAGGAAGTCGACCACCGCGGTCGAGGTCGGCCACAGGATTGCGGCCAGCACGGCGGCGCCCAGCCACTGCGGACCGGCGGTGCGGCGGGCATGGATGACGGCCAGCATCGCCGCGTAGGGCAGCGGCACCAGCACCTTGTACCATTCGGCAGCGCGCACGCTCAGCGCCTGGCCGATCCAGATGTCGCCGACCGCGTCGTTCAGCACCACGAACAGGGCGAAGGCGAGCCACAGCAGGAAGGTGACGCCGGGACGGATCACGCGGGCTTCTCCCCGGCAGCGGCCCGGCGCGCCAGCTCGGCCAGGCAGGCGTCGCGGCCGGCCGCGAAGTCGCCGTCGATCCACCACGCCTCGACCGCCTCGAGCAGCTGTCCCACGGCGGGGCCGGGCCTGAGGCCGAGCGCCAGCGCGTCGGCGCCGCTCACCGGCAGTTCCGGCGGCGTCCACGCCTGCGCGAGCGCCAGCGCGCCGCGCCAGTCGCCGGCCGCCTCCGGCGCCAGCAGCACGCGATCGACGAAGAAGTTGCGGCCCTGGCGATAGAGCGCGGCGCGCCAGGCCGGCGGCCCGCCGGCAAGGCCGAGCGGTGGCGTCTCGGACAGCAGCACCGCGAGCCGCACCGACTCCTGCGTCGAGAGCTTGAGGCGCTTGCCGATCCGCGTGGCATCGCCACCCGCGGGCAGGATCGCCGCCAGCCGGCGCAGCCCGTCGGGCTCGACGCCCGCCGTCGCCTCGCGTGTCCGCAGGGCGCGCAGCCGGGCGCTGCCGGCATACTCGGGCAGCCAGTGGTCGAGCACGCCGGTGTCGAACAGGGCGTCCGCGGCATCGGCGCCGGCCGGCGCCTCCAGCGTGCGTAGCAGTTCCTTGCGCACCCGCTCGCCCGACAGGCCGCGCAGCGCGCCGGCATTGCGCCGGCAGGCCTCCAAGCTCGGCCCGTCGAACGGCGGCCGGCCGTACCAGGCGTGGAAGCGGAAGAAGCGCAGGACCCGCAGCCGGTCCTCGGCGATGCGCTGGTCGGGATCGCCGATGAAGCGCACGCGCCCAGCCTGCAGGTCGGACAGGCCATCGAAGTAGTCGTGGATCGTGCCGTCGGCCTCGGCGTAGAGCGCGTTGAAGGTGAAGTCGCGCCGCGCCGCGTCGACCCGCCAGTCGTCGGTGAAGGCGACGACGGCGCGCCGCCCGTCGGTCTCGACGTCGCGCCGCAGCGTCGTCAGCTCGAACGGCCGGTGGTTGGCGATGGCCGTGACGGTGCCGTGCTTCAGGCCGGTCGGCACGACCTTCAAGCCGGCCTTTTCCAGCACCGTCATCACGGTCTCCGGCGGCGTATCGACCGCGAGATCGATGTCGCCGATCGGCCGCCCGAGCTGCCAGTCACGCACGCAGCCACCGACGAACCGCGCCGCGACGCCGCCGCCCGCCAGCGCGGCCAGCAGGCGCTGCACCGGCGCGTCCTGCATCCAGGCGGGGGTCATGGCGCGAACAGGCCGCCGTAGCCCTGGTTCTGGGTGAAGAACATCACGATGAAGCCGGCGATGGCGCACAGCAGCCCGACGATGCCGAGCCAGGTCATCGGCAGGTCCTGCCATTCCGGCAGCGTGCCCGACAGCTTGCGCTGTTCCTTGATCTTGACGCCCCACGCCCAAAGGAAGAACGCCACGGTCGGCGCGGTCACCAGCACGAGCACGAGCAGGACGATGCGCACCATGGGTCAGCCCCGCTCGGTCAGCACGAAGTGCAGGTTCTTCAGCATGCCCGCCGTGGCACCCCAGATGTAGCGTTCGCCGTAGGGCATGGCGTAGTAGCGCCGCTCGCGGCCCTGGTACACGCGGCTGTCGATGCGATGGTTGGCCTCGTCGAGGAAATGCGCCAGCGGCACCTCGAAGACATCGGCGACCTCGCGCGGATCCGCATGCACCGTGAATCCGGGCGTCACGATGCCGACGATCGGCGTGATCTCGTAGCCGGTGCCGGTGCGGTAGGAATCGACCGCGCCGATGACCTCGACGAACGTGCGGGAAAGGCCGACCTCCTCCTCGGTCTCGCGCAGCGCGGTCGCCGCGGCATCGACGTCCTCGGCCTGGCGGCGGCCGCCCGGGAAGGCGATCTGGCCGGCATGACTCGGCATGTCCTCGGTCCGCTGGGTCAGCAGGACCGTGATCTCGGGTTCGCGCACGACCAGCGGCACGAGCACCGAGGCCGGCCGGAAGGTGGCCGGCGCCGGCACCACGCCGTTCAGCGAAAAGTCGCTGCCGAGCGGAGCCTGGGAGACAGGCAACCCCGATGCCAACCGGCGGCTGCGCTCGCCGATCCGTCGCACGATTTCGTCAACCGTCATGCCCTTGTTCCGGCCTCAATTCTGGGCTTCCCTGACCTTATATACCGCCGCACCACAGGAGCGCCCACGTGGCCCCAGACACCTCGACTGCAACCGACGCCGATGCCCTCGCCGCCCTGGCCGACATCGAACGCCTCGGCGCCCAGCTGCGGGCGGCGCGCGCGTCGATCGGCAAGGTCATTTATGGCCAGCAGGATGTGATCGATCAAACGCTGGTTGCGCTGTTGTCGGGGGGACACCTGCTGCTGATCGGCGTTCCCGGCCTCGCCAAGACCAAGCTGGTCGACACGCTGGGCACCGTGCTGGGCATGAACGCCAAGCGCATCCAGTTCACGCCGGACCTGATGCCGGCCGACATCCTGGGCTCCGAGGTGCTGGAGGAGAGCGACGGCGGCCGCCGCTCGTTCCGCTTCATCGAGGGCCCGGTGTTCGCCCAGCTGCTGATGGCCGACGAGATCAACCGCGCCAGCCCGCGCACCCAGTCGGCGCTGCTGCAGAGCATGCAGGAGAAGCACGTCACGGTGGCCGGCAAGCGCTACGACCTGCCGGCGCCGTTCCACGTGCTGGCGACCCAGAACCCGCTCGAGCAGGAAGGCACCTACCCGCTGCCCGAGGCCCAGCTCGACCGCTTCCTGCTGCAGGTCGACGTCGGCTATCCCGACGAGGAAGCCGAGCGCCAGATCATGATCGGCACCACCGGTGCGACCAACGCGGTGGCCACCCAGGCGCTGACGCCGGCCGACCTGATGGCCGCCCAGGCGCTGGTCCGGCGCCTGCCGATCGGCGACAGCGTGGTCGACGCCATCCTCAAGCTGGTGCGCGCCGGCCGTCCCGAGACCAGCGACCTCGAGGTCGTGCGCCAGCGCGTCGCCTGGGGTCCCGGCCCGCGTGCCAGCCAGGCCTTCATGCTGGCGACGCGCGCCCGCGCCATCATCCAGGGCCGCCTCGCGCCGTCGGTCGACGACGTCGTGGCGCTGGCCGGCCCGATCCTGCGCCATCGCATGGCGGTGAACTTCTCGGCCCGCGCCGAGGGCGTCACCGTCGAGGGCGTGATCGCCCAGATGTGCGCCCGGCTGTCCTGAGCTGGCGCACCCCTTGCAGTATTCGGCCTGAATGGCGTCTCCCAACACCCTTCACCGCTCGCTCGAGCTGGCAGGGACCCTGCCGGCCCTGATGGTGGCGGCCGACCGCGTCGCGGCGACCGTGATCCAGGGCGTGCACGGCCGGCGAAGGGTCGGCCAGGGCGACGCGTTCTGGCAGTACCGGCCGTACCGCGACGGCGACAGCGCCAGCCAGATCGACTGGCGCCAGAGCGCGCGCAGCCGCAACCTGTTCGTGCGCGAGACCGAGTGGGAAGCCGCCGCCAGCGTCTGGCTGTGGCGCGACGCCTCGCCGTCGATGCAGTACGCCTCGCTGAAGAACCACGACAGCAAGGCGGTGCGCGCCGAGCTGATCATGCTGGCGCTGGCCAGCCTGCTGTCCGACGCCGGCGAGCGCGTGACGGTGCTCGGTTCGGGCATGCGCCCGACCTCGGGGCGCGTCGCGGTGCGCCGCATCGCCGAGACGCTGCTCGACGAGGCGCGCGTCAATGCCGAGAGCGGTCGCCGCGCGCCCAGCCTGCCGCCGCTGCTGCCGCTGCCGGCGCACGGCACCGTCGTGCTGGTGTCCGACTGGCTCGACCCGCTCGACCAGATCGAGAAGGTGGTGCGCCACTACGCCAGCGGCGGCGTGCGCGGCCACCTCGTGCAGGTCCTCGATCCCGCCGAGGAAGACCTGCCGTTCGACGGTCACGTCAAGTTCGAGGGCCTCGAGTCCGAGGGCCAGCACACGATCCGCCGCGTCGAGGGCGTGCGCGCCGCCTACGGCGCGCGGCTGGCGGCGCAGAAGGAAGGGTTGCAGCGGCTGACGCGCACCACCGACTGGACCGTGCACCTGCATCGCACCGACCGCTCGCCGCAGACCGTGCTGCTGTCGCTGTACCTCGCCATGGCCGACCTGCGTCGGCTGACCGCGGCGTGACCGGCGGATGCTGAGCCTCGGTTCCTTCGCCTTCGCCGCCCCCGGCATGCTGGCGCTGCTGCTGGCACTGCCGGTGATCTACTGGCTGCTGCGCATGATCCCGCCGCTGCCCAAGCTGGTGCAGTTCCCGGCGATCCGGCTGCTGATCGGGCTCGAGCCGACCGAGCAGACGCCGATGAAGATGCCGTGGTGGCTGCTGCTGCTGCGCCTGCTGCTCGCCACCGCGCTGATCCTCGCGGTCGCCAAGCCTCTCCTGAACCCGCAGGCCGAGTTGCCGGGCAAGGGACCGCTGATGCTGGTGATCGACGACGGCTGGTCGTCGGCGCCGGGCTGGACGACCCGCATCGCCCACGCCGAGCGCCTGATCCAGCGCGCCGAGCGCGCCCAGCGTCCCGTGGTGCTGACCGGCACCGCGCCGTTGCCGATCGATGCCCCGGCGCCCAGGCGCGGTGCGATGCGGCCCGACGAGGCCCGCACGCTGCTGCGCGCGCTCCGGCCCAAGCCGTGGCCGACCGACCGCGCCGCCGCCGCGACGGCGATCGACCAGATGCAGGTCGACCCGTCGGCCACCGTGGTGTGGCTGAGCGACGGTATCGACGATGACGGCACGACCAGGCTGGCCGAGCGGCTGCGCCGCTTCGACGGGCTGCAGGTGATCCTGCCCGACCAGGCCACGACGCCGCTGCTGTTGCTGCCGCCGGTCGCCGAGGGCCGCGACCTCAAGGTCCAGGCGCTGCGCCCCGCCGCCGACGGCCCGCGCAAGGTCGCGGTTCAGGCCTCCGACGAGGCCGGCCGCATCGTCGCGCGGCTCGACGTCGACTTCGCCGCCACGGCGACCAAGGGCGAGGGCGTGCTGCCGACCCCGCCGGAACTGCGCAACCGCATGGCCCGCCTCGACATCGAGACGCAGGGCGGCGCCGGCAGCGCCGTGCTGCTGGACGAGCGCAACCGCCGCCGGCCGGTGTCGATCCTCGGCGAGCGGCCGACCGCCAGCGGCCAGCCGCTGCTGCAGGAGATCTACTTCCTCGAGCGCGCGCTCGATCCCTATGTCAGCCTGACGGTCGGCGACCGCGAGGCCGTGCTGAACCGCAACACCGCGGTGCTGCTGATCCCCGACGGCGCCGCGCCGTCGGCTGGCGACCGCGAGGAGATCGCCAAGTGGATCGAGCGCGGCGGCGTCGCCGTGCGCTTCGCCGGCCCGACGCTGGCGCAGGGCGCCGACCCGCTGGTGCCGACGCGGCTGCGGCTGGGCGACCGCTCGCTGGGCGGCGTCATGAGCTGGGGCCAGCCGAGCGCGCTGGCCGAGTTCCCCGCCAACAGCCCGTTCCTCGGCATCCCGGTGCCGAAGGACGTGCGCATCAGCCAGCAGGTGCTGGCCGAACCGACGCCCGATCTCGCCGACAAGACGTGGGCCCGGCTGGCCGACGGCACGCCGCTGGTCACCGCCGAGAAGCGCGGCCAGGGCTACCTCGTCCTGTTCCACACCACCGCCAACACCACCTGGAGCAACATGGCGCTGTCCGGCCTGTTCGTGAACATGCTGCAGCGCCTGGTCACGCTGTCGCGCGGCGTCGCCGGCGACGGCGTCAACAAGGCGCTGAAGCCGTGGCGCACGCTGGACGGCTTCGGCCGGCTCGGCGCGCCGCCGGCCGGGGCGCAGATCCTGCCGGCCGACGCCAACGAGACCTTCAAGCCGCGGCCGACCACGCCGCCCGGCCTGTACGGCGACGAGAACGCCCAGGTCGCCTTCAACATCGGCGGCCATGTCGACGCGCCGAAGCCGATCGCCCTGCCGTCCGGCGTCGCGACCGACCGCCTGAGCGAGGGTGGCGAGACCGACCTGTCGAAGTGGTTCCTGCTGACCGCGCTGCTGCTGCTGCTGGCCGACATCTTCCTGTCGCTGTGGATGCGCGGCCTGATGGGTCGCGCCCTGCGCTTCGGCCGCGCCGCGCCGGCGGCGATCGCACTAATTGCGGTCGCGCTGGCCGGCACGCCGCTCGACACCCGCGCCGCCGACCAGAAGCCCGGCCCGCCGCCGCTCACCGAGGAGCAGGCGCTCAAGGGATCGCTCGACATCCGCCTGGCCTGGATCCTGACCGGCGACAAGGAAGTCGACGACCTGACGCGCCAGGGACTGGAAGGCCTGAGCGAGGTGCTGCGCAGCCGCACCTCGGTCGAGCCGGCCGACCCGGTCGGCCTCGACCTCGAGAAGGACGAGCCGCGCTTCTACTCGCTGATCTACTGGCCGATCACGGCGACCCAGCCGGCGCTGTCGCCGCGCGCCCAGGCGGCGCTCGACCGCTACCTGCGCACCGGCGGCATCCTGTTCATCGACACGCGCGACCAGCACCTGAGCTTCGATCGGCCGGCCGGCGGCAATCCCGACCTCAAGCGCCTGCTGGCCGGCGTCGAGATCCCGCCGCTGGTCCAGATGCCGCCCGACCACGTGCTGACCAAGTCGTTCTACCTGCTGTCCGACATGCCGGGCCGCTGGACCGGCGGCAAGGTGTGGATCGAGTCGGGCACCGGCCGCGTCAATGACGGCGTCAGCACGGTGATCGTCGGCTCCAACGACTACGTCGGCGCCTGGGCGGTCGATCCGCGCGGGCGCGGCATCATGCCGGTGTCGCCGGGTGGCGAGACGCAGCGCGAGATGGCGTTCCGCGTCGGCGTGAACCTCGTGATGCATGCCCTGACCGGCAACTACAAGGACGACCAGGTCCACATCCAGGACATCATGCAGAGGCTCAGGCGATGAACCCGACCTCCGCCGTCTCGGTCGCCTTCGACCCGCTGCTGCCGTGGGAAGTGCTGGCGGCGCTGGGCGTCGTCGGCCTCGTGCTGGTCGGCCTGTCGTTCGCCGCGCGGGCGCGCGGTTCGTTCCTGCGGCTGGGCGCCATGGCGGTCGTGCTACTGGCGCTGGCCAACCCGGCGTTGATCGAGGAGCAGCGCAAGCCGATCGCCGACGTCGCGCTGGTCGTGGTCGACGATTCCGACTCGATGGCGATCGGCGAGCGCCGCCAGCAGGTCCAGGCGGCTCGCGATTCGCTGAAGAAGAAGCTGGCCCAGCAGGAAGGCCTGGAAGTGCGCGAGGCGGTGCTGCCGCCGGCCCATATCCAGGTCGGCAGCGAGCGGCCCGGCGGCACGCGCCTGATCGATACCATGCGCTCGGCGCTGGTCGAGGTCCCGCCCGAGCGGCTGGCCGGCGTCGTGCTGCTGACCGACGGCCAGGTGCACGACGTGCCGGCCATCGACACGGCCAAGGGCCTGCCGCCCGAGCTGGGCGGCGCCCCCGTTCACGCGCTGATCGCCGGCAAGAAGAACGAGCGCGACCGCCTGATCGTCATGGAACAGACGCCGCGCTTCGGCGTGGTCGGCCGCCAGGTGACGGCCAAGTTCCGCGTCGACGACCCGGCCGGCGGCACCGCGCCGGTGACGCTGTCGGTCGGCGGCGAGGTGGTGCGCCGCCTCGACGTTCCGGTCGGCAAGCCGGTCGAGCTGCCGATCACGGTCGGCAATCCCGGCGCCAACGTCGTCGAGCTCGAGGTCGCGGCCGGCCCGAGCGAGCTGACGCTCGACAACAACCGCGCGCTGTTCACCATCAACGGCGTGCGCGACCGGCTGCGCGTGCTGCTGGTCTCCGGCGAGCCCTACCAGGGCGAGCGGGCGTGGCGGAACCTGCTGAAGAGCGACCCCGCGGTCGACCTCGTGCACTTCACCATCCTGCGCACGCCGCAGAAGGACGACTTCACGCCGGTCCGCGAGCTGTCGCTGATCGTCTTCCCGATGCGCGAGCTGTTCGAGCAGAAGCTGAAGGAATTCGATCTCATCATCTTCGACCGCTACGAGTCGGGCAGCCTGATCACGCGCGAGTACTTCCGCAACATCGCCGAGTACGTGAAGGGCGGCGGCGCGCTGCTGGTCTCGGTCGGCCCGGTGTTCGCGACGCAGCGCTCGCTGTACCGCACGCCGCTCGGCGCGGTCCTGCCGGCGGCGCCGACCGGCGACGTGCTGGAGACCGGCTACAAGCCGAAGGTCAGCGAGATCGGCCAGCGTCACCCGGTGTCGTCGAACCTGCCGCAGGCCGGCGATCCCGGGAAGGATCCCGAGTGGGGCCGCTGGTTCCGCCTCGTCACCTCGCGCACCGAGCGCGGCAATGCCGTGCTGACCGGCGCCGACGACAAGCCGCTGGTCGTGCTCGACCGGGTCGGCGAGGGCCGCGTCGCGCAGCTGCTGTCCGATCACCTGTGGCTGTGGAACCGCGGCATCGACGGCGGCGGGCCGCAGCCCGAGCTGGTGCGCCGCGTCGCGCACTGGCTGATGAAGGAACCCGACCTCGAGGAAGAGGCGCTGCGCGCCACCGCCGTCGGCGGCCGCATCGAGGTGACGCGCCGCACGCTGGCCGCTACCTTCCCGCAGGTCACGATGACGGCGCCGGACGGCAGCACGAAGACCATCGACCTGCGCCAGGCCAGCCCCGGCCTCGGCCTGGGCGTGATCGACGTCGACAAGCCCGGCCTCTACCGTTTCGACGACGGCACGCTGCGCACCGTCGCGGCGGTCGGCACGCCCGACCCGCTCGAGTTCGCCGACGTGCGCGCCACCGAGGCCAGGCTGAAGCCGCTGGTCGATGCCTCGGGCGGCTCGACGGTCTGGCTGGCCGAGAACGCCGATCCCGACATCCGCTCGGTGCGGCCCGGCCGCGCCGCCGGCGGCTCCGACTGGATCGGCCTGCGCCGCAACGAGGGTTACACGGTCGCCGGCATCAACCAGCTGCCGCTGCTGCCCGGCATCCTGGTCGCACTGGCCTTCCTGCTGGCGCTCGGCGCCGCCTGGTGGCGCGAAGGCCGGTAGGCGCGGTCAGCGGCCCAGCGCCTTCTCGACATCCGTGACGCAGCGCGCGAAGGAGGCGCGCAGTCTGCCGATGCAGCGCTGGGCCGGTGCCAGCGCGTCCTTGACCTGCTGGTCCGGCGGTCCCTTCGACAGCGTCTCGTCGGCCTGGAAGCGCGTCTCCAGCCACGCCCGCCAGAACGCGGCGACTCGCTGCGAACGGGCCTCCCCCGACAGGGCCTGCGCGCCGGCGCGGGGCACCATCTGCTGCACGAGCAGGTGATAGGCCGAGCCGGGCCGCGTGCTGGCGATGTCGAAGGCCTCGACGGAATCGTGCTGCAGTCGCAGGCGCCGGTAGCTCGCGTAGAGGTCCTCGTTGAAGGCCGGGATCACGACGGTGTCGCGCAGGTGCTGCATCTCGGCCTCGAACAACAGGACGGCCGTCGCCACGATGCCCGGTGGCAGCGCGCTGGTGCGGGCCGCCGCTTCCCCGAGCAGCATGACGGGCCAGCTGTCGGTTCCGGCATTCGCTTCGGCCCGGCGCGCGGCCTCGGTTTCCTGCCCCCTCTGCGCGCTGAACCAGCGCCGCCTCGCGGCAAGAGCGGCGTCGTAGTCCTGGCGGGCGGCCAGCGCATCGTAGAAGGCCGGCGTGATGCTTTCGACCGCGCCGGGTTCGAGCCGGAGGGCCGCGTTGAAGCAACGGCGCTCGAGTTCGCTCCTGATGGCGAGGCGTGTCCGCAGGAAGTCGACGACCCACTCGGTGTCGATCGCCGCCCGCTTGGCCAGGGTGTCCGCGCCCGGCGGCGGGCAGCGCGCGGCGGCATCGTCCTCCCGGGTCGCACCGAGGCGGCCGAGGAGGGTCGCGACCAGCGCTATGTCGTCGATCTGCCGGTCCAGGTCGTGCGTCGTCGCCAACACGACGAAGCCGTCGTGCTTGCACAGGGTGACGATGTACGACGCGCTGCCCCGCTGCGGCCCCCGCTCGCAATCGACACCCGCGATCCGCGTGGACGCGAGGTGGGCCTTTTGCCGGTGCTGGGAGAGCAGGGTCGCATAGAACGCGTCGACCGAGGGGTAGCCGTCCCATGGTGGACCGAACGCGCGGACCCGGATCCTCGCCGCGTTGCGCGGCCCTGACGCGGGGTCAGGTGGCGCCGCGTCGTAGTCGGCCATCCAGCCCGCTTCCACCAGCGGCTCGGCAGCGGCGCCGAGCAGGTAGTTCTCGAACGCGCCGCCCAGCCGGACCTCGAGGTCGGGACGCCGCTCGGCCGAAGCGGTTGGGATAGCGGCGATCGTCGCGGCGATCCCCAGCAGTCCCGGGATCATCGACTTGAGCAGGGACATCATGGCGGCGAGCGTGGGCGCTCCCCGCGGGCCGAGCCATGTCCTGGATCAAGCGCAAAAGAAAACGGCCGGGCAGAGCCCGGCCGTTCCCGAAGTCCAGCTTCGGATCGTCTTACTGGATGACGATCTCGACGCGGCGGTTCTGCGGCTCGCGGACGCCGTCGGCGGTCTTCACGAGCAG
>JAIUOX010000135.1 GCA_020160955.1 Pseudomonadota bacterium
TTGCCGTACTTGGCCGCCTGCTGCAACAGGCCTCGCCAGCGCGCACGGCGACGATGATAAACGGCGAGATCGGGCGTGCGCCAAAGCACGCTTCCGCCTTCGGCCAGCCGTTGCAGGAGCACGTTTTCCTCGTTGGAAACCAGATGGGGCGCGAAGCCCGCCAGCCGGTCGAAGGCCTCGCGCCGCACGGCCAGGTTGCAAAGGATCAGGGAGTGCTCATCGGCCGGCCCTTCGGCCGCCAGGCAATACCGGGCGCGCATCGACGCCGCGCCGAACCAGCTGGCCATCGCTAGGCCCGTAGCGCGCTCGAGCATCGCGCTTCCCAAAGGCGTGAGGTTGGCGCCGCCGGCGGCGGTCACTTCCAGCCGCGCGAAAATACGAGCCACGGCGGCGGGTAGATCCCGGAAAGATTCGGTGTCGTCGTCGAGAAAAAGCAGCAGCGGTGCCCGCGCCGCCACCACGCCGAGGTTACGGGCGGTGCCCGGCTCGGTGCCGCTCGATCGAATCACGCATAGCGGCCAGCGTGCTTCGCGCAGCCAACGTTCGGCGAGGGCGGTCACCGGCGCGCTGGCGCCATTCAGCACCAGCACCAGCTCCCAGTCGCGCCGCTCCGTATGCGCGGCGAGCGACTCCACCGCCCGTTCGAGCAGCGCGGCCGAACGGTAACCGAGGATCACCACCGATAGCGCGGGCCGCTCTAACGCGTGCCACGGAGCGCTGTAATCCGCGCCCGGTCGCCTCACCGCCGATCTCCTTGAATACCGCTTACCGATGCCATAAATTCGCCTCATGCTCGCCCCGGACGCAGCAAAAGGCAAATCGAAACCTCAGCGCGGAACCGTGCACGGGATCGCGTTGGAGATCCGCGGGCCGGGCGCCGAGCGGCTCGCGCGCGACTTCGACTTCTACTTCCATCGCCCGGCGCAAGAGAGCGAAGAATCCGCCCCGTACTCCATCGCCTTGGAGCTGCTGGCGCGCTCCCCCCGGCCGCGCGACTTACCCTCCCGCAAAGCGACGCGTATTTTCTCCGACTGCGTGCTCTACGAAAGCCCCGAAGGCACGCTGGTATACGAATATAGCGGCGGCGCCGTGCTGCGAGTGCAGCGCTCGGGGCCGGCCTCCCACGCCGAGCTGATCTGCGAAAGCCCCTCGCTCACCGAGGAAATCGGCTACCTGTATTTACAAAGCGAGCTCGGCCGCTTCCTCGACGAACAGGGCCTCCACCGCGTGCACGCGCTGGGCCTCGGCCTGCCCGACGGCCGCGCCGCGCTCGCGCTTATCCCGAGCGGCGGCGGCAAAAGCACGCTCGGCCTCTCGCTGCTCGATCTCGGCCTGCTGGGCCGGGGGCGCGACGAGCACGGCCGCATGGGCCTGCATGCCGCCTTCGTGGCGCTGTTCCTCGTCGTCGGGCACATCGCCATGGTGTTCGGGATGCTCGATCCCGCCGTCATGGGCGGCGCGGCCGGCCACCGCCACTAGGCCCGCGCGACAGCACGGAAAAGGATGACCGGCCGTCCAGGGTGGGACGTGACGGCCGGTCATCGCGAGGTCATCCGGCCGCGCGTGCCGGGGGTGTAGTGGCGACGGCGGACGGGCGGAGGCGGAAACGCAACCTCCAGCATCGTCTACGGCGCGACCCGGGGGATGGATCACCCCGCGCTGGTCGCCGGCCGGCGCTACAGCCCGTACGCGTCCCCGACATAGCCGCGGCCGGGCCCGAAGCGCTGGTCCATCACCGCCGCGAGGTCGGCCTGCGCCGGCGCGACCCAGCCGCCGGCGCGCAGCGCGTATCCCCGCGCATGGGCCGCGGCGGGCGGCGGCGTGCCCTGCTGCAGCGCGCGGGCATTGGCCAGCAGCATCTTGCGGAACTCGGCGATGCCGGCATCGGTCGGGCCGAGGTGTTCGCGGGTGCGGTCCTGCACCGGGCCCTGGCTGTCCTGGATGGCCGCGTCCTGCTCGCTGACGCCGGGGATGCCGGTGTAGCTCAGGGTCTTCTGCGCCTGGCGGTCGAGCCCGTACTCGTTCCGCAGGTTGCGCAGCGGCATGTAGGACGAGTCGACCTCGGCATGCAGGCTGAGGCCGCCGGCGTAGCGTTCGCGCTCGGCGGCGGTGAAGGGGCGGTCGGGCAGCCAGCTGTAAGTGTAGATCCAGCACGTCGTGTCGTCGACCGGCACCCAGCATTGCCCGTGGTAGACGTCGCCGGGGAAGGCGACCGGCACCAGCGCGTGGTTCGGCATCATGTACTGCGACACCCGCCAGTAGCGATCGGTGCCGTCGGTCTTGCGCGATGCGCCGATGGTCAGCCCGGTGTCGTGCGCGGCGATCGCGAAGCGCGGCCGCGGATCGTCGGTGATCCAGCGGATGCGGTCCTGCAGCGCGTCGCCGGCGCCGATCGCCGCGGTGCGGCGCAAGAGCTCGAGCTTGCGCGTCTCGTCGGTGTCGAGCACGCGGTGGAGGAACGAGAAGTGCGCGGTGTCGATCGCGCCCTCGAGGCTCTGCACCCAGTTGCAGTCCTGCCACTTCTTCGAGACGTAGCGATGCGCGTCCGGCACCAGGCCGAGCTCGAGCTGCGGCAGCTCGGGCATGGTCTCGCGCGGGCCCATGTAGACCCAGACCAGGCCAGCCCATTCGCGCACCGGGTAGGCGAGCAGGCGGATCGTATCCTTGTAGTTAGACTCCGGCGGCGAGGTCGGCAGGTCGACGCAGGCGCCGTCGACGTCGAATTTCCAGCCGTGGTAGACGCAGCGCAGCCCGCAGTCCTCGTTGCGCCCGTAGTAGAGGTTGGCGCCGCGGTGCGGGCAGTGCGGCTCGACGATGCCGACGCGGCCCTTGGTGTCGCGGAAGGCCAGCAGGTCCTCGCCCAGCAGGCGCACCTTGCGCGGCGGTCCATCGGGCTCCGGCAGCTCGGACGACAGCAGCGCGGGATGCCAGAAGCGCCGCAGCAGCTCGCCCATCGGCGTGCCCTTGCCGCACGAGGTCAGGTAGGCATTGTCCGCCGCGCTCAGCATGGCTCCCTCCCGGGTGCGGGTCTTTTGCCGGCGATGCTATAAGGTTCGGGGAAGCGGGGATAGCGAGGCGTGGCCGTTCGGATCCTGGGAGGCGAGGCGGCGGCCTACGCCTTGGTCGTCGTGGTGGCCGTCGCCCTCAACCAGCATGTCGGCAACCAGGGCTACATGCCGCTGGACCAGTCGATCGTCTACAACGGCGCGTGGCGGCTGCTGGCCGGTCAGGTCCCGTACGTCGACTTCTGGCTGCCGTTCGGCCTCGTGCCGATCCTGCTGCAGGCCCCGCTGTTCCTGCTGCTCGGCGTGTCGTGGACCGCCTACGTCCTGCAGGCCTCGCTGCTCAATGCCGCGTTCGCCGCGTCGATGCTGTTCCTCGGCCGGCGGCTGGGGCTGCGGTTGGGAGCGGCGACGTTGTACGGCGGGCTGGCCGCCGTCGTCGCCTACCCACCGATGGCGACGCCCTACGTCGACCAGCACGCGGCGATCTTCTCGGCCTGGCTGCTGGCGGTCGTGCTGCTCGGCATCCTCGACCCGGCGAGGGGCCGGCGCTGGTGGCTCGCCGCGCCGCCGCTGTTCCTGCTCGCCTTCTTCTCCAAGCCCGTGCCGTCGGCCTACGCGCTCCTCGCCGGTGGCCTCGCCCTCGTCGTAGCCGCCCGGCGCCAGCAGCGCGGGCGCGACCTGCTGGCCGTCGCCGTCGCGTCGCTGCTGTGGGCCGCCGCCGCGGCGCTGGCGCTGCGGCTGGTCGGCGTGACGGCCGAGGCCTTCGTGGCGCAGACCCTCGACGCGCCGCTGGCGCTGGCCCTCGAACGGGCGACCTCGAGCGAGGTCGTCGAGGTTGCGGTGGCCGTCGAGGCAGCGCCGGTCGCGGTCGGCGACGCTTTCGTGCGACGCGCCCTGGTGGTGGCGCTGTATCTGCTCGCGCTCTTGCCGGTGATCGCCGCGCTGGTCGTCGCGGCGCGGGCCCGCGCGCGTGACCCCGGGCGGGATCCCGCGATCCTGGCGCTGTTCGCGGCGACGGCCTTCGGCATCGCCGTCCTGTTCATGGCGCTGACCCGCAACCAGCCGGTGTCGGCGCTGGCGCTGGTGGCGCTGGCCTGGGTGGCGGCGCACGCCGCGCTGCAGCGCCTCGTCCCGGCGATCGCCACCGCCGCGGCGGCGGTCGCCACCGCGGCGACGCTGCTGATGCTGGGGACGTGGGTGATGCCGCGCTACCTCAACGACTTCGAGGGCGGCGTGCCGGCCGGCGTCGATGCCGCCGTCATCAGCCCGCAGCTCGCGCACCTGCGCTGGGCGCTGCCGCCGTTCGCCGCCGGCCTCGACGCCGACAGCGCCGACAGCTACCGCCGGCTGGTCGCCGAGCTGGCGGGGCGGCCGATTCCGCCGGTGATCGTCAGCGACTCGGTGCTCTACCCGCTGATCGGGCGCGCGCCGGTGCCGCCGGCGCTGTTCTGGCACCGCACCCTGTCCTTTCCGGCGGACGGACCGGCGCGCGCCGCCTTCGACGCGCGGTTCCGCCGCGACATCCTGGCGGCGGGCAGCGATCTCGTGGTCATGGACGGGCCGCGCACCTGGATGGCGGTGCGCCTCGCCGCGTTCCCGTGGCTGGAAGCGTGCCTGCGGCCGGACGGCCGGCGCGAGATCGGCCGCTTCTCGCTGATCCCGCTCGACCGCGACTGCCTCGCGCGGCAGGCCGCCTCGGACGGCCCGGCGTTGCCGCTCAGGTAGCGGGCATCGGCAGGCCGAAGCTCAGCTTGATGGCGACGATCAGGTTGGTGACGGCGATGCTGGTCAGGATCAGGCCGAACACCCGGCTGACGATCTCGATGCCGCCCCGGCCGAGCAGCCGCGACAGCACGCTCGACAGCGCGAAGCCCACGAACAGGGCGACGAGGCAGGCGACCAGGACGGCGGTGGTCTGGACCTGCTCGGCGAAGGTGCGGTCGGTGTTGTCGGCCAGCAGCATGACGGTCAGGATCGAGCCCGCGCCGGCGATCGACGGCATGGCCAGCGGGAAGACCGAGCGATGGATGATCGTGGCGTCGGCCGGCATCGACAGCGCGGTCTCCGTCACCTTGCCCAGCGTCATCTGCAGGCCGAACAGCAGCAGCACCAGCCCGCCGGCCAGCTGGAACGCGGCCATCTCGACATGCAGCGCGTCGAGCAGCTTGTCGCCCAGCAGGATGAAGAACAGCAGGATCGCGAAGGCGATCAGGCAGGCCGCGCCGGCGACCGCCAGCTGGCGGCGGCGCGTCAGGCCCGTCGTCACGGCGAGGAACACCGGGATCGTCGCCACCGGGTCGAGGATGACGTACAGCGTGACGAACTCGTAGAAGAAGCTGTTGGCGAACATCGGGACTCCCGGGCCTAGCGCTTGCGCACGAACTCCGCGCGCAGGACGAGGCCCTTGATGCCCTCGAAGCGGCAGTCGATCTCCTGGTCGTCGCCGGTCAGGCGGATCGTCTTGATGACCGTGCCGCGCCGCAGCGTCTGGTTGGCGCCCTTGACCTTGAGGTCCTTGATCAGCACCACGCTGTCGCCGTCGGCCAGCAGGTTGCCGACCGAGTCGCGGACCTCGACGGCACTCGCCGCGGCCTGCTTCGCCTTGGCCTCGGCGGCGGGAATCCACTCGCCGCTCGCCTCGTCGTACACGTAGTCTTCATCGGGATCAGCCATGACCCATGGCTGTAGCGGCCGCGGTTGATCTGCGTCAAGGGCGCCGCCCGCGTCCTTGCTACCAAGGGGCGGCAGGATCGGGAGCGGCGCCATGAAATCGATCAGTGACCGGGCGGAAGTCTCGGTCGACTTTCCCAGCAAGGCCTACATGGGCGCGTTCGGGCGCGAATCGTCGTTCGAGGTCAAGGTCGAGCCCGACGAGGTGATGCTGCGCATCGTGCGGTCGGGCGAGGAGCGGCGCGAGGTCTCGGTGCACCTGCACTACTACCTGCTGGCCGACATCCTGGCCCAGCTCGGCGAGGGCCTCGTCCACCACGACTTCCTCGACCAGGCCCACCTCGACAAGCTGCGCGAGGGCGCCGACTCGCTGGTCCAGGCGCTGAAGGACCGCAAGCCGGCCAAGAAGTAGGCGCCGCCCTAGGGCAGGCAGTCGGCCCGCGCCGCCGCCGGGATCGGGTCGGCTGGCATGTTCAGCTTGCAGTGATAGTCGAACAGGCCGCGCGCCGCCTCGGGCATGCGTGCCCGGGCCTGGATCGGCAGCACGACGCGGCCGCCGCGCTTGTCGATCTGCTGGCGGCCATAGCCGATGGTCGTGCCGTCGGCGAAGTGGGCCTCGAAGAACGAATGGCCGGCGGTCGAGGTGAACTCGACGACCAGCACCTTGCCGTCGAGGCAGTCGAAGCGCGGGCCGCTCTTCAGCGCGCCGTTCTCGGTGGTCTTGCCGGCCGGCGTGTCGATCGACCATTGCGTGCCCGACCCGGTGCGCGTCGCCTCGCCCTTGATCGAACCGCAGACGACCGGCCCGGGCGGCGAGGTCGCGGCGGGCGCGGCGGCGGGCTTGGCCGACGGGGTCGGCGCGGCCTTCTGCGGCGCCTGCGCCATCGCCGCGGCCGGGACGGCCAGCATCGCCACCACCAGGCCCACGCTCGCTCTCTTCATCGTGCCATCCTCGCTCACCAGCGCCGCAACAGGTCGATGCGCCGCAACACGCCCTCGTTCCAGCGGCCGTAGACGAACCACGACAGCGTGTCGATGGCCGGGAAGTCCCGCCGCAGGTGCGGGATGATTTCGCGGTAGGCGGCGTCGGTCCAGTCCTCGTCGAGCACCGGGATGACGCGGGCGCGGCCGGCCTTGGCGACGGTGTCGGGAATGACGTTGCGGTAGACCCAGCGCGGCGCGTAGCCCCAGTCGCGGAAGTAGGCGAGCGGCGACAGGAAGTCGACCGCGCCGGCGAAGGTCGCGGCGTCCTGCGCCAGCTCGACGAACTCCGGCGGCAGGATGTAGAAGCCGAGCTCGAGTCCGGGGCGCGTGGCGTCGAGCAGGCCACGGATGCCGCGCACGTAGTCGCCCAGCGCGGCGGCGCGCCAGGCGTTCCAGGCGCGTCGCGCCGGGTTGTCGGTGGCGAAGTCGATGGCCAGCGGGTCGATGCCGGCGTGCGCCCGGTAGCGCGCGCGGGTACCCGGACCGACATCCATGTTGAAGTCGTCGAAGCGCAGCCAGTCGAGCACGATGCCGTCGACCGCGTAGCCGCGGGCGATCTCCGCGACGATGGCGCGCTGGTAGTCCTGCACCTCGGGGTCGAGCGGGTTGACGAAGTACTCCTTGTTCTTCTTGCCCTCGAACGGCACCGGCTTGCCGTCGACCGCGGCCTGCATCTGCCACGCCGGGTGGCGGCGTGCCGCCGCCTGGTCGTGGAACTGCGGCACCCAGGCGCGCACCTTGATGCCGTGCCGGTGCGCCACCCGCACGGTTTCCGCCAGGGCGTCGAAGCGTTCCCAGCCCGGCGCGCGCGGCGCGAGGTGGCTGTGGAAGAACACCGTGCCGGACGGCACCTCGTCGTCCTCGTCCTGCTTGGCGGCGACGTTGATCACCGCGACGCTGGTGGCGGCGGCGTGCTCGACCAGGCTCGCGACCTCGGCCGGCGTGCGCAGGTTGCGCGCCGTGCGGACCACGATCTCGGTGCGGTAGGGCCGCGGCGCGGGCTGCGCCGGGGCGACGCCGGGAGCGGCCAGGGCGGCGCCGGCCAGGCCGGCCAGGAAGCGGCGGGTCGACAGGGTCATGGTGGTCAGCGGGGCGGTCAGCGGGGCGGTCAGCGGAAGAACAGCAACGTCATCAGCGCGAACAGCGGCAGCAGGATGGCGCCCGACCAGGCCATGTAGCCGAAGAAGCTCGGCATGCGGATGCCGGCTTCCTCGACCACCGCCTTGACCATGAAGTTGGGCGCGTTGCCGATGTAGCTGTTGGCGCCCATGAACACCGCGCCGCACGAGATCGCGGCCAGGGTGCCGGCCAGCGGCCCCATCAGGGTCGCCGCGTCGCCGCCCGCCAGGTTGAAGAACACGAGGTAGGTCGGCGCGTTGTCGAGGAAGCTCGACAGGAGGCCGGTCAGCCAGAAGTACCAGGCGTTGGCCGGCTGGCCGTCCGGCCCGGTCACCAGGGCGACCAGCGGCGCCAGCGCGCCGTCGCGACCGGCCTGCAGGATGGCCAGCACCGGCGCGATGGTGATGAAGATCCCGGCGAACAGCTTGGCGACCTCGATCATCGGCGCCCAGCCGAAGCCGTTGTCGCGGCGCACCGCGCGGCGCGTCAGGCGCAGCGACAGGCCCGTCAGGCCGACCAGCGCGAGGTCGCGCAGCACGTTCTGCAGCTCCAGCGGCACGTGGAACACGGTGAAGGTGATGCCGGGCTTCCAGGTGCCGCTGGCCAGCACCGCGCCGACCACGGCCAGCATCAGCACGATGTTGACGCCGCCCTCGATGCGCAGCGGCGAGTCGGGCGTGGGATCGCGCGGCAGGTGGCCTTCCTGGCGGTACCACCAGCTGTCGAGCGCGTAGAACAGGCCGAGCAGCACGATCGCGGCGGTCAGCATCTCGCCGAACAGGTGCTCGGTGGTCCAGAAGAACGAGACGCCCTTCAGGAAGCCGAGGAACAGCGGCGGGTCGCCGAGCGGCGTCAGCGCGCCGCCGATGTTGGCGACGAGGAAGATGAAGAACACGAAGACGTGCCGCTTGTGGCGGCGGTCGTCGTTGGCGCGGATCACCGCGCGGATCAGCAGCATCGACGCGCCGGTCGTGCCCATCCAGCCGGCCAGCACGGTGCCGAGCGCCAGCAGCGCGGTGTTCATCGACGGCGAGCCGTGCAGGTTGCCGCGGATGTGGATGCCGCCGGTCACGGTGAACAGCGCGGTCAGCAGCACGATGAACGGCACGTAGTCGAGCAGCAGCAGGTGCAGCACCTCGTAGAGCGTGGTCGGCACGCCGTGCAGGGCGGCGAACGGCACGACGACCAGCAGCGCCCACGCCGCCGAGACCTTGCCGAAGTGGTGGTGCCAGAACGACGGTACGAGCAGCGGCATCAGGGCGATCGACAGCAGGATGCCGACGAACGGCAGGCCCCATTCGAGGCCGAGCGTGCTGCCCACCACCTTCGGCGCGTCGCCGCCGGCGGCCCAGGCGGCGCCGGCCGGCAGCGTCGCGAGGAGGCCGGCGAGCCCCCGCAGGACGTGCTGCCGCTTCACGCGATGTAGGTCGCGGAGACGCCGCCATCGACCACCAGCGTGTGGCCGTTGACGAACGAGGCGGCGGGCGAGGCGAGGAACAGCGCCGCGCCGGCGATCTCCGGCGGATCGGCCCAGCGCTTGGTCGGGCAGCGCTCGGCCAGCCGGCGGCCGGCCGGCGAGTCGATCAGCGCGAGGTTGGTCTCGGTGGCGAAGAAGCCGGGCGACAGGGCGTTGGCGGTGACGCCGCGGCTCGCCACCTCGGCGGCCAGCGACCGGGCGAGCGCCGCCAGTCCCGCCTTGGCGGCGGCGTAGGAGGCGGCGCCCGGCGTCGCCAGTTCGCCGACGATCGAGGTCACGAGGATGATGCGGCCCCAGCCGCGCTCCAGCATGCCGGGCAGCACCCGCTTCACGAGGGCATGGGCGGCCACCAGGTCGACGTCGACCAGGGCGGCGAAGTCCTCGGGCGAGATCTGGTCGAACGGCCGGCGGTCGCGCTCGCCGACAGCGTGGACCAGCACGTCGATCGGCCCGAGCCCGTCGACCGCTTCCTGCATGGCGGCGCGGTCGGCCATGTCGAAGGTCACGGCGGCAGCCGGGAAGCCCGCCGCCTTCAGTTCGCCGACGCGCGGCGCCAGCCGCTCGGCGGCGCGGCCGTGCAGGACCGGGCGGGCGCCGGCCTCGGCCAGGGCGCGGGCGATCTCCCAGCCCAGCCCGCGGGCCGAGCCGGTGACCAGGGCGGTGCGGCCGTCGAGCCGGAAGCGATCGGGGAAAATCGACGCGGGAGTATTCGACACGGGGTGGGTCATTCGTCTATTGGGCGGTACCGACATAGCTTTGTATTGGCGAATGCTGCACTTGCCCACCGTCATCGGCCACCGCGGCGCGGCGGCCTACGTCCTCGAGAACACCCTGGACTCGTTCCGCGAGGCCCGCCGCCGCGGCGCGGCCTGGGTCGAGATCGACGTCAAGCTGACCGCCGACGGCGTGCCGATCGTGATGCACGACGAGTCGCTGAAGCGCACCACCGGGGTCGACCGGCTGGTCGCCGCGACCCCGCGGGCCGAGCTGCCGGCGGTCGTGCCGACCTTCGAGGAAGCGATCGCCTGCTTCGCCGCCGAGGGGCTGGGCTGCAACGTCGAGATCAAGCCCTGCCCGGGCCGCGAGGCCGCGACCGCGACGGTCGCCGTCCAGACCCTGCGCCGCTGCTGGCCGGCCAGCCTGCCGGCGCCGCTGCTGTCGAGTTTCAAGGACGGCTCGCTGGCGGCGGCGCGCGACGCCGCCCCCGAGTACGACCGGGCCCTGCTGCTGGACGAGATCCGTGACGACTGGCGGGCGCGCGCCGAGGCGGTCGGCGCGGTCGGCATCAACACCAACGGCAAGCGGCTGACCGCGCCGCGCGCGGTCGAGATCCGCCAGGCCGGCTACGCGCTCAGCGTCTACACGATCAACGACGGGGCGGTTGCCCGGGCACTGGTCGGGATGGGGGTCGACTGCGTCATCACCGACGCCCCCGACGTGGTGCTGGCCGCGCTGGGTTGACGCTGCCGCGACGCGGTGGTGGACTGTCATCAGACTGTAACAAGACAGACACCGCGCGGTCTTTCGGCTCGCCGATAGATCGACGCGATTTTCATGGGAGGCTATTTGTCATGAGGCGCATGTTCCTGACCTCGGCCGCGGCGGCGTCGCTGCTGGCCGCCCTGCCGGCGTGGGCGCAGACCGAGATCCAGTTCTGGCACGCCATGGGCGGCAACCTCGGCGAGACGGTCAACGAGATCGCGGCGGGCTTCAACAAGTCCCAGAGCGAGTACAAGATCGTCCCGGTCTACAAGGGCTCCTACACCGAGACCCTGACCGCGGCGATCGCCGCCTTCCGTGCCAAGCAGGCGCCGCACATCGTGCAGGTCTTCGAGGTCGGCACCGCCAACATGATGGCCGCCAAGGGCGCCGTGTACCCGATCTACTCGGTGATGGCCGACGCCAAGGAGCCGTTCGATCCCAAGGCCTTCATCGGCCCGGTCTACGGCTACTACTCGACGACCGACGGCAAGCTGCTGTCGATGCCGTTCAACTCCTCGACCCCGGTGCTCTACTGGAACAAGGAGCTGCTGCAGAAGGCCGGGCTCGACCCGAACAAGCCGCCGCAGACCTGGCCGGAGCTGGGCGAGATGGCCAAGAAGGCGATCGCGGCCGGCGCCAAGTGCGGCTTCACCCCGCAGTGGCAGACCTGGACGATGATCGAGAACTACGGCGCCTGGCACAATCTGCCCTACGCGACCAAGGACAACGGCTTCGGCGGCACCGACATCGAGCTGAAGTTCAACGACGCGCCGCGCGTGAAATTCATCCAGATGCTGGCCGACTGGGGCAAGGACAAGACCTTCGTTTATGGTGGCCGCGAAGGTAAGTCGACGGCGCTGTTCACCGCCGGCGACTGCGTCTTCCACGTCGCCTCGTCCGGCTCGGCGGCGGGCATCGAGAAGGCGCTGGGCGGCGCGTCCAAGTTCGGCATCGGCATGATGCCCTACTCGCCCGACGTGATTGCCAAGCCGCAGAACTCGATCATCGGCGGCGCCACCCTGTGGGTGCTGCAGGGCCGTCCGGCAGCCGAGTACAAGGGCGTCGCCAAGTTCATGAGCTACCTCGCCAGCACGCCGGTGCAGGCCAAGTGGCACCAGGAGACGGGCTACGTGCCGATCACGACCGCCGCCGCCGAGGCGACCGAGAAGGACGGCTTCTACAAGAAGTTCCCGGGCCGCGAAGTGGCTGTCCAGGAGCTGACGCTCAACCCGCCGACGGCCAACTCGAAGGGCCTGCGCATCGGCAACTTCGTGCAGATCCGCGACATCGTGGACGGCGAGCTCGAGAACGTCTGGTCGGGCAAGAAGGACGCGAAGACCGCGCTCGACGACGCCGTGAAGGCGGGCAACGAGCAGCTCAAGCGCTTCGAAGCGGCCAATAAGTAAAGCCTTGCCGTTGCTTTCCCCCTCCGGTCCTTCGGACCACCTCCCCCGTTTGACGGGGGAGGCAGAGAAGGGGAAGGCTGGCCCTTCAAATCCCCTCCCCCGTCAAACGGGGGAGGCCGGGAGGGGGAGGGCTACGGTCTAGCTCGATGGAAAAACGCGTCACCTTCAACGAACGCTGGCTGCCCTACCTTCTGGTGGCGCCGCAGATCCTCATCACACTGGTCTTCTTCTTCTGGCCGTCCGGCCAGGCGATCTACCAGTCGGTGCTGATCGAGGATGCGTTCGGCGGCAATACCAAGTTCGTCTTCCTCGACAACTTCATCCACCTGTTCAACGACCCGGGCTACTACCACTCGGCGCGGCTCACCGTCGTGTTCAGCTTCCTGGTCGCCGCCGTCGGGCTCGCGCTCTCGCTGCTGCTGGCGGTGATGGCCGACCGCGTCGTCCGTGGCGCCACCGGCTACAAGGCGCTGCTCGTCTGGCCCTATGCCGTGGCGCCTGCCGTCGCCGGCGTCCTGTGGGGCTTCCTGTTCAACCCCTCGGTCGGCATCGTCGCCTGGATGCTCCAGGGCATCGGCATCGAATTCAACTACGTGATCAACGGCAACCAGGCGCTGATGCTGGTGGTGATCGCTGCGGTGTGGAACCAGATCAGCTACAATTTCCTGTTCTTCCTGGCCGGCCTGCAGTCGATCCCGAAATCGCTGATCGAGGCGGCGGCGATCGATGGCGCGGGCCCCGGCCGGCGCTTCTGGGACATCGTCTTCCCGCTGCTCTCGCCTGTCGGCTTCTTCCTGCTCGTCGTCAACATCATCTACGCCTTCTTCGGCACCTTCGGCGTCGTCGACTCGCTGACCAAGGGCGGGCCGGGCAAGTCCACGGAAATCCTGGTGTTCAAGGTCTTCAACGACGGCTTCCGCGGCCAGGATCTCGGCGGCTCCTCGGCGCAGTCGGTGATCCTGATGATCGTGGTCGTCCTGCTCACCGTCGTGCAGTTCCGCTTCATCGAGCGCCGGGTGCATTACTGATGCCCATACTCACATGGTAGAGAACCGGCCCTTCCTCACGATGCTGAGCCATTTCGTTGTGCTCGTCGGCCTGGCGATCATCGCCTTCCCGGTGTGGATGACGTTCGTCGCCTCCACGCACAGCCAGCAGACCATGCTGCAGTCACCGATCCCGCTGCTGCCCGGCCCCCATCTGATCGAGAACTACACGAAGGTCCTGACCGAGGGTTACGGCCGCGTCGGCAGCACGCCCGTCATGATGACGCTGACCAACAGCCTGATCATGGCGCTGGGTGTCGCCATCGGGAAGATCGCCATCTCCATCATCTCGGCCTTCGCCATCGTCTACTTCCGCTTTCCCGGCCGGATGTATTTCTTCTGGGCGATCTTCGTCACCCTCATGCTGCCGGTCGAGGTCCGCATCGTGCCGACCTACGGGGTCGTCGCCTCGCTTGGCATGCTCGATTCCTATTCCGGCCTGATCATTCCGCTGATTGCCTCGGCGACGGCGACGTTCCTGTTCCGCCAGTTCTTCCTGAGCGTTCCCGACGAACTCACCGAAGCGGCGCGCGTCGACGGGGCCTCGCCGATGCGCTTCTTCTGGGACATCCTGCTGCCGATGAGCCGGACCTCGATCGCCGCGCTGTTCGTGATCCAGTTCATCTATGGCTGGAACCAGTATCTCTGGCCGCTGCTGATCACGACCAAGGAGAGCTACTACACCGTCGTCATGACGGTCTCGCGCCAGGCCAACGTGGTCGATT
>JAIUOX010000136.1 GCA_020160955.1 Pseudomonadota bacterium
CCTGGGCGATCGCCTGGGTCGGGGCCGCGAGGCCGACGAGGCCGTAGGCCATGGCGGTCGAGGCGCCGAAGGCGCTGGCCAGCGCGAGGAACTCGCGGCGGTCGTACTTGCCGGCCTTCACCGACTCCGCCATCGCCAGGATATGATCCGGGACACGGTCACCATTACTTTTGAACATGGTCATAGAAGTTCTCCCATTGGATGGCGGTTTGGCCGTTAACATTCCGCAGGACAGGCCCGCTGTCAAAGTCTGAGGGCGCAACCGCGGAAATTAGATGACAGTCTGCAACGGTCGCGTGATCGCCATTGGCGTGATTGCGACAATATTGGCGCTAATTTCGCAATCGTGGCGAAAGCGTGCGGGCCTTCAACGGGTTGGCGACCGGCGCGAGACGGTCAGTACTCTTTTTCGTAGAAGATGCCGCCCTTGGTGGAGCCGTCGTCGGCGGCCTCGCCGCGCAGCTTCACGCCCTTGCCGACATTCAGGTCGATAGCCGCCTTGCCGGAGCCCGGCCGCGAGCCCTTTTCGATCGTGATATAGGTGCGATCGTTCAGATATTTGCCGACCGAGACGGAGGTGTCGCCGGTCTCCTCGTCCGTCTTCACGTCGAGATCGTCGACGCCGAGATTGGACTGCAGCTTGTCGAGCAGGCCCGTCGACCCGCCGACGCCGGCGAGCAGCGCCGCCGCTTGCGCAAGCTGGGCGATCTGCACGGCCGAAAGGCTGCCCATCGCGCGGCCGAAGACGAGCTGCGCGAACACCTCGTCCTCCGGCATGGCCGGCACCGAGGTGAAGGTGAATTTCGGATTGCTGGCCTGCCCGGTCACGGTGACCGTCACGGTGCCGCCGTTCACGGTAGAGGTCGCCGCGAAATCCAGTTCCGGCACGAACGAACCCGCAAAGCCGATCGACCCCTCGTTGAAATCGAGCCTGCGCCCGAGAATGCCCAGGCGGCCGCGCCGCATCTCGAACAGGCCGTTCGCCACCGGCGACGACGCTGGGCCGACAAGCTTGATCGTGCCCCCGAGTTCGGCATTGAGGCCGCGTCCGCGCACGAAAATCTGCTGCGGCGCCGACACGTTGAGATCGAGCGCTATGCCGCCGCCGCCGCCACCCTGCGCGCTCACCGGTTTCAACGCCTCCGCCTGGCGCGAGACCTCGCCGCTGGCGTTCTTGTGCTTGACGTTGAGTCGCGACAGCGCCGGCGGCAGTTTTTCGGGAAGCGTGATCACGGTGCGGCCGAGATTGACGGTGCCCGAAATGGTCGGGGTCGAGACCAGCGGACCTTTGACGGCCAGATCGCCGCCGAAGTTCGCGGTGACGACGCGGCCATCGGTGTAGCGGCCGTCGGCGACCTTGATCGAGAGGTCGGCCGGGAACCCCTGCCCGCCGTCGAGGCCGATCGTTCCGCCCGCCGAGATCGATCCGCCGCTGGAGATCGTGCCGGTCAGCGAGGAAACGCGGGCGACCCCGCCGCCGAGATCGATCGTCATGGCGATGTCGTTGACGGCGATGCCCGAGCCCGCGTCGATGAAGCGCGCGCCGCTCGATTGCACGCGGCCGCCGATCACCGGCGATGACGCCGAGCCGGAAACGCTGAGCTGCACGTCGGCCGCGCCGGTCAGCGCAAGGCCCTGCGCCGCCAGCCGGCTGAGGTCGGGCAGGCCGGGTCCCTGGCGCAGGCTCTCGTCGAGCTCCTTCGCGAGGCCCTGGGCCTGCTCAGCCATCTGCTCGCAGTCCACGCCCTTGCAGAACCGCTCGGTGGCGGCGAAGGCGTTGTCGAAGGACAGCGTCACGCGACAGGCCGGTTGCCACCGCCCGTCGCGCCACGGGACGACCGACAGCTCGACGGCGTCCTGGTCGTCGCGCTGGACGATGAAGGCCGGAACGCCGTCGATCTCGCCGGCGTGGCCCTCGCTGCCGAAGCAGAAGGCCGCATCCTCGCCCAGGCCGACGCCCTCGGGGCCCTTCAGCAGGCGGCTGGGCCCGCCGGGCCGGGCCTCGAAGAAGGTGAAGGACTGGCAGTGCGCCGTGCCCTCGCTGGTTCGCCCGAGATAGAGCGAACCGCGGCCGAACCGGAACACGCCGCGCGCCGGCAGCGGCCCGACCGCCTCCAGCAGGTCGGGCGGCGCCTTGTCCGTGTCGCGCAGCCGGGCCAGCCGATCGGCGGGCGACTCGGGCGGCCAGGCCGGCCGGTCGATGGCAACGATCCCGCCCGACGCCCGGTCGAGGACCTCGAGCGGCGACGCCCGCCGGCCCTCCGTCACCTCCGACGGCATCAGCCCGGAGATCGACTGGGCCACCGCGTGGCAGAGGGCTCGGGAAGGGTCCTGGGCCTGTTGCTGACCCTGGGCGAGGGCGGGGGCCAGGCCGAGCAGGACGGCGCAAAGGGAGAGCGAGCGCATGCCCGGGAAGGGTCCCTCGCTGGCCCCGGGATGACAAGCAAAGACGTGTCGGCCCGAGCGCAGCAAGGGACCTTTCGGCTCCAAGAGAAAAGCCCCGCCGTTGCCGGCGGGGCTTTGCGTTTGCGAGCGACGCCCGCCTATTTCGGTGGCGCGCCGAAGACCGGCGGCGCCACGTCGTCGGAGGGCGGGGCCTGGATTTCGATCTTGACCTTGCTCGGATCGACCGTGCTCGGCGCGTCGAGGAAGTAGGTCACCGACTGCGGGATCGCGATCACGATCGCCACCATGATCAGCTGCAGAAGCACCCACGGGATCGAGCCCCAGTAGATGTCCGAGCTCTTCACTTCCTTCGGCGCCACGCTGCGCAGGTAGAACAGCGCGAAGCCGAACGGCGGGTGCATGAACGAGGTCTGCATGTTCACGCAGAGCATGACGCCGAACCAGATCAGCGCGGCGTCCGCCCCGACCACCGGCGTCAGGAGCTTCTGCGCCACCGGGGCCAGCATCGGCACGATGATGAAGGCGATCTCGAAGAAGTCGAGGAAGAACGCCAGGAAGAACACGAACAGGTTCACGACGATCAGGAAGCCCCAGACGCCGCCCGGCAGGCTGGACATCAGGTGCTCGACCCACTGGTTGCCGTCGACGCCCTGGAAGGTGATCGAGAAGCAGGTCGCACCGACCAGGATGAACGCCACCATCGCGGTGATGCGCATCGTCGCCTGGAAGGCCTGCACGATCAGGTCGCGCAGGTCCTTCACCTGCCACGCCCGCCAGGTCAGCCAGATGATCGAGGCGAACATCACCGTGAACGCCGCCTTGAAGGCCGGGGACTTGAAGGCGACCATGCCGATCAGGAAACCCGCGATTGCAGCCGCGCAGCCGACCCCGAAAGCCCACTTGTCGAACTTGGTGAGGGGGGCGTTGCGGACCACCGCGAGCACGATCGCGCCGATCGTGCCCATGGCGCCCGCCTCGGTCGGCGTGGCGAGGCCCATCATGATGGTACCCAGCACGAGGAAGATCAGCACCGCGGCGGGGATGATGCCCCACGCGCACTTGACCAGCAGTTCCTTGCCGAACAGCGTGCGCGGCACCGGGGGCAGGGCCTCCGGCTTCACGATGGTCAGGTAGAAGGTGTAGCCGGCGAACAGGGCGATCTGCAGCAGCGAGGGACCCCACGCGCCGAGATACATGTCGCCGACCGAGCGGCCGAGCTGGTCGGCCAGCACGACCAGCACCAGCGACGGCGGCACCAGCTGCGTGATGGTGCCCGAGGCGGCCAGCACGCCGGTGGCGTAGCGCATGTCGTAGCGGTAGCGCATCATCACCGGCAGGGTGATCAGCGCCATCGCGATGACCTGCGCCGCCACGGTGCCGGTGATCGCGCCGAGGATGAAGCCGACGATGATCGTCGAGTAGCCGAGGCCGCCCTTGATCGGGCCGAACAGCTGGCCCATCGACTCCAGCATGTCCTCCGCCAACCCGCATTTCTCCAGGATGGCGCCCATGAAGGTGAAGAACGGGATGGCCAGCAGCAGCTCGTTCGACAGGATGCTGCCGAACACGCGCCCCGGGATGGCCTGCATGAAGGCCATCGTGAAGTAGCCCATCTCGATCGACAGGAAGCCGAAGAAGAAGCCGACGGCCGCCAGCGAGAAGGCCACCGGGTAGCCGATGATCATGAACACGACGAGGCCGCCGAACATCAGCGGCGGCATGTACTCCAGGGGGATCATTGCGTCGGCCTCTCGTAGTGGGCTTCGAGGCTCTCGACGGGGTAGTCGTTGAGGAAGGCCACGCGCTTGATCAGCTCGGACAGTCCCTGCAGGGCGACCAGCGCGAAGCCGACCGGCAGCACCAGCTTGATCGGCCAGCGCAGCAGGCCGCCGGCGTTGGACGAGTGCTCGCTGACATTGAAGGACTGCATGAAGAACGGCCAGCTCAGCCAGGCCAGGATGATGCAGGTCGGCAGCAGGAAGACCAGGGTGCCGAGGATGTCGACCCACAGCTGCCCGCGGCGGCTGAGCGTCATGTAGAGGAGGTCGACGCGGACGTGCTCGTTGCGCTTCAGCGTGTACGAAGCGCCGAACATGACGATCACCGCGAACATGTACCACTGCACCTCGAGCCAGGCGTTCGAGCTCTGGTCGTAGGCGTACCGGACCATGGCGTTGCCGCCGCTCACCAGGCAGGCGAGCAGGACCAGCCAGTTACACAAAACACCGATTTTCTCGTTTACCCAATCGATGGCCGTGCTGAGACCCAGCAATGCACGCATCCCGCCTCCCTGCGCGAGTTTCTTGATTTTGCCGTCCCGACCTCGCCATCGGGCCGCCTTTCATAGCGCGGTGCGAACCGCCACGCCAGCGTCCGGGAAGTGCCGGGATTGCCTAGGCCGTGGGCAATTCGGTCCAGCCCTCGGGGCCGAAAAACTCGAGGGGCCGGAAGGCGCGCTTGTAGGCCATCTTGGTCGAATCCTCGATCCAGTAGCCGAGGTAGACGTAGGGCAGGCCGCGACGCGCCGCCGCGTCGGCCAGCCACAGGATCATGTAGGTCCCCAGCCCGCGCCGCGGGTCCTGCGGGTCGAAGAAGCTGTAGACCGCCGAGACGCCGCTCGACAGCCAGTCGACCAGGCAGGCGCCGACCAGGCGGCCCTCGGGCGAATCCTCGCGGAACTCGATGATCGCCGTGTCGACCGGGCTTTCCTCGACCATCGCCCGGTAGTCGTCGAAATCCATGTCGGCCATGTCGCCGTCGCGGTGGCGGGCCAGCACGTAGCGCGAGAACAGGGCGTACTGCTCGCCGGTCGCGACTGCCTGGACCTCGGTGGCGTGGACGTGCTCGTTGCGGCGCAGGATGCGGCGCTGCGCCCGGCTGGCCTCGAAGTCGCGGACCCGGATGCGGACCGGCACGCAGGCCCGGCAGCCTTCGCACAGCGGCTTGTAGACGAAGTGGTGCGACCGCCGGAACCCGGCGTCGGTCAGGGTGTCGTGCTGCGAGATGGCATCCGGCCCGCTCAGCTCGGTGACGAGCTTGGTCTCCAGGCGATGCGGCAGGTAAGGGCAGCGCATCGCCGGGGTGGTGCGGAAGAACCGCAGGGTCTGGATGTTCTGGCGGATGAACATGTCGTCACCGTCAGTGTAGCGCAGCGGCCGGTGAAGGAAAGCGCAAGACCGTCCCCCGTTCCACGCCCGGGACGCGGCCCGACCCCGTGGATGAGCCCGTGCATGACCCCGCGTCGATCACGGTCTTTGCCGCGGTGCGAGCAGCCGCTTCACGGGCAGCGCGGCCAGCCGCAGCAGCTTGGGCAGCAGCCAGACCAACAGGCAGACGAACAGCACCAGCAGGCAGAGGAAGATCACCGGGTGGGTGAGCGCGAGCGCCAGCCCGCCGATCACGCCGACATCCTCGGCCAGCGACGCCCCGATGTTGCTGAACGGCTCGGGCGAGGTGTTGATCAGGGCGCGCGTGCCGGTCTTGGCGATGTGCGTGCCGAAAGCCAGCGTGCCGCCGAGCAGGCCGGCGATCACCGAGACCTCGGGACTGACGCCGGCCGCCGCGCCGTAGGCCAGCAGGATCCCCGCCGGCACCCGCACGAAGGTCTGCAGCAGGTCGTTCAGGCTGTCGACGTAGGGGATCTTGTCGGCGAGGAAGTTGAGCGCGAACAGCAGCGCCGCCACCGCCATCACCCACGGCGAGCCGAGCACCTGCAGGTCGGCCGGCAGGGCGACGAGGTGCAGGCGCTGGGCGATCCCCAGCACCAGCACGGCGGCGTAGGCGTTGAGGCCGCTCGCCCAGCCGGCGCCCAGGGCGACGGCGATCGCGGCGAGGGCCTCGGCGCTCATCGCTAGAGGGCGCGCCGCGCCTTGAGCGCGGTCGCCAGCGTGCCGTCGTCCAGCCAGTCGAGTTCGCCGCCGACCGGCACGCCGTGGGCCAGCCGGGTCACCGGCACGCCGTGCTCCGACAGCCGCTCGGCGAGGTAGTGGGCGGTGGTCTGGCCGTCGACCGTGGCATTGGTCGCCAGGATGACCTCGCGCACGCCGCCGGCCGCGACGCGGCGCACCAGCCCCGCGACGTTGAGCTCGTCGGGGCCGATGCCGTCGAGCGCCGACAGCGAGCCGCCCAGCACGTGGTAGCGGCCGCGGAAGATCTTGCCGCGCTCCATCGCCCACAGGTCGCCGACATCCTCGACGACGCAGATCAGGCCGCTGTCGCGTCCCGGGTCGGCGCAGATCGAGCACGGCTCGACGGTGTCGAGGTTGCCGCAGGTCGAGCAGGCGCGGATGGCGCGCGCGGCGTCGGCCAGCGCCGCGCTGAGCGGCTGCATCAGGGTCTCGCGCTTCTTCAGGAGATGCAGCGCGACGCGGCGGGCCGAGCGCGGGCCGAGGCCGGGCAGGCGGCCCAGCAACTGGATCAGGCGCTCGATCTCGGGGCCGTTCATCGGGACGCCGCCGCCGGTGGCGGTGTCAGAGCTTGAAGCCCGGCGGCAGCGGCAGGCCGCCGGTCAGGTTACGCATCTGCTCCTGCACGGTCTGCTCGACCTTGGCGCGCGCGTCGTTGGCGGCGGCCACGATCAGGTCCTCGACCACGCCCTTGTCGCCGGGCACGAACAGCGAGGCGTCGATCTCGACCTTGCGGGTCTCGTTCTTGCCGTTGACCGTGACCCGCACCAGGCCGGCGCCGGACGAGCCGACGATCTCCATGCGCTCCAGCGAAGCCTGCAGCTCCTGCATCTTCGCCTGCATCTGCTGGGCCTGCTGCATCAGGCCGCCGAGGTCCTTGAGCTTGTCGAACATCAGTACTCGCTTTCCGGAATGTCGTCGTCGGCCGGGTAGTCCTCCGCCGCGGGCGGCTCCTCGGCCGACTCGACGAGGTCGGCCACCAGCGAGCCCTGTTCGCCCTTGCGCCGCACCGCGTCGAGGCGGGCGCCGGGGAAGGTCTTGAGGATGGCTTGCACCAACGGGTCGTTCTCCGCCTGGTTGCGCAGCGCGTCGCCCTTGGCCGCCTTCTGCTCGCTGAGCGTCGGCTTGCCCGGCGCCGAGGACACCGAGGCGATCCAGCGGCGGCCGGTCCACTGGGACAACAGGTCGCTCAGCCGCGCCGCGAGGTCGGTCGGCGCCTTGGGCGTCGGCCTGAACTCAATCAGGCCGGGCTCGCACCGCACCTCGTGCACGTGGTGCATCAGGTGGTGGACCAGCCGCGGCTCGCGGCGGGTCTCGAACAGCGCCACGACCTCGGCGAAGCTGCGCGGATTGGCCAGCGGCGCCGCCGCCGCCACCGCCGCCGCCGGCTGGGCCGCCGCGGTCACCGGCTGGCTGACCAGCCGTGCCGTCGCCGCGCCGCCGCTGCCACCGCCGCCGCGTGGGGCGGGCGCGCCGACCGCCGTCGCGCCGCCATTGCCCCCGGCACTCGCGGGCGCCGCGCTGCCGGGCAGGGCGATGCCGGCGCCGCCGCCGTTCTGCAGCGCCTTCAGCGCGTCGGCCGGCTTGGGCAGGTCGCTGGCGAAGCACACCCGGATCAGCGCCATCTCGGCGGCGCGCATCGGCGAGGGCGCCACCAGCGTCTCCTGCAGGCCCTTCATCAGCAGCGTCCAGGCCAGCGTCAGCGAGCCCATGGTGAGCTTCTTGGCCAGCGCGAGGCCGTGGGCACGCTCGCTGTCGGCCGACGCCGCCGCCGCTTCCGGCGCGACCTTCAGCCGGGTCACCCAGTGGGTGAGTTCCAGCATGTCCTGCAGCACCACCACCGGGTCGGCGCCCGAATCGTGCATCTCGCCCAGCAGCGCCACGACCGAGGGGGCGTCGCCGCCCATCGTCTTCTCGAACAGCTCGAGCACGCGGCCGCGGTCGGCGAGGCCCAGCATGTCGCGGACCTGCGCGGCATCGACCACGCCGCCGCCGTGGGCGATCGCCTGGTCGAGCATGCTGAGCCCGTCGCGCACCGAGCCGTCGGCGGCACGGGCCAGCAGCGACAGCGCCTCGGGCGAGATCTCGACCTTCTCGGTCTCGGCGATCTTGCCGAAGTGCTCGACCAGCGTCTGCTGCGGCACCCGCTTGAGGTCGAAGCGCTGGCAGCGGCTCAGCACCGTCACCGGGACCTTGCGGATCTCGGTGGTGGCGAACAGGAACTTCACGTGCGGCGGCGGTTCTTCCAGCGTCTTGAGGAGCGCGTTGAACGCCTTCTCCGACAGCATGTGCACTTCGTCGATGATGTAGACCTTGTAGCGCGCCGACACCGGGCGGTAGCGCACGCCCTCGATCAGCTCGCGTACGTCGTCGATGCCGGTGCGCGACGCAGCGTCCATCTCGATGACGTCGACGTGGCGGTCCTCGGTGATCGACTTGCAGTTGTCGCAGACGCCGCACGGATCGACGGTCGGGCCGCCCTTGCCGTCGGGACCGATGCAGTTGAGCGCGCGGGCGATGATGCGGGCGGTGGTGGTCTTGCCGACGCCGCGCACCCCGGTGAGCATGAAGGCGTGGGCGATGCGACCGGTCGCGATGGCGTTGCGCAGCGTGCGCACCATGGCTTCCTGGCCGACCAGCGTGGTGAAGTCGACGGGGCGGTACTTGCGGGCAAGGACCCGATAGGGAAGCGATGCAGCGGCTTCCGGCATGGCGAGCGACCTACCCGAGATGCGCCGCGGCCCCTCGAGGCCCGGCGGTCGTCGCGCCCGGCCGCCTGTCCCGGCGGCGGCGCGCGCCGGGTGACAGGTGAGGGACCGACATGACCCGAAGCGAATTCGTTACGGCTGCTTCCTTCCGGATCTGACCGGGTTGGCGACTGCTCCGCCCACACCGGCCCCTCGAGGTCGTTATATCAGGCCTTGGCCCGGCTGGCGCAAGGCCGCCGTGAGACATTTTCCCCCACAGCCAACCCCTTGAAACCGTGGGCCTTTTTCCGTCAGTCCGGGGCCATGACGGCGACCGGGTCGGTGCGGCCGTCGAGCGGGATCGCCCCGACCGCGCGCCAGCCGGCCGGCTGGCCGGCCGCGGCCAGGGTGTCGGCCGAGGCGACGATCGGCGCGCCGACCTCCTTGGTCGCCTTTTCGAGGCGCGCCGCCACGTTCACGACGTCGCCCAGCACCGTGAACTCGAGCCGCCGCTCGTCGCCGACCAGGCCGCAGAACACCTCGCCGACATGGACGCCGACGCCGATCCCGACCGGCGGGTCGAATTGCCGCTTGGCGTTCCAGCGCGCCACCCGTGCGTGGATGTCGTGGGCGAAGGCCAGCGCCCGCGCCGCGTCGTCGGGCGCCGGGTCGGGCACGCCGAACACGATCAGCGCGCCGTCGCCGATGAACTTGTCGATCACGCCGCCATGGTGCGCCGCCGCGGCGGTCAGGCGGCGGCGGAACGAGCTCATGAACCGGGCGAAGCGCACCGGGTCGGCGACCTCGGCCCGCCGCGTCGAGGACCGCATGTCGACGAAGGCCAGCGCGACCGACTGGCGGCGGCCGCTGACCTTGCCGCTGATCTCGCGCCGCGCCAGCACCTCGACCAGCTCGGCCGGCAGGAAGCGGGTCAGGCCGAGGCGCGCGCGCGTCTCCTCGACCGCCGAGTCGAGCAGGCGGCGGCCGCGCCGGGCCACCACCACCAGCACGCCGGCCGCGGCGGCGATCATGATCAGGCGCACCGCGTTGGGCGGCAGGCCGAAGCCGATCGCCATCGACGGCAGCAGGCTGGCCCGCTCCTCGAAGCCGAGCCCGGCGCCGTTCATCGCCAGCGCGCCGAGCCCCACGACGTAGAGCGTGCCGGCATAGGCCTGCAGCCACGGATCGTAGCGTAGCGCCGTCGCCGCCAGCGCGATCGGCACCAGCCAGACCGGCGGGAACACCGAGAAGAAGGTGCCGGGCGCGCCCGAGCCGAACAGGTCGAAGGCGACGTTGCCGACGATCGCCACGAAGTCGGCGGTGGTGGTGGCGAGCGCGAGGCGGCGGACGTTGGCGCCGCGGCGCAGCGCGACCAGCGCCAGGCCGCCGGTCAGCAGGACGGCGACGCAGGTCGCCGCGCCGACCGCCAGCTGGCGCAGCACGCGGGTGTCGCGGTCGGGCACGACGAGGATGACGGCCAGCGCGACGACCAGCAGCAGCAGCCCGACCGCCAGCCGCAGCCAGGCGACCTGCCGTTCCGCCCGGCGTTCGGCATCGGCGAGCAGCCCGGCGGCGATGGCCTGGATCGTGCGCGCCTCGAGGGCGGTCGCGTCGGCCGCCGGATCAGGGCTTGGCGGCACTGACCCGGTCGAGGCTGAGGATGACGTACTTGTGGAGGTCGGCAACCGACAGCACGCGCTCGTCGCGCAGTTGGAACAGCGGCTGCCGGGCCGACGCGAAGCGGGCGGTGATCACCAGGCGGCGGCCGTCCAGCCTGGTTTCCTTCGGCACCCGCAGGCTGAACGGGATCGGCACCTGCCAGCCGCTGCGCACGACCTGCTCGGCCAGCACCTCGGCCGGCTTCTGCGACGTATCGAGCAGGCGGACCTGCAGCTCGACGCCGCGCGGCAGCGCCATGCGGTCGAGGTAGGAGGCGGCGCCCTCGATCACGGTCGCCGGGGGCAGCACGTCGCCCTGGGTGCGCAGCAGCGGGCCCATGTGCACCATCACCGCCTGGCCCTTGTCGTCGAGCAGGCAGGTGAAGCGCAGCGGCACCGAGGTGCCGTCCTTGCGCCGCCGCGAGCCGATGCCGGTCACCGTCGTGGCTATCATCGTGTCGCCGACCTTCTCCTCGGTGCGCTCGACGGTCAGCCACGGCTCGCCGTCGAACGCCACCGTCACGAAGGCGGGGTCGGCCTTGCGCAGGTCGGTGCCGGCCTTGCCGGCGCAGCGCGACAGCACGGCGGTCGGCTCGGCGAGATCCTGCGCGTTGGCCGGGGCGGTGGCGGAGGTAGCCACCAGGCCGGCCAGCAGGGCGGGAAGGAACAGACGCATCGCTAGGCCTCTTGGGCGAAAAACCTATCGTACACCGTGCCGCGCGTCGGGCGGGCGGGCAAGGTCGAGGTGGTCGCGCAGCGTTTCGCCGCCGTACTCGGTGCGGAACAGGCCGCGCGCCTGTAACAGCGGCACGACCTCGTCGACGAAGGCGTCGAACGGGCCGGGGAAGAACGGCGGCATGACGTTGAAGCCGTCGGCGGCGCCGGCCTCGAACCACGCCGCCATGCGGTCGGCGACGTCGGCCGCCGTGCCGACCACCAGCAAGTGGCCGCGCGCGGCCGCGACGCGGTGGTAGAGATCGCGCAACGACAGGCCCTCGCGCCGCGCCATCGCCAGGAGCAGCTCGGCGCGGCTCTTCAACGCCTCGGTGCCCGGCAGGTCGGGAACGGGCCCGTCGAGCGGCAGGCCGGCGATGTCGATGCCCAGCCGCTCCGACAGCACGGTGCTCGCCTGGCGCGGGTCGATCGCGGCGTTCAGCTCGGCGAACAGCGCCTCGGCTTCGGCGCGCGTCCGGCCGATCACCGGCATCAGGCCCGGCATCACGCGCACGTCCTCCGGCCGCCGCCCGGCGCGCACGATCTCTCCGGCCAGCGCGGCCCGGAAGGCCAGCGCCTCGTCGAGGTCGTTCTGGGCGGTGAAGACGACGTCGGCGATGGAAGCGGCGAGCGCCTGGCCGGGACCGGAGGAGCCGGCCTGGATCAGCACCGGGTGGCCCTGCGGCGCGCGCGGCACGTTCAGCGCGCCGGTGACGGTGAAGTATTTCCCGTGGAAGTCCGGCACGTGCAGGCTGCCGGGGCGCACGAACTGCCCGGCCGCCTTGTCGGCGTCGAAGGCGTCGTCGTCCCAGCTGTCCCACAAGAGCCGGCAGGCCGCGACGAACTCGCCGGCCATGGCGTAGCGCTCGGCGTGCGGCGGGTGCGGGCGGCCGAACACCGCGGCCGACTTGTCGTAGGCGGTGGTGACGACGTTCCAGGCGGCGCGGCCGCGCGACAGGTGGTCGAGCGAGGCGAAGCCGCGGGCGACGTGGTAGGGCTCGCCGTAGGTCGTCGACGCCGTCGCCGCGAGTCCGAGCCGGCGCGTGCCCATCGCCAGCGCCGACAGGAGCGTCAACGGCTCGAACTTGCCGATGGTCGAGGGATGCTCGCCGTAGCCGGTGGCGTAGCCGTCGCCGAGGAAGAACAGGTCGAACCGGCCGCGCTCGGCGGCGGCGGCGACGTGCTGCATCAGCGGCAGGTTGGGCCAGTCGCCGGTGACGGCGTCAGGGTGCCGCCAGCCGCCGACATGGTGGCCGGGCGCCTGCACGAAGACGCCGAGACGCATCTGCCGCGGCGCCTTCATCGCGACCTCACGACGCCGCGTGGCGCATGCCGCCGTCGACCTGCATCACCGTGCCGGTGATGTAGCCGGCGGCCGGCGAGGCGAGGAAGGCGACGAGGTGGGCGACGTCCGCTGGCTCGCCGAAGCGGCCGATCGGGATGTTGCGGGCGATGAAGTCGCGCCGGTTCTCCTCTGTCGGATGAAGCTTCTGCAGGATCTGCTCGCTGTTGATGCGGCCGGGCTGGATGGTGTTGACCGTCACGCCCTCGGCCGCGACGTCACAGGCGAGACCCTTGGCCCACAGGTGCAGCGCCGCCTTGGCCGCGATGGCGGCGTTCAGGCCGCGCGGCTCCATGCTGCCGCTGATGTTGACGATGCGGCCCCACCGCCGGGCCCGCATCGCGGGCAGCACGGCGGTGGCGAGCCGCCGCGCCGACGTGAAGTTGAGGGCGAAGGATTCCTCCCAGAATGCCTCGTCGGCATCGACCGTCGTCGGCCGCGAACCGCCGGCGCAGTTGACCAGGACCTCGACCGTCCCCAACGCCGCGCTCGCCGCCGCGACGATCCGCGCGAGATCGTCGGGCCGGGTGAGGTCGCCCGCGATCGGCGTCACCTGCGGGTGGCGCTCGATCCGCTCGACACGCCGCGCCACCGCGGCGACGCGCGCGCCCTGCCGGGCCAGCAGGCCGACGATGCCGGCGCCGATCCCGGCGCTGGCGCCGGTGACCAGGCAGGTGCGGCCTTGGAGTTCGTAGTCCATGGCGTCTTGATACGATAGACTGGCAGCTCTCAACAGGAGCGATCATGGCTGCGAAGAAGAAGCCGGCGGCGAAAAAGACGAAGAAGGCCGCCAAGAAGGTCATCGTGAAGAAGCCCGCGCCCGCCAAGCGGAAGCCGGCACCGAAGAAGGCGGCCAAGAAGGTCGTGAAGAAGGCCGCGAAGAAGAAGTCGGCGAAGGCCAAGGTCACGCCGGCCCGCCTGCGCGCCGCGGCGCCGAAGATCACGCCGTTCGACGATCGCATCGCGATGGCGCGCGACAACCTGCGCCAGCTGGTCGAGCAGGCCGCCTCGTCGGCCGGCGCGGCCAACGAGGAATTGCTGGCCCAGCGCATCTCGACCTACGAGGAGCGGGTGCGCGACC
>JAIUOX010000137.1 GCA_020160955.1 Pseudomonadota bacterium
GTTCGGCCGCCTTGCGGATCGCCTGCGTCACGAACTTGCCGGTCCCCGCGACGAAGAAGGCGTCGGCCTTGGAGGCGGCGAGCTGGATCACCTGCGAGTCGACCGTCGGATCGGTGGTCTCGTAGGTCGCCTCGGCCACGATCTGCTTCGCCCTGTCGCCCAGCGCCTTGCGGAAGCCGTCCATGAAGTCGCGGCCGAGATCGTCGTTCTGGCGCAGGACGGCGATGTGCGCGTCCGGCTTGCCCTGCAGGATGTGGCGGGCATAGACCGCCCCCTCGGTGTCGTAGGCGATCATCCCCATCATGGTCCACGGGAACGCCTTCGGATCGTTCCACTGCGACGCGCCGGACAGGATCATCAACTGCGGCACCTTCTTCTGGTTGAGGTAGCGGTGCGTCGCGCGGTTGGTCGCCGTGCCGACCGTGTTGACGATCGCCAGCACGTTGTCTCGCTCGACCAGCTGGCGCGTGCCTTCCATCGTCTTGGGCGGGCTGTAGCCGTCGTCGAGCGACAGCAGCGTCACCTTGCGGCCGTTGATGCCGCCCTGGGTCTCGTTGAGGTAGCGGAAGTAGGCGATCTCGGTCTTGCCCACCCCGGACAGCACCGACAGCGGGCCGCTGTAGGGCATCGTCTGGCCCAGCCGGATCTCGGTGTCGGAGGCGCCCGGGTCGTACTTCTTCTGGGCCCGCGCGGCGACGGCCAGCGTCGGGACGGCCAGCGCTCCCAACACGATCGAGCGACGGTTCATCTGGTCTTTCCTCCCTTTTTCTTGTCGGCCGGCGGCGTGTGGCGGATGGCGCCGGCCCCCTTCAGCATCAGCGCGCCCTGGAAGCTGGCGAGCGCGGCATAGTCGGGCGCCTCGCCCAGCATGCCGGCCTGGCGCAGCATCACCAGCCCGTGCGTCGCCGCCCACATCGCCCAGCCGAACATCTGCGGGTCGACGTCGAGCAGCCCGGCCGCGCGGAAATCCTCGGCCTGGCGGGTGATGAAGCCCGCCGCCCGCTCGGCCTGCGCCGCCAGCTCAGGATGGCTGTCGTCGAGCGGCGCGGCGATGTCGAACATGATGCGATAGGCGTGCGGGTTCTCGAAGGCGAAGCGGTGGTAGGCCTCGCCGACCCGGCGGGCGCGGTCGACCGGCCCCTCGCCCGGCAGCGCCCGCGCCGCCGCCGCCTCGAGCGCGTCGGCGAACCGGCCGAACGCCTGCCCGCGGACCGTGGCGAGGATGTCGGCCTTGTCCTTGAAGTAGCGGTAGGGCGTCTTGGGGCTGCAGCCCAGCGCCTCGGCGAGCTGGCGCATGGTCACGCCCTCGACGCCGAAACGCGCGAACCGCTCGGTGGCGACCCGGCACAGTTCGGCGCGGAAGTCGGCGATGTCCTGCTCGGTGAGATAGCGCGGCATGGTTTTCATACACAGTGTGTATGAAAGGCATTGCTCCGTCAATCTTGCCGGAGCGCGGGCCTCCGGCCCGCTCATGAGCGGGCCGGAGGCCCGCGCTCCGGTCTAGGCGGTCTCCGCGAACAGCTCGCGGCCGATCAGCATGCGGCGGATCTCGCTGGTGCCGGCGCCGATCTCGTAGAGCTTGGCGTCGCGCAGCAGGCGGCCGGTCGGGTAGTCGTTGATGTAGCCGTTGCCGCCCAGCAGCTGGATCGCGTCGAGCGCCACCAGGGTCGCCTTCTCGGCGGCGTAGAGGATCGCGCCGGCCGAGTCCTTGCGCGAGGTCTGGCCGCGGTCGCAGGCCCGGGCCACCGCGTAGACGTAGGCCTTGCAGGCGTTCATCGTCGTGTACATGTCGGCCAGCTTGCCCTGGACCAGCTGGAACTCGCCGATCGCCTGGCCGAACTGCTTGCGCTCGTGGACGTAGGGAATGACGATGTCCATCGCCGCCTGCATGATGCCGATCGGACCGGCCGCCAGCACCGCGCGCTCGTAGTCGAGCCCGCTCATCAGCACGTTGACGCCGCGGCCGACCGCGCCCAGCACGTTCTCCTCGGGGATCTCGCAGTCCTCGAAGACCAGTTCGCCGGTCGACGAGCCGCGCATGCCCATCTTGTCGAGCTTCTGCGCGACCTTGAAGCCCTTGGCATCGGTCGGGACGATGAAGGCAGTGATGCCGCGCGGGCCGGCCGCCGGGTCGGTCTTGGCATAGACCACGATGACCTGCGCGTCGGGGCTGTTGGTGATCCACATCTTGGTGCCGTTCAGCACGTAGCGGTCGCCCTTGCGCTCGGCCCGGAGCTTCATCGACACGACGTCCGAGCCGGCGCCCGACTCGCTCATCGCCAGGCTGCCGACGTGCTCGCCCGAGATCAGCTTGGGCAGGAAGCGCTTCTTCTGGTCCTCGGTGCCGTTGCGCCGGATCTGGTTGACGCACAGGTTCGAGTGCGCGCCGTAGGACAGGCCGACCGCGGCCGAGGCGCGACTGATCTCCTCGACGGCGATCACGTGCTCGAGGTAGCCGAGGCCGGCGCCGCCATGCTCCTCCTCGACGGTGATGCCGTGCAGGCCGAGCTCGCCCATCTTCGGCCACAGCTCGCGCGGGAAACGGTCGGTCTTGTCGATCTCGGCGGCGATCGGCGCGACCTGGTCGGCGGAAAAGCGCTGGACCTGCTCGCGCAGCGCCTCGGCGGTCTCGCCCAGTCCGAAATCGAAGGGCGGCATGGCATTCGGGATCATGGTTTCACCATAGCCCCGGCCGGGCCCGCGCCGCTAGAGCAGGAACAGCGTGGCCAGCCCGAGAAAGGCGAGGAAGCCGATGACGTCGGTGACGGTGGTCAGGAACACCGTCGAGGACACCGCGGGGTCGACGCCGAACTTCTGCAGGCCGAGAGGGATCAGCGTGCCGGCCAGCGCCGCGGCCAGCAGGTTGCAGACCATCGCCGCGCCGATCACCGCGCCCAGCCGCCAGTCGCCGTACCACAGCACCACGGCGCTCCCCATCAGGAACGCGAAGACGATGCCGTTGAGGCCGCCCACCATGGCTTCCTTGGCGACGAAGCGCAGCGCGTTGGCGGCGGTCAGCTGGCCGGTCGCCAGCGATCGCACCGCGACGGTCACGGTCTGGGTGCCGGCATTGCCGCCCATCGAGGCGACGATCGGCATCAGCACGGCCAGCGCCACGATCTTCTCGATGGCGCCCTCGAACTGGCCGATCACCAGCGAGGCCAGCACCGCCGTGGCGAGGTTCACGGTCAGCCACAGCGCGCGCATCCGCGCCGTGCGGATCGGCGGCGCGTACATGTCGTCGGTGCCGACACCACCCATCTTCAGGATGTCCTCCTCGGCCTCCTCGTCGATCACGTCGACCACGTCGTCGACCATGATCACGCCTTCCAGCCGGCCGCGCTCGTCGACCACCGGGCAGGACACCAGGTTCTGGTCGCGGAACAGGTGGGCGACCTCGGCCTGGTCGGCGCCGGCCGGGACCGAGGGAATGTCGGGATCGACGATGTCGAGGATCTGGACCGGGCGCTTGGTCCGCAGCATGCGGCCGAGCGGCACCGAGCCGCGCAACCGGCCTTCGCCGTCGACCACGAAGATGTCGTAGACGTCCTCCGGCAGGTCGGTCGCCTCGCGGCAGTGGTCGATGACCTGGCCGACCGTCCAGCGGTCGGGCACCCGCACCAGCGAGCGCTGCATCATGCGGCCGGCGCTGTTCTCCGGGTAGGCGAGCGCGTGCTCGATCTCGGCGCGCTCGGCGGCCGGCATCTCGGCCAGCACCTCGCGCCGCTCGGCCTCCGGCAGTTCCTCGAGGATGGTCGTCGCGTCGTCGGTCTCGAGCTTCGCCGCGGCGGCGGCGATGTCCTTGCTGTCGAGCTGGTCGAGGACGTCCTCGAGCACTTCCTCGTCGAGTTCGACCAGGGTCTCGGGATCGAGGTCGCCCTTCAGGAGCCCGATCAGCCGGTCGCGCTCGTCGTCGGAGACCTGCTCGAGGATCGAGGCCTGGCCGGTGGCGCTGAGCCCGGTCAGCAGGCCACGGACCTCGTCGACGCGTTCTTCCGCGAGGGCGGCCTCGACCCGCCGGACCAGGTCCGGCGTCACCTCGTCGAGGAGGTCGCCCTCGCCGCTCATCCCCGCGCCTCGGCCAGGCGCTGGGCTTCGACGGCGGCCAGCGCCGTCATGTTGAGGATGCCGCGGGCGGTGACCGACGGGGTGAGCACGTGCGCCGGCATCGCGGTGCCGAGCAGCATCGGCCCGATATGCAGGCCGTCGGCGGCGTTCTTCAGCAGGTTGAAGGCGATGTTGGCCGAGTCGAGCGACGGGCAGATCACCAGGTTGGCGACGTCCTTGAGGCGCGACCGCGGGAACACGTTCTGGCGGATCTCGAGGTCGAGCGCGGCATCGCCGTGCATCTCGCCGTCGACTTCCAGCGCCGGCGCCCGCTTGTGCAGGATGCGCACCGCCTCGGCGACCTTGCGCGCCGAGGGATGGTCGGAGCTGCCGAAGCTCGAGTGCGACAGCAGCGCCACCTTGGGCTGCAGGCCGAAGCGCAGCACCGCGTCGGCCGCCATCAGCGTGATCTCGACCAGCGTGTCGGTGTCGGGATCGTCGTTGACGTAGGTGTCGGCGATGAACAGCGAGCGGGTCGGCATCACCAGCAGGCTGAGGCCGGCGAACTTGTGCACGCCCTCGCGCAGCCCGATGACGTCGCGCACGTGGTTGAAATGGGTCCGGAAGCGGCCGTAGGCGCCGGCGATCATCGCGTCGGCGTCGCCCAGCCGCACCGCCAGCGCGCCGATCAGGGTCGGGCTCGTACGCACCAGGTTGCGCGCCGTCGGCTCGCTGACGCCGCGCCGCTCCATCAGCTCGTGGTAGGCCGACCAGTAGCGGTCGTAGCGCGGGTCGTTGTTGGGATCGATCAGCTCGACGTCGACGCCGGGCCGGAAGCGCAGGCCGAGCCGCTCGGCGCGGCGGCGCACGACCTCGGGCCGGCCGATCAGGATGGGCTGCGCCACGCGCTCGTCGAGCACGATCTGCACGGCGCGCAGCACGCGGTCATCCTCGCCGGCGCTGAAGATCACCCGCCTGGGATGGCGCCGCGCCTGCTCGAAGACCGGCCGCATGATCAGGCCGGACTTGAAGACGAACTGGCTGAGCTGGTCGCGGTAGGAGTCGAAGTCGGCGATCGGCCGGGTCGCGACGCCCGAGTCCATCGCCGCCTTCGCCACCGCCGGCGCCAGCTCGACGATCAGGCGCGGGTCGAACGGCTTGGGAATGATCTGCTGCGCCCCGAAGCCGCCGCCGACCTGCTCGCCGAAGGCGCGGGCGACCACTTCCGAGGGCTCCTTGCGGGCGAGCGAGGCGAGCGCCTGGACGCAGGCGATCTTCATGTCGTCGTTGACCGTGGTGGCGCCGACATCGAGCGCGCCGCGGAAGATGTAGGGAAAGCAGAGGACGTTGTTGACCTGGTTGGGGTAGTCGCTGCGGCCGGTGGCGACGATCGCGTCGTTGCGCACCGCGTGGACGTCCTCCGGCGAGATCTCCGGGTTGGGATTGGCGAGCGCCAGGATCAGCGGCTTGGCCGCCATCTTCGCCACCATCTCCTTCTTCAGCACGCCGCCGGCCGACAGGCCGAGGAAGATGTCGGCGCCCTCGATGACCTCGGCCAGGCTGCGCGCCGGCGTGTCGCGGGCGTAGCGCTCCTTCCACGGGTCCATCAGCTCGTTGCGGCCCTTCCAGACCACGCCGACGATGTCGGTCACCCAGATGTTCTCGCGCGGCAGGCCGAGCTTCTCCAGCAGGCCGAGGCAGGACAACGCCGCGGCGCCGGCCCCCGAGACCACCATCTTGACCTTGGCGATGTCCTTGCCGACCAGCGACAGGCCGTTCTGGACGGCGGCGCCGACGATGATCGCCGTGCCGTGCTGGTCGTCGTGGAACACCGGGATGCTGAGGCGCTCGCGCAGCTTCTGCTCGACGTAGAAGCACTCCGGCGCCTTGATGTCCTCGAGGTTGATGCCGCCGAAGGTCGGCTCGAGCGCCGCCACGACCTCGACCAGCCGCTCCTGGTCGAGCTCGGCCAGCTCGAGATCGAAGACGTCGATGTTGGCGAACTTCTTGAACAGCACGCCCTTGCCTTCCATCACCGGCTTGGCGGCCAGCGGGCCGATCGCCCCCAGCCCCAGGACGGCGGTGCCGTTGGTCACCACGGCGACCAGGTTGGCCCGGCTGGTCAGCTCGGCGGCGGTGGCGGGGTCGCGGACGATCTCGTTGCAGGCGGCGGCGACGCCCGGCGAGTAGGCCAGCGACAGGTCGCGCTGGGTCGCCAGCGGCTTGGTCGGGACGACCTCGATCTTTCCGGGTCGCGGGATTCGGTGATAGCGGAGCGCGCTTTCGGTCAGTTCGTCAGCCACGAAAGCCTCCCCCCGTCGTTCCGCGGCCGGTCCGAGCCGGCCTGCGGGCCTCCCCAACAAAAAGGGCCGCCAATTGGGGGATCCCGGTCTCCGGGGCCCCAATGGGCGGCAACGTCACCTTTTCGATCGAACCGGCAAGTTTGGTGCGGCCAAGAAGACTCGAACTTCCACGCCTCGCGGCACTAGCACCTCAAGCTAGCGCGTCTACCAATTCCGCCATGGCCGCGCCGGTCGATGCGGCGGGGGATACCAAATAGGCACCCCAGTGGCAAGGCAAGTCGGAGCCGTCGGGGGACCAAAACGCGTCCCCTTGCGCGAAACCCCGCCTGCGCCGATTTTGCCACAATGGACAAGCCCGAATGGCGCGTTTCGACGGACCCGGTCCCCTACCCCGAGTCCCTGGCCCTGATGGAGGCGCGGGTCGCCGACATCCGGGCGGGCCGCGCCCGCGAACTGGTCTGGCTGCTCGAGCACCCGCCGCTCTACACCGCAGGAACCAGCGCCCGGGAGCAGGACCTGCTGGAGCCGATGCGCTTCCCGGTCCACGTCGCCGGCCGCGGCGGCCAGTACACCTACCACGGCCCCGGCCAGCGGGTGGTCTACGTCATGCTCGACCTCCGGGCGCGCCGCGCCGACGTGCGGCGCTTCGTCTCCGACCTTGAGGACTGGACGATCCGCACCCTCGCCCGCTTCGCCGTCACCGCCGAGCGCCGCGCCGGCCGGGTCGGCGTCTGGGTGACACGGCCCGACAAGCCGCCGCTGTTCGACGGCAGCCCGCGCGAGGACAAGATCGCCGCGATCGGCGTGCGCATCCGCCACTGGGTGTCGTTCCACGGACTGTCGATCAACGTCGAGCCCGACCTCTCGCACTACGACGGCATCGTGCCGTGCGGCATCGCCGGCCACGGCGTCACCTCGCTGGTCGACCTCGGCCTGCCGGTGACGATGGCCGACCTCGACGTTGCACTGGCCGAAACGTTCGACGAGGTGTTCCAGCGCGACGCGCTGGTGACGTGAGAGGTCCCGCGCCACGCGCGCGATGACACGCCGACGCAAGTGATCATTCGGTGATCCTTGCGCGCGCACGATGGGTGCATAGGTATGCATTCGCGTGGTGGCAATCCGCACAATCGATTCACGGGCGCGTCCTCATAGTCGGCGCCGATCCGAGCAAGGGAGGTGTTTCCCCGGATCGCCGTCTGCGCCTCACGACCGCCTGACCACTCGGACAGTCATCGTCACCCCAAGCCGGCGCAGCTCCGACGATCCTTCACACGATCGACAGGAGTGTCCCATGACTGCAGCCATGACCCTGTTTCGCCTGAACGGCGACGACCAGGGATTGTTCGACGGTTCCGTGAACGGAATCACCATCGCCAAGGGCGTCAATGCCAAGGTCCTCGGCAAGGAGGCCGGCATCGCGCTCGCCAACGGCATGGTCGACATCGCGCGCCACCGCGATCTCGACGGGCTGGAGGCCTTCACCATCGACGCGACCGTGACGCCGACCCAGGTCGGCACGGCGCGCCAGAACATCGCCGAGGCGCAGACGCCGTCGGTCGCGCTGTTCATCGAGGCCAACGGCCAGCTGGTCGGCTCGGTCCACACCGCCGCCGGCTGGGTCACCGTCAACAGCGGCAACACCAAGATGAAGCCGGGCGTCGCCCAGCGCGTCGTCTTCAGCCGCGACGAGACCGGCCGCACCACGCTGGAGATCGACGGCGCAACCGTCGGCACCGGCAGCGCAGCCGGCCCGATCCAGAACGTCGGCGCGCTGGGCTTCCGCGTCGGCATGGGCATGGACGGCCGCGCCTTCCCGTTCGCCGGCACGATCGCCGACCTCAGCATCCGCAAGGGCGCGGTCGGCCAGGCCTTCTTCCAGCAGCGCCAGCAGGAAGCGTTGCGGCTGGAAGCCGTGGTCAAGGGCGCCAACCCGGCGCGCAAGGTCCGCGTCCACCTGCTGCCCGACGAGAGCCACGCCCGGCTGCAGCATGTGAAGGACATCATGAACGCCGCCGGCGTGACGCGACTCAGCGACCTCGACACGCTGCCGGTGCGCCAGCGCACGCCGCTGGCGCGCGGCCAGGTGCTGGTGGCGCCGCGCAAGTCGGCCGGCGCCGTCGTCAACTGGGCCGACGTGGTGAAGAAGTTCCGTGCCTCCGACGTCGCGGTGCGCCGCGACCTGCTGGCCAGCCACGTCACCAACCGCAACAGCGCGGCCTTCCTGCAGAAGCTCGCCATGCCGGTCGCCGGCGCGGCCACCGGCACGACCGGGGCCGCCGCCACCACCGCGGCCGGCGGCGCGATCCGCATCCGGCGCGCGATGGGCGCGGCGACCACCGCCGGTCCCGCCGCGGCGACCGCGACCGCCGCCACCGCGGCGACCGTCACGCCGATGGTGGCGCGGCGCGCGCTGCGCACCTCCGACCTGCTGACCGTCACCGACAACCGGATCAGCGAGATCGATGCCGGCCTGCTCGACCGGCTGAACAGCAGCAAGCCGATCCTGTGGCCGGGCACCTCCAAGCCGGCGCCCGAGGTCAAGAAGCTGACCACCGTGCCGATCGACAGCGCCGTGGTGATCGCCGGCACGCTCGACCTCACCGAGCAGCAGCTGGTGGTCGAACCCAACGTCTCGACGCTGTACGTGATCGCCGAGACGGTGATCTGCGGCAACAACGCCGCCATCACCTGGCGCCGTCCCGGCGGCTCGACGCCCGGTCGGGCCGACGAGCCCGACCTCAACGGCCGCAGCTACTCGGGCATCCAGACCAAGCCCGACAGCCGCGACGGCCTCGACGGCGGCAACGGCCAGCCGGGCAGCGCGGGCATCACCGGCGCCGGCGGCCGCAACGCGCCGCACATCGAGATGTGGGTCAAGAACATGACCGGCCTGCCCAACCTCGACTTCAACGGCGAGGACGGCATCGTCGGCGGCGCCGGCCAGCGCGGCGGCCGCGGCGGGCACGGCGGCGACGGATCGGGCGGCAAGCGCGTCTGGTTCTTCGGCTGGCACTGCACGTCCGATCCGGGTGACGGCGGTGACGGCGGCGACGGCGGTCGCGGCGGCGACGGCGGCCGTGGCGGCAACGGCGGCAACGCCGGCTCGATCTCGATCGGCGTGCTGACCGGGACGCTGGCCAACACCGTCGTGAACAAGCACTTCCGGCTCAAGAACCAGGGCGGCCGCGGCGCGGCCGGCGGTCCGGGCGGTGCCGGCGGCGCCGGCGGCGGCGGCGGCCGCAGCGGCAACGGCGAGACCTGCACCAGCGCCAAGAACGGCCATGCCGGCGCGCAGGGCCAGCCCGGCGCGCAGGGCCCGGCCGCGTTCGGCAACGGCAGCGACGCCGAGGTGACCTTCTTCGAGTTCACCGAGGCGGCGTGGGACGACCTGATGACCCGTCCGTGGATCACGCAGGTCAGCCCGACCGAGGCCTTCCCGGGCGACCGGGTGACGGTGCGCGGCAGCCGCTTCACCGCCGCCGACCGCGTGCTGGTCGGCAGCACGGTGCTGACGCCGACCGTCAATCCCGACGAGTCGCTGTCGGTCAACCTGCCGCTCGACACCTCGGGCGGCGAGCAGGTCGTGGTGGTGCGGCGCAACGACGGCACCGAGAGCAACCGCGTCAACCTCGGCGTCAAGCCGCTGCTCGACGCGCTGCCCGGCGCCATCGTCCAGGCCGCGCAGGTCACGCTGAGCGGCCGCGCCTTCCGCACCGGCGCCAGCGTGGTGTTCAACGGCGCCTCGATCCCGGCGACCAGCGTCACGACCACCAAGGTCACCTTCACCGTGCCCGGCACGGGCGGAGCGGGCAGCAATGGCGGGACGGTGTCGATCCAGGTGCGCAACCCGGACGGCCGCGTCAGCAACGCGCGGACCGGCACGCAGCCGCGCATCCTCGAGGTGCCGTTCCGCTACGGCCAGCACAACCTCAGCTTCCCCAACTTCAGCGACGGCCTGCCGGACTGGGGAACCTACGAGGACACGTTCGGCACCGCCGAGGTCTGGCACGAGCTGCTCGACCCGGTGTTCGGTCACCCGGTGCTGACCGCCGCCTACTACGGCTTCTACCACAAGTTCCTGAAGGGCAAGGCGAACGGCGGGCTGGCGACCGGCTTCTGCACGTCGCTGTCGAGCCTCGTCGCCGACCGCTTCTGGCAGGGCCGTACCGACTCGCCGTCGATCACCAAGGCGTCGGTGCAGAAGATGCTGACCGGCGTGCACGGCAAGCTGCTGAGCCGCGAAAGCCTGCTCAGCTTCCACGACCAGGGCCGCGAGGGCATCGACCGCGTCGAGAAGTCGTACCGCGAGATCGAGGCGACCTTCCTGCGCGGCACCGACCGGCAGAACCAGCCGCTCCTGTTCTTCATCCCCTCGGGTGAGATCTGGGACTCCGGCTACTTCGACAAGCTGAGCGACTCGCACTGCGTCATGCCGTACCGCTTCGTCTATCCCGACGGGCGGCCGGCGCCGCAGCTGACGCCGGACGGCACGTCGACGATCAGCGACCCGGACGGCGTCGAGCTGTACGTCTGGGATTGCAACAACCCCGAATCGCCGAACTGCAAGGTCCGGTTCCGCCGGACCAACGGGAAGATCGGTTTCGACTTCTTCTCGAACAGCAGCTCGGTGAAGTTCTGCAGCGAGGACGGCATCACGCTCGGCATGATGCGCCACGGCGACTACATGCTGTCCGACCACGACCTGCCGTTCAGCGGGCCGTTCGGGCTGACCTCGTTCGTGATCGACTTCCTGCTGTCGCCGGCCGACCTCCAGGTGGTCGATCCGGACGGCAAGCGGGCGGGCGTGTTCGCGGGCAAGATCCTGTCGGAAATCCCCGACAGCCATCCCTGCTACCTGATGAAGGGCATGCACCTGCTGCCGGCGGCCACCGCGCTGTCGCGCACCATCGTGGGCACCGGCAACGGCACCTACGACTACCACTCGATCATGCCGGACGGCGCCTCGATCCAGCTGCAGGGCGTCGCCACGCAGCCGGGGCACCAGGACATGATCGCGATCAGCGGCGATGCCAGCCAGGTCCGCTTCACGCCGGGCGCCGACAAGACGTTCAGCCTGTCGATCGCCCGCATCGTCGAGGGCCAGGCGCGCAGCCTGTCGATCGAGGGCGTGGGCGGCGGCCCGGGCAACGACCTCGACCTCACCGTCTCGCCCGAGCTCAACCTCGTGCGCGTCGGCAACCGCGGCACGGTGCGCAACCTGACGGTCAAGGCGATGGCCGTGACCAAGGGCGGCCAGCCGGTCAACCGCGCGCTGGCGGCGATCCCGGTGGCGGCGTCCAACGACCTCGCGGTCACCGTGGCCGACTGGGCCGCGGTCGACCTCCAGGCCCAGGCGGTGCCGTTCGTGTAGGGCGGCGTCGGCGGAGCGCGGGCCTCCGGCCCGCTCATGAGCGCGCGAGACGCGCGCGCTCCGAAAGAAGAAGGGTCCCTCGCGTTCGCTCGGGATGACAGGAAGTCGTCGCAACGACAAAAACTGTCATCCCGAGCGGAGCGAGGGACCTTTTCCTTTTCCGTCTATTCCGTCGGCCGTTGCTCGAAGCCCTCGGGCAGCACGTCGAGGTCGACCGGGTCGAGGTCGATGGCGTCGACCCGGGCGAGCGTCGGGCCACCGCGGCAGGCGTCGATCATGCGGCCGACCGCCTCCTCCTCGCCGACCACCAGCGCCTCGACCGAGCCGTCGAGGCGGTTGCGCACCCAGCCGGCGATGCCGAGGCGCCGCGCCGTCGCCACCGTCCAGTCGCGGTAGCCGACGCCCTGGACGCGGCCGCTGATCGTCAGGCGGGCCTGCAGCATCCGGTCAGGCGAACTCGATGATCTTCTGGTCGACCCGCAGGCTGTCGCCCGCCTTGGCATGCAGCGTCTTGACCGTGCCGTCGCGCACCGCGCGCAGCACGTTCTCCATCTTCATCGCCTCGACCACGGCCAGCGCCTCGCCGGCCTTGATCTCCTGGCCCTCGGCGACCGCCACGGAGGCCAGCAGGCCGGGCATCGGCGACAGCAGGAACTTCGAAGTGTCGGGCGCCGCCTTGACCGGCATCAGGGCGTAGAGCTCGGCCTGGCGCGGCGTCAGCACCAGCGCCTCGGCCTGGCCGCCGGCGTTGATCAGGCGCCAGCCCGAGGCCAGCGCATCGACCTGCACGACCACGTCCTGGCCGTCGATCCGGGCATGCATCAGCGGCGCGCCGGGCGTCCACGGCGTCTCGACCGCGATCGAGCGCTCGCCGGTGTCGACGGTGTACTTGCCGTGGCCGCCGGTCACCGTGACCGGCATCGGCTGGCGGTTCAGCATCACGACGCGGTGCGCCTGCACCGGGCGAGGAAGCGGGCGGGTGCCCTTCTTGATGGCCTCGTCCCCCGAGTCTCGCAGACTGAGGAGAGCGTGTGATGAGTGATCCGATTCCAATCCAAGCCATACCTCTCATCAACAGTTATAACAAACGATCGAATAGTATCACAGGAACATCCGGTGGTGGGGGTGGTGGCAATGCGAACAGTGCTTTGTTTGATGCTGCAACAGGTGGCGATCTGAATGGTGTGCAACGAGCATTGAATGGTGGTGCAGATATCTTCTATCGACGAAGTAACCAATGTGCGTATAATATCGTGTGTGAGAAAATGAATCGATATCAAATCGAGTATCAAAATGTTAATCCTTATACGAGTCGATACAACGAACTTCAACAAATCATTGGAAACTACAATGAAATCTTGCGTACCATTCAGGCACATGGCAAAGAACGATTGTCTGAAGCTATCAATGAGTCGAATGCGAGTCTTTTTCAAGCATGTCATCAAGCAAGTGGTGTACTGAACAAAGAACTGTTGTATGAAGCATGTTCAAAATCAGACAATGTCGAAATTGTTGCTTACATGATTCAAGATAGTTCGAATGTGTGGTGGACAGAGACCATCTATCCAACATCGACACTTTCACCTTATCGAACTGCACGAAGAAATAAACGAAAACAAGTTGCTGCATACTTAAAATACACACTTTCAATCAAATGTACACAAGCAGTGAAAGAGAATGCGACAGCATTGGTGAAAAGTCTATTAGAAGCAGGTGCAAGTCCTGATCTTCGTGATACTGACAATGTTCGTGTTGCTCTTGAGCACAAGAATGTTGAAATGATGCAATACTTGTGTCAACATGGCGCCAAGATACCCAATGAGTGGAAAGGTCAAACATTGAAATCGATGCCATCTGATATGGTCGACGTGATTGAAAAATGTTTGCTCAATCGTCAACTTCGTTTGTGTGCAGCTCGTGGTGATTTGTCACGTGTCATTCGTTGTCAT
>JAIUOX010000138.1 GCA_020160955.1 Pseudomonadota bacterium
GGCGACCCGATGGTCACCGAGGAGCACATCACGGCGTTCGGCTGGGCGACCCCGCAGGACCTCGACGACATCGTGGCGCTGACGCTGCGCGTCAACGACTTCCTGTTCGGCCTGTTCCTCGGCTGCGGCATCAAGCTGATCGACTTCAAGATCGAGTTCGGCCGGCTCTACGAGGACGAGATGGTCCGGATCGTGCTGGCCGACGAGATCAGCCCCGACTCGTGCCGGCTGTGGGATCTCAGGACCAACGAGAAGATGGACAAGGACCGCTTCCGCCGCGACCTCGGCAAGGTCGAGGAGGCCTACCAGGAGGTCGCCCGGCGGCTCGGCATCCTGATCGACCAGGGACCCGGCGACGTCCGGGGCCCGTCCACCCTGCAATGACGACCTTCGCGTAAAGAGGCGAGATGAAAGCCAGAGTGCACGTGACGCTGAAGAACGGCGTCCTCGACCCCCAGGGCAAGGCGATCGGCCATTCCCTGAACCGGCTCGGCTTCCCCGAGGTGGGCGATGTCCGCCAGGGCAAGTTCATCGAGCTCGAGCTCGCCGAGACCGACAAGGAAAAGGCGCGCCAGCGGCTCGACGAGATGTGCCGCAAGCTGCTGGCCAACACGGTGATCGAGAACTACTCGATCGAGCTGGTCGGCTGATGAAGGCCGCGGTCCTCGTCTTCCCCGGCTCCAATCGCGAGGGCGACGTCGCGCAGGCGATCGAGCTCGTCACCGGCCGGCGGCCGCAGATGGTGTGGCACGGCGACGGCGACTTCGAGAAGACCGACCTGATCGTCGTGCCCGGCGGCTTCTCCTACGGCGACTACCTGCGCTGCGGCGCGATGGCCGCGCAGTCGCCGGTGATGGCCGAGGTCAAGCGCCGCGCCGCCAAGGGCGTGCCCGTGCTGGCGATCTGCAACGGCTTCCAGATCGTCACCGAGGCCGGCCTGCTGCCCGGCACGCTGATGCGCAACCAGAACCTCAAGTTCGTCTGCGCCGACGTCCACCTCAAGGTCGAGAGCAGCCAGAGCCTGTTCACCAACCGCTACCAGGCGGGCCAGGTGATCCGCGTGCCGGTGGCCCACGCCGAGGGCAACTACTTCGCCGACGACGACACGCTGAAGCGGCTCGAGGATCGCGGCCAGGTGGCGTTCCGCTACTGCGCGCCCGACGGCACGGTCGACGGCACCGGCAACCCGAACGGGTCGGTGCGCAACATCGCCGGCGTGTTCAACGAGACCAAGACCGTGATGGGGCTGATGCCCCACCCGGAAAACGCCATCGAGCCGATGTTCGGCGGCTGCGACGGCAAGGCATTGTTCGAGGGATTGGTCGAGGCGCTGACGTGAGCCTGGAGAAGAACCCGCCGGTGAAGCTGCCCAACGAGCCGGCGATCACCCCGCAGATCGTGGCCGAGCATGGCCTGTCGCCCGACGAGTACCAGCGCGTGCTGGCGATCATGGGGCGCACGCCCACCATGGTCGAACTGGGCATCTTCTCGGCGATGTGGAGCGAGCACTGCTCGTACAAGTCGTCGAAGGTCTGGCTGAAGAAGCTGCCGACCTCCGCGCCGTGGGTCATCCAGGGCCCGGGCGAGAATGCCGGCGTGATCGACATCGGCGACGGCCAGGCCGCCATCTTCAAGATGGAGAGCCACAACCACCCGTCCTACATCGAGCCCTACCAGGGCGCGGCGACCGGCGTCGGCGGCATCCTGCGCGACGTCTTCACGATGGGCGCGCGGCCGGTCGCCAACCTCAACGCGCTGCGCTTCGGCGACCCGTCGCATCCCAAGACCCGCCACCTGGTGTCGGGCGTGGTCGCCGGCATCGGCGGCTACGGCAACTGCATGGGCATCCCGACGGTCGGCGGCGAGACCAACTTCCACCCGGCCTACAACGGCAACATCCTGGTCAACGCCATGACCGTGGGCATCGCGCCGACCGACCGCATCTTCTACGCGGCGGCGGCCGGCGTCGGAAACCCGCTGGTCTATGTCGGCTCGAAGACCGGCCGCGACGGCATCCACGGCGCGACCATGTCGTCGACCGAGTTCAACGAGGACAGCGAGAGCAAGCGCCCGACCGTGCAGGTCGGCGACCCGTTCGTCGAGAAGCTGCTGCTCGAGGCCTGCCTCGAGCTGATGGCGACCGACGCGATCGTGGCGATCCAGGACATGGGCGCGGCCGGCCTGACCTCGTCGTCGTTCGAGATGGCGGCGAAGGGCGGGCTGGGCGTCGTGGTCGAGCTCGACAAGGTGCCGATGCGCGAGACCGGCATGAACCCCTACGAGCTCATGCTGTCGGAGAGCCAGGAGCGCATGCTGATCGTGCTCAAGCCGGGGCGCGAGGAACTGGCGCGGAAGATCTTCGAGAAGTGGGAGCTCGACTTCGCGGTGATCGGCCGCCTGACCGACACCGAGCGCATGGTGCTGTCGTGGCACGGCGACATCGTCGGCGACATCCCGATCCCGCCGCTGGTCACCGAGGCGCCGGTCTACGAGCGGCCGTGGACGCCGACCCCGCTGCCGGCCGTGCTCGACGCCGCCAAGGTGCCGGCGCCCAAGGACTGGAACGCCTCGCTGCTGGCGCTGATCGGCAGCCCCGACCTCGCCAGCAAGGCGTGGATCTGGCACCAGTACGATCACCTGATCATGGGCAACACGGCGATCCGTCCGCAGGACGGCGACGCCGCGCTGGTCCGCGTGCCGGGCGGCCACAAGGGCCTGGCCATGACGTCGGACTGCACGCCGCGCTACGTCCAGGCCCATCCCGAGACCGGCGGCCGCCAGGCCGTCGCCGAGGCCTGGCGCAACATCACCGCGGTCGGCGCGAAGCCGCTGGCGGTCACCGACAACATGAACTTCGGCAACCCGCAGAAGCCGGAGATCATGGGCCAGTTCGCCGGCGCCATCACCGGCATGGCCGAGGCCTGCAAGGTGCTCGACTTCCCGGTCGTGTCGGGCAACGTGTCGCTCTACAACGAGACCGAGGGCCGGCCGATCCTGCCGACGCCGACCATCGGCGCGGTCGGCGTGATCGAGGACATCGCGAAGGCCGTCGGCTCGCGGCTGTGCAAGGCCGGGCTCGGCCTCGTGCTGGTCGGCGAGACCCGCGGCTGGCTCGGCCAGTCGATCTACCTGCGCGAGGCCTGTGGCCGCGAGGAAGGCGCCCCGCCGCCGGTCGATCTCGCGGTCGAGCGGCGCAACGGCGACTTCGTGCGCGACCAGATCCTGCAGGGCCGGGTCGCCGCCTGCCACGACCTCTCGGACGGCGGCCTGCTGGTCGCCCTGGCCGAGATGGCGATTGCCGGCGGCACCGGCCTCGAGATCCGCCTGCCGGCCTCCAGCGTCGCGCCGCACGCCTTCCTGTACGGCGAGGACCAGGCGCGCTACGTGCTGGCCAGCGGCTCGGCCGACGAGGTGCTGGAGGCCGCCCGGGCGGCCGGCGTGCCGGCGGTGCTGCTGGGCTATTCCGGCGGCGACTCGCTGGTCGTGCGCGACCTGCTGACGCTGAAGCTGGCCGACATCCGCGAGGCCCACGAGGCCTGGCTGCCGGCCTACATGAACGCCACCGAGTAACGGGAGTACCTGCCATGCCGATGGCCGCCGAAGACATCGTCCAGCTGATCAAGGCCGGCATCCCGGACGCCGAGGTCGAGATCCACGACCTGGCCGGCGACGGAGACCACTATGCGGCTACGGTCATTTCCCCGGCCTTCGCCGGAAAGTCCAAGATCCAGCAGCACCAGATGGTCTACGGCGCGCTGGGCGGCCGGATGGGCGGCGTCCTGCACGCGCTCAAGCTGACCACCATGGCGCAGCGGCCCTAGCGGCCCTATATTCGGGCATCACCCGCGCCCCGCCGGGCGCTTCAGGAGATCGACATGAGCGAGCCCCAGGTTTTCGAGCGCATCCGCGACGAGATCACCAAGAACGATGTGCTGCTGTTCATGAAGGGCACCCCGGTGTTCCCGCAGTGCGGCTTCTCGGCCGCCGTCGTCGAGGTGCTGAGCGACCTCGGCGTGAAGTTCCACGGCATCAACATCCTCGTCGACCCGGAACTGCGCCAGGGCATCAAGGACTTCAGCCAGTGGCCGACGATCCCGCAGCTCTACGTGAAGGGCGAGTTCGTGGGCGGCTGCGACATCGTCCGCGAGATGGCCGAGACCGGCGAGCTCGCGACGTTCCTCAAGGAAAAGGGCGTCGCGCTCTCCAGCGCGGCCTGATCCTTCTTCCCGGGCAACCTCAGTCGAAGGCGTAGGCCGCCATCGACAGGTTGCCGAGCGCGAACGACCGATGCAGGGCACGCCCGCGCGTGCCCTTCCCTGCCGCGCCGAAGGCGACGTGCAGGGGCAGGAAGTGCTCGTCGGTCGGATGGGACTCGACCGCGTACGGCGCGCGCTTGCGATAGTCGGCCAGCGCCGCCTCGTCCCCCTCCTCCAGCGTCTTCGCCAGCCAGTCGTCGAACGCCCGCGCCCACGGCTCGGGCTCGCTGTCGTCGCCGCCGCTTCGCACCAGCGCCCGCAGGTTGTGGGTGGCGCTGCCCGACCCCATGACCAGGATGTCCTCGTCGCGCAGCGCGGCGAGCTTGCGCCCCAGCTCGATGTGGTAGGCCGGGCTCTGCTCGGGCTGCACCGAGAGCTGGAACATCGGGATGTCGGCCTCGGGCCAGGAGAGCTTCGCCGGCACCCAGGCGCCGTGGTCGAGGCCGCGGTGCGGGTCGTGCGCCGCGCCGGTCAGCCGGGCCACCTGCTCCGCCAGCTCGGGCGCACCCGGGGGACCGTAGCTGAGCGCGTAGAGCGCCGGCGGGAAGCCGTAGAAGTCGTGGATGGTCGACGGCTTGCGGGTGGTCGAGACCGCCGGCACGTCGGTCTCCCAGTGCGCCGAGACCGCCACGATCGCCTTGGGCCGCTTCGGCAGCACGCTGGCGAGCGACGCCAGGAAGGCCCGCGCCGGGCGGTGTTCCTCCAGGATCAGCATCGGGGAGCCGTGCGACACGAAAACGGTTGGCATGGACATCGCTTTATTCCTCGGCCGCCTCATGGCAGCCTGTGTGCAATTCTGGGGATTCAGGGAAGGTGACCATAATGCAGTTGAACCGGATTTTCTCGCGTCTCGCGGCCGGCCTGGTGCTGTTGGCCGCCGTGCCGCTGGCCCAGCCGGCGGCGGCGCAGACCCTCAAGATGGTCGCCCATTCCGACCTCAAGGTGCTCGACCCGATCTGGACCACGGCGTTCATCACCCGCAACCACGGCTACATGGTCTACGACGTGCTGTTCGCGCGCGACGAGCAGATGCGCGTCCAGCCGCAGATGATCGACAAGTACACCCTGTCGGCCGACCGCATGACCTACACCTTCACGCTGCGCGACGGGCTGGAGTGGCACGACGGCCAGCCGGTGACGGCAGAGGATTGCGTCGCCTCGATCAAGCGCTGGGCGGCGCGCGACGCGCTCGGCCAGCAGATGATGGCCTCGGTCGGCGAGATGAAGCCGGTCGACGCCAAGACCTTCACGATCGTGCTCAAGGAGCCGTTCGGCCTGGTCATCGAGGCGCTGGCCAAGCCGTCGTCCAACGTGCCGTTCATGATGCCCAAGCGGGTCGCCGAGACCGACCCGTTCAAGCAGATCGACGACTACACCGGGTCGGGTCCCTTCATCTTCAAGAAGGACGAGTGGAAGCCGGGCGAGAAGGTCGTCTACGTCAAGAACACCAAGTACAAGCCGCGCCCCGAGGCCCCCTCGATGCTGGCCGGCGGCAAGGTCGTGAAGGTCGACCGCCTCGAGTGGATCGCGATCAGCGACCCGATGACGGCGGTGAACGCGCTGATCAACGGCGAGATCGACCTGATCGAGGCGCCGGTGCCCGACCTGTTCCCGCTGCTCAAGGCCGACAAGAACATCGCGATGTTCGGCTGGAACGCGCTCGGCAGCCAGATCATCATGCGCCTCAACCACCTCCACCCGCCGTTCAACAACCAGAAGGCGCGGCAGGCGGCGATGTACGCGATCGCCCAGGAGGACTTCCTCAAGGCGCAGGTCGGCGATCCCGAGATCTACCGCGTCTGCAACGCGCCGCTGGTCTGCGGCTCGGCCTACGAGAAGAGCTACGGCAACCTGCTGATCAAGCCGGACTTCGAGAAGGCGCGCCAGCTCCTGAAGGAGAGCGGCTACGACGGCACGCCGGTGGTGATGATGCAGGCGACCGACCTCCTGTCGGCCAACCAGCTGCCGCCGGTCGGCAAGCAGGCGCTCGAGAAGGCCGGCTTCAAGGTCGACCTGCAAGCGCTCGACTGGCAGACCGTGGTGTCGCGCCGCGCCAAGAAGGAGCCGCCGGCCCAGGGCGGCTGGAACATCTTCTACACCACCACCGTCACGGTCGACGCCGACAACCCGGCCAGCAACTCGTTCGCGAGCGGCGCCTGCGACAAGGCGTGGTTCGGCTGGCCGTGCGATCCCGAGATGGAGAAGCTGCGCGCCGCCTACGCCCGCGAGACCGACCCGGCGAAGCAGAAGGAACTGGCGATGGCGGTGCAGGACCGCATCATGGACCAGGGCACCTACATCGTGATCGGCCAGTACAAGGCGTTCGGCGCCTACCGCAAGGAGCGCGTCTCGGGCTGGCTGGCAGGGCCGGTGCCGGTGATGTGGAACGTCCAGAAGAAGTAGGCGCGGCCTACATCATGCCCGGCGCCCCGAGGTCGCTGCCGTCGATCATGCGACGGTAGCGGAAGGGCGTCGGGTCGACGATCGGCGGGTCGCCGGCCACCAGGTCGGCGGCGAGCCGCCCGGCGGCGGGGCCGATGCCGAAGCCGTGGCCGGTGTAACCGGTCGAGACGAACAGGCCCGGCATCGGGTCGACCGCCGAGATCACCGGGATGCCGTCGGGCGTCGAATCGATCAGCCCACCCCACTTCGCCGCGACCTTGAGACCGGCCAGCGCCGGGTAGTTGGCCGCCAGTTGCGCAAGCCCGCGCGCCACCAGCCGCTCGTCGGCGGCCGGGTCGAGGGTGCGCACGCGCTCGAACGGCGACGGCCCGTCGAGCCGCCAGCGCTGCAGCGATTCCGGACCGTCGAGGAAGGCGCGGCCGACGCGGATATTCAGCATGGCGCGGCGCTTCCTGAACGTCGGCCAGAAGTCGCGGGCGTAGAGCAGGCCCTGCGGCGACAGGTCGAGCAGGCCACGGCCGCTCAGGCCGACCGAGTAGCCGCCATCGAGCCGCCGCCGGATCGTCACGTCGGGCATCGACAGGCCGCCCTCGGTCACGGCCGGCGCGGCCTCGGTGTTGAACGAGGTCGAGGTCACGCCGGCCTGCGGCAACCTGAGCCCATGATGGCGGAAGAACATCGAGCTCCAGGCGCCGCCGGCCAGCAGCACGGCATTGCTGCGGATCCGCCCCTTCTCGGTGACAACGCCCGCGACACGGCCGGCCTCGATGTCGAGACCGCGGGCCGCGCAGAACTGGTGCAGCGTGGCGCCGCGACGGCGCGCACCCTCGGCGATCAGCGGCCCGGCGATCGACGGCTCGGCCTTGCCGTCGCTCGGCGAGTGCACGCCGCCGATCCAGTCGACGGTGCTGCCCGGCGTCATCGCCTTCGCCTCGGCGGCACTGAGCACGTGGCTGTGCATCTGGAAGTCGCGCGCCTTCAGCGTCCACGCTTCCCACAGGGCAAGGTCTTCCGGCTTGGTGGTGACGTAGACCAGGCCGGTGCGCCGGAAGCCGGGGTCGGCGCCCAGCTCCGCCGCCAGCTCGCTCCAGATCGCGAGGCTCTTCTGCGCCAGCGGCAGTTCGCGAAGGTCGCGGTGCTGCTGCCGGCACCAGCCCCAGTTCCGGCTGGTCTGCTCGCCGGCGATCACGCCCTTCTCGACCACGGCGACCGACAGGCCCTTGCCAGCCAGCGCGAAGGCGGCGGCGCAGCCGGCCATGCCGCCGCCGATCACGACGACATCGGCGGAGGCGGGGAGGATGTCGTCGCTCGGGACGCGCTGCAGCGGGGGAGACATCCGGCGATCATAGCGGTCGCCGGATGCCGCCGTCGCGCGGTGTTCGCGGAGCTAGGCCGCCTGCGCGAGCGGCTGCTCGCGCCAACGCCGGGCGGACTCGGCAACGCGGCGGCCAAGCGCCTCCATGGTGCGGAAGTCGGAGGCCGCGATGCCCTCGACCCCCTGGTCGGCGTTGGCCTGCGCCATCGCGCCGACCGAGGCGCCCAGCCGGTTGAGATCGTCGGGTGAGCCCTTGGAACTGTTGAAGCCCGGCGGCAGGCCGAGCCCGACCCACACCATGCCGTGCTGCAGCGCCAGCGTGAGCAACTGGTAGAGCGTGTTGTGCTTGTCGCCGTTCCACGACGCCGACGCAGTGAAGCCGGCCGCCAGCTTGTTGCGCCACGCCCCTGCCGCCCAACGGCCCGAGGTCCAGTCCTTGAAGCGCGCGAAGTCGGCCGACACGCCGCCCATGTAGGTCGGGCTGCCGAACACGATGGCATCGGCGGCGTCGAGGTCGGCCTGCCGCGCCTCGGCCTCGGCGGTGGGAACCAGCAGGGCGCGCGTGCCGGCGACGCTCTCGGCCCCCCTGGCGACGGCCTCCGCGAGGGCCTGGGTGTGGCCGAAGCCGGAGTGATAGACGATGGCGATGGTGCTCATGGTGCTTTCCAGTCCTTTGATATCCTTGAAGAAACCAGCTTTCGGTTTCCTGGGATGTTCGAGTTACAAACAGTGACTGGAAAGACTTGGGAAGCGGTCTATATAATCGCTAGTAGATACCGTTTCGTAACCACGAAAGATCGTCCCGATGGAAGTCGCCCCGACCCCGCGCAAGGAAAGCGCCTCCTGCCCGATGGATTTCATCCTGCGCATGCTGATGGGTCCGTGGACGACCTACATCCTCTACAACCTGCGCACCCATGGTCCGCAGCGCTTCGGCGAACTGAAGCGCCGCGTCACCGGCATCTCGGCCAAGATGCTGACCGAGCGGCTGCGCACGCTGGAGGGAGCGTCGCTGGTGCGGCGCGACTACGAGGCGACGATCCCGCCCAAGGTCACCTACTCGCTGACCGCGCGCGGCCACGAGCTCGACGGGGTGATGGGCACGCTGGCCGAGATCGGCTCGCGCTGGGAAGCCGAGGATGCCGCGCAGCGCGCCGGGCGCCCGGCCGACCTGAAGGCCGCCGAGTAGCGCCCGCCCGCTCAGGGCACGTTGAAGTGACCCTGGATGAAGCTGAGATCGATGAAGGCCTTGGGATCGGCATCGCGCGAGACCTGGCCGGTCGATTGCCAGAACGCGACCTGCTTGTAGATGTCGCCGACGTCGAGCCGGGCTTCCGGGTCGATGAACGGCAGGCCGGCGGCGACCAGCGCGGGCGGCTGCTTCAGCACGTTGGACAGGATGCCGATCATCTCGTCGTAGTTCGGGCCCGGCACCAGCTTGCCGTTGTCGCGCGTGCCGAACGCCTCGTGGTAGGCCCGCGCGCCGCGGCGATAGCCGACCAGGAACTTCTCGATCATCGGCCGGCGCTCGACGATGGTCTTGGGCGAGGTGAAGACGGCGCCGAGCTGCCACGGCACCTCGTCGCCGACGTAGGCGATCGGCTTGCCGCTGCCTTCCGACTCGACCTGGCGGAAGGTCGTGATCGGGAACACCGCGGCATCGACCTGCCCGCCCTTGAAGGCCGCCACCATGTTGGGAATGGTCTGCAGCGGCACGATCGTCAGGCTCTTGGAATCGACGCCGTACTTGCGGCTCACGACCTCGAGCGAGTAGTGCACCGACGAGCCGACCGTGGTGACCGCGACGCGCTTGCCGGCGAGGTCCTTGACGGCGCGCACACCCTGGTCCCACGCCGCGTTGGTGACGGCGATGACATTCAGCTGGTACCCCGGCCGCTCGGCGCTCTGCGCGGCGACCACCTTGAGCCCGCCCTTGGCAGCGAGGTTGTAGAAGCCGGCGGTGAAGGCGGTGACGCCGAGGTCGGCGTCGCCCGAGACGACCGCCAGCGGCACCTGCGCGGCGGCCTGGAAGTCCTTCATCGCGAGGTCGAGGCCGGCATCGCGGAACCAGCCCTTCTCCTGGGCGATGAAGATCGGTCCCGAGGACGACAGCTTCAGCAGCGCGATCGACGCCTTGGTCAGGTCCTGCGCCCGCGGCGCGCCCGTACCGGCGGCCGTTCCCAGCGTTGCCGCCGCCAGCCCGGCCAGCGCCTCGCGCCGGCCCATGCGATTGCCTGCCACCCCTGACCTCCCGTTTCTCCTTGGCCCGGAGTATGGTCGGGATTGCCCATGAATCCCATAGATTGTGACGTCCTCGCGAGCGGCGGCGGCATGGCCGGCACGGTTGCCGCCATCGCCGCGGCGCGGACCGGCGCGCGCACCGTGCTGTTCGAGCGCCACGGCTTCCTCGGCGGCGCCGCCACCGCCGGCGCGGTCGGCCAGTTCGTCGGCTGGGAAACCCGCGCCGGGCGCCGCGTCATCGCCGGGCTCGCCGAGGAGATCGTCGAGCGGCTGCAGGCGCTGGGCGGCAGCAGCGGGCACGGCCACTTCGTGATGTCGACCGGCCACCGCATGGACCGCGTCGAGTACGACACCGAGGTCCTGAAGGTCGTGCTCGACGAGATGGCGCACGAAGCCGGCGTCCGCGTCCTGCTGCACAGCCAGCTGGCGCAGGTGACGCGGCGGGGCCGCACCATCGCCGCCGCGACCGTGCTGACCAAGGGCGGCCTGCTCGAGATCCGCGCCCGCCAGTTCGTCGACAGCTCGGGCCACCTCGACCTGATGGCCCGGGCCGGCGCGCCGTTCCTCGACCTCGAGGCCGGGGAGAGCCTGCAGCCGGCGACGATGATGTTCCGGCTGGGGCCGATCGACTTCGCGGCCTTCGACGGCATGACCGCCGAGACCAAGGCGGCACTCGCCCAACGCGGCGTCGCCGAGGGCGCCCTGCCCCGCGCCGCCCTGCACTGCAGCCGCGTGCCGGGCAGCGACGACGGCTGGTTCAACGTCACGCGCGTGGCGATCGACGCCAGCGACCCGTTCGCGCTCTCCGACGGCGAACGCGAGGGTCGCCGCCAGGCGCTGGCCGCCGCCCGCTTCATCGCCGCCCACGTGCCGGGCTGCGACAAGGCCCGGCTGGTGTCGTTCGCGCCCCAGCTCGGGATCCGCGAGACAAGGCGCATCGCCGGGCTGGCGACGCTCACCGCCGACGAGCTGCGGCGCGGCGCGGAGTACGTCGACACGATCGCGCGCGGCGCCTACCCGATCGACGTCCACCACGCGGGGGACGCGAACATCACCTTCGAGGAGCTGGGCGCCGACCACGTCTACGCCCTGCCGTGGCGGATCTGCGTGCCGCAGGGCCTCGACAACGCGCTGGTCGCCGGCCGTGGCCTGTCGGCGACGCACGAGGCGCACGGCGCGATCCGGGTGATGCCGACGGCGATGGCCGTGGCGCAGGCGGTCGGCACCGGCGCCGCCCTGCTGGCGGCGTCCAACGCGCCGGCCGCGGCGCTCGACCCGGCGACGCTGCGCGAACGACTGCGCGAGGCCGGCGCGATCCTCTGATCGCGCTACTTCTTGGTGACGCCCCAGAACACGGTGATCGGCGGCACCTCGGACGGCGTCGTGACGGTGTTGCGGGCCGCCGACACGCCGAACCACTCGCCGAGCGGCACGTGGGTCACGATCTGCAGCGCGTGGCGCTGGACCTCCTCGGCGACCGCCTTCTTCTCGGCGTCGGTGGCCGCGGCGACGAACTTGTCGCGCAGCTTCTCCATCGCCTCGTCGCACGGCCAGCCGGAACGGGCCTTGTCGCAGGTCGCCGCGAGGTAGGGCGTCATCAGCGGGTCGAGGATGTCGAGCTGCACCCAGCTGGTGCCGAAGGCGTTCCAGCCGCCCTCGGACGGTGGGCCCTTCTTGGTGGTGAGGCGGGTCACCATGCTCTGCCAGTCCATCGGCTGGACCTCGACCTTGAAGCCGGCCTTCTCGAGCTGCGCCTTGGCGACCGGCGCCAGCTGCTTGATGACGCCGAGGTCGGTCGGCTGCGGCATCACCACGACGGTACCGTCGTAGCCGGCCTCCTTGAGGAGCTCGCGCGCCTTGGCGGCGTTGCCCTCGATCAGCCCCTCGGTGCCGGCGGTCGTGGCCAGCGGCGAGTCGCAGGTGAACAGCGCCTTGCAGACCCGGTAGTAGCGCTTGTCACCGATGTTGGCCTGCAGGAACTCCTCCTGGCTCAGCGCGTAGGCCGCGGCCTGGCGGACCTTCTGGTTGTTGAACGGCGGGGTCAGCCAGTTCGGCCGGAAGACGTACTGGTTGGACGACTTGCCGGGGATCAGCCGGATCGCCTTGTTCTTCTCGAGGACCGGCAGGTGGTCGTAGGACACGCTCTCGAGGAAATCAATCTCGCCGCTGGTCAGCGCGTTGAGCTGCGTCTCGGCATCGGGGATCCAGATCCACTCGACGCGGTCGACGCCGACCACCTTGCCGCCGGCCAGGCCGGTGGCCGGCTCGGGGCGCGGCTTGTACTTCGGGTACCTGACGTAGACCAGCTTCTCGCCGGGCTTCCACTCGTCCTTCTTGAAGATGAACGGGCCTGAGCCCGTCGTGTCCTCGAGCTGCTTCATCGGGTCGAGATCGGCGACCCGCTTGGGCATCATGAAAGGCACGACCACCGAGGGCTTGCCAAGCGCCTCGAGCAGCGGGCCGAACTTCTGCTTCAGCACGATCTGGAAGGTCCTCGCGTCGACGACCTTGTACTCCTGCAGCGACTGGGCGAGCTTCTGGCCCATGGCGTCGCGCGCCGACCAGCGCTTGATCGAGGCGACGCAGTCCTCCGCGGTCACCGGCTGGCCGTCGTGCCACTCCAGCCCGTCGCGCAGCGTGAAAGTCCAGGTGAGGCCGTCGGGGCTGGTCGTCCAGCTGTCGACCATTTGCGGCTTGACCTGCAGCTTGCCGTCCACGGCGAACAGCGTGTCGTAGATCATGTAGCCGTGGTTGCGCGTGATGTAGGCGCCGCTCCAGATCGGATCGAGCGCCTTCACGTCGGAATGCATCACCGCCTTGAGCGTGGTCTGCGCGGAGGCCAGCGGCGCCGTCGCCCCAGTGGCGAGAACGGTGGCGAGACCGGCAAGGGATGCGAGCAGGATACGACGCATGACGGCCTCCATCGATGGCGGACGAATGATGCTACAGGGTCGGCTCCCGGTCGATCATCGACACGTGCGCCGCCACGACCTTCCAGCCGGCGTCGGGGAAGCGGACCCAGGTCTGCATCTGGCGCCCGATCATCTCC
>JAIUOX010000139.1 GCA_020160955.1 Pseudomonadota bacterium
GATCGCCGCGCCGCCCACCGCGCCGATCGCGGCACCGGCCAGAGGCGCGCCGGCCGCCGCGCCGACAACGGCGCCGCTGCCCGCGCCGATGGCGCCGCCGGTCAGCGCACGATCCACCGGCCGGTCACCGCATGCCGCGGTGCCCGCGGCAAGGCCGGCCAGGACGACGAAGGTTGCCAATCGCGACATGAATGCCTCCAGGGTCGGGTCCGTTCGTGGACGAGACAACGACCGGAGGCGGTGCTGGTTCCGGGAGCGAAAGCTGGGACCGCGCGCGTCCCGCGCGCCTCATGAGCGCGCGAGACGCGCGCGGTCCCACTTTCGATCACTTCTGCGGCGTGATCAGGAACTTCTCGCCGGTCGCGCGCTTGGCGTAGGCGGCGATGTTGGCGAGGTCGAGCGCCTCGGCCAGCGACACCGAGCGGGTGTAGTGACTGGCGAAGGTGGTCTTCAGGCTGTTGACCACGCGCTCGCGCAACCGCATCTGGTCGGGCCGGCCGATCTTCTGCAGGAACGGGGTCAGCAGCCAGCCGCCGACGCCCCACGCCATGCCGTAGTTGCGCGTCAGCTCGAGCGGCCGGGTGTCGAGGCCGCCATAGACGTAGACCTGCTTGTGCGTGGTCGAGCCGTAGCGGCTGTACTCCTTCGCGGTCTTGTTCAGCGCCAGCTCCATGCCGGTCAGGATCTGGCTGGCCAGCCTGCCGCCGCCGATCGCGTCGAAGGCGATGGTCGCGCCGGTCTCGACCAGCGCCTGCACGAGGTCGTCCATGAAGCTCGCGGCCGACGAATCGACGACGTGCCTGGCGCCGATGTCGCGCAGGATCTTGGCCTGCGCCGCATTGCGCACGATGTTGACCAGGCCGATGCCGTCCTCGAGGCAGATCTTGTTCAGCATCTGGCCGAGGTTGGAGGCGGCCGCGGTGTGGACCAGCGCCTTGTGACCCTCGCGCTTCATCGTCTCGGTCATGCCGAGCGCGGTCAGCGGGTTGACGAACCACGACGCGCCCTCGGCCGCCGTCGTGCCGGCCGGCAGCGGCTGGCACTCGACCGCCTTCAGCAGCCGGTACTGCGCGTACATCGAGCCGCCGACCATCGACACCGTTTTGCCGAGCAGCTTCTGCGCGGCTTCCGAGCTGCCGGCCTTGACCACCGTGCCGGCGCCCTCGTTGCCGACCGGCATCGACTGGTCGAGCCGCGCGGCGAGGAAGGGCAGGGACTGCGGCGGCACCGACGCCGTCACCTTGACCGAAGCGCCGCTGCCGCTCGCCTTGGCGGTCGCCGGGTCGGCCGGGCCGAGCAGCAGGCCGAGGTCGGACGGGTTGATCGGCGTCGCCTCGACCTTGACGAGGACCTGGTCCGGACCCGGCTCGGGAAACTCGACCGTCGCCAGCGACAGTTCGAGTTGGCCGTCCTTGCTGATCTTCGACCGCAGCTGCAGTCCCGTGGTGGCGCTCATCCCCAAATCTCCTTGCTGTTCGAAATCCTGCGCGCTTTGTTAGCACATGGACGCCCTCGACGTATCCGCCGCGCTGCTGAGCGCCGTGCTGCACGCCGGCTGGAACGCCGCGGTGAAGGCGAGCCGCGATCCGACGCGCGCCATGACCGCGCAGATGCTGATGGCCGCGCTGTTCACCGTCCCGGGCCTGCTGTGGACCGGGCTGCCGGCCGTCGAGTCGTGGCCGTGGATCGCCGCCTCGACCACCATGAACGTGCTGACCGTGATGGCACTCCTGCGCGCCTACGAGCTGGGCGGCTTCGGCGTCGTCTACCCGGTGAACCGCGCGGTCGCGGTGCTGCTGGTGGTGCCGCTGGTGGCGCTGTTCGCCGGCGGCTGGCCCGGCACGGCGGCGCTGGGCGGCATCGCGGTGATCGCCGGGGCGCTCGCGCTGCTGGGCGTCGACACGCTGCGCGACCGTGGCTTCCCGTTGAAGGCGCTGGGCTGGACGCTGGCGGCGGGCCTGGGCACCGCGGCCTACATCCTGTGCGACGCGCGCGGCGTGCGCGCCTCGGGCTCGCCCTGGGCCTATGGCTTCCTCGTATCGATCACCAACGCCGCGGCGATGTGCTGGCGCCAGCGCGCCGCCGGCCCGCCGTGGGCGCACCTGCAGGACCAGTGGCGGCTCGCCGTGCCCGCGGCCGTCGCCTCGACCGCGTCCTACCTCTTGATCCTGTGGGTGTGGAGCCACGCGCCGATCGCGCCGGCGGCGGCGCTGCGCGACACCAGCGCGGTGTTCGCGCTGCTGATCGCCGTGATCTGGCTGAAGGAGCCATTCACGAAGACGCGGGTCGCCGCGGTGCTGCTCGCCGCCTCGGCGGTGCCGCTGCTCAGGCTCGGTTGAGCCCCGTCCAGGCCGGCCGCGTCGTCGAGAAGGCGAGCACGCTGGCGAAGCACACGATGCCCAGCGCCACGAAGGCATAGATGCCCGAGGCGCCCCAGCCGAAGCGGTCGAGCGCCAGCAGGCTGCCGCCGCCGGCAATGGCGATGCGGCCGACGTTGGCCGCCACCGGCCACATCATGTCGCCGGTGCCCTGCGAGGCGAAGTACAGCGCCATCGCCACGCCGAAGAAGCCGTAGACCGGTCCGACGATGCCGAGGTAGTGGCGGCCCGAGGCGAGCGCGCGCGGATCGGTGGTGAACAGGCCGAGCCACAGGTCGGGCCAGATCGCCACCACCAGGCCGATCAGGGCGGCGATGGCGCCGGCCATCGCCGCGCCGGTCCATGCCATGCGGCGGGCGCGGGCATACTGCCGGGCGCCGATGTTGGTGCCGACCAGCGCGGTCAGGGTGGCGCCGATGCCGAAGCTGATCGGCACCAGCATGTACTCGAGCCGGCTGCCGATGCCGTAGCCGGCGATCGCGCCGTCGCCCTCGCGGCCGATCAGGCCGGTGACGACCAGCACCGTGGCGTTGGTCAGCACGACGACGACGCAGGCGATCACGCCGACCTTCAGGATGTCGCGGAAGGCGCGCCAGCGGAACCCGTCGACCGGCCAGCGCAGCCGCAACTGCGCCTTCGGGCCGAGCAGGCGACTCAGCATCCAGGCCGCGGCCAGCGCGAAGGCGATGACCGAGGCGATCGCCGGGCCGCGGATGCCGAAGGCGGGCAGGCCGAACCAGCCGAGCGTCAGCGCGCCGGTCAGCGGGATCTGCAGCGCCGCCGTGGCGACCAGCGCGTAGCCCGGAGTCTTCATGTCGCCGGTGCCGCGCAGCACAGAGGCCATCGAGTTGGCGATCCAGTGCGCGCCGCAGCCGAGGAACAGGATGGTGGCGAAGGCCTCGGCGCGATCGAGCGCGGCGCCGCTGCCGCCCAGCAGGCCGTAGATCGGCCGGCCGAAGCCCACGAACACGACGGCGAACAGCGCCGCCATGCCGAGCGCGATGGCCAGCGCGTGCGCCGCCGCCGCCTCGGCCGCCGCCTTGTTGCCGGCGCCCAGCGCGCGCGCCACCGACGAGGAGATGCCGCCGCCCATGGCGCCGGCCGACATCTGGCCGAGCGACATCTGGGTCGGGAAGACGAGGGCGAGGGCGGCGAGGTCGAGGGTACCCAGCCGGCCGACGAAGAAGGCGTCGGACACGCTGACCAGGCTCTGCATCGCCACGTTCAGGACGTTGGGGGTGGCGAGCGCCAGGATGGTGGGCACGATCGGCCCGGTCAGCATCATCTGGCGGCGTTCAGCGGGACTCATGGAAACTCGTGTAGATGCACCTTTGTCGCCCCACCATGCCAGAAGCGGCGGGCCGCTCGCACGAGCTTATCTCATGACGCCATCAGCGGCGGGCGCAGAGGTCCAGCACGGCCTGGGCGAGCTGGTCGACGGTGTGGATGTCGGCCACGCGGTTGAGCGGCAGGTAGATCTCGAAGCGATCCTCGAGCGCCATGATCATGTCCATGACGGTCAGCGAGTCGATGGTGGCGCCGTCGGAGATCACGGTCGACCCGGTGATGCCGCGCTCGCCGCCGTGGAAGGGCGCCAGTTGCTGGCGGATCCCGCTCATCACGACGCTCGTCAGTCCGCCGGTTTCCCGCAACGCCTGCTCCGCTTTTTCTTGTTGTCGATGACATCAGACATCAACGCGGAGTCGGAGGGAAATAACAATTCGTTACTTAATGTTGCGAGGATGGGCGGACCCTTTATCTCTTCGGAGCATCGATCTTATTTCCTCCCCGCGCTGCGGCGCGGGGAGGAAAGGCTTCAAGCCGCCTTGCCGACCCAGTCGTCGAAGTCCTTCAAGGCCCGCGCGCTCAGCGCCTGCTTGCGCTCCTTGCCGCGCAGCGTGCCCTCGATCGGCGGGAACAGGCCGAAGTTGACGTTCATCGGCTGGAAGGTGGTGGCATCGGCGCCGCCGGTGATGTGGCCCAGCAGGGCGCCCATCGCGGTGGTCGGCGGCGGCGTCACCGGCGCCGCGCCGTGCCGCTCGGCGGCGGCGAAGCGGCCGGTCATCAGGCCGACCGCGGCACTCTCGACGTAGCCCTCGCAGCCGGTGATCTGGCCGGCGAAGCGCAGCCGCGGCTGCGCCTTGAGGCGCAGCGTGCCGTCGAGCACGCGCGGGCTGTTCAGGAAGGTGTTGCGGTGCAGGCCGCCCAGCCGCGCGAACTCGGCGTTCTGCAGGCCGGGAATGGTGCGGAACAGCCGCGTCTGCTCGCCGTGCTTCAGCTTGGTCTGGAAGCCGACGATGTTCCACAGCGTGCCGAGCGCGTTGTCCTGGCGCAGCTGGACCACCGCCCAGGGCCGCCGGCCGGTGCGCGGGTCGCGCAGGCCGACCGGCTTCATCGGGCCGAAGCGCAGCGTGTCGGGGCCGCGCGACGCCATCACCTCGATCGGCAGGCAGCCGTCGAAGTAGGGGGTGTTGGCCTCCCACTCCTTGAACTCGGTCTTGTCGCCGGCCAGCAGGCCCGCGACGAAGGCGTCGTACTCCGGCTTGTCGAGCGGGCAGTTGAGGTAGTCAGCCCCGTCGCCGCCCGGGCCGCCCTTGTCGTAGCGCGACTGCTTCCAGGCGATCGAGCGGTCGATGCTCTCGTAGTGGACGATCGGCGCGATGGCGTCGAAGAAGGCGAGCGCGTCCTCGCCGCTGGCCGCGCGGATCGCCTCGGCCAGCGCCGGCGAGGTCAGCGGACCGGTCGCGACGATCACGCTGTCCCAGTCGGCCGGCGGCAGGCCCGCGACCTCGCCGCGCTCCAGCGTGACGAGCGGGTGGGCGAGCAGCGTCTCCTGCACGGCGGCCGAGAAGCCGTGGCGGTCGACCGCCAGCGCGCCGCCGGCCGGCAGCTTGTGGGCGTCGGCGGCGCGCATGATCAGCGAGCCGGCGCGGCGCATCTCCTCGTGCAGCAGGCCGACCGCGTTGTTCGCCGCGTCGTCCGAGCGGAAGGAATTGGAGCAGACCAGCTCGGCCAGGCTGTCGGTCTGGTGCGCCTCGGTGCCGCGTTCGGGACGCATCTCGTGCAGGATCACCGGCACGCCCGCCGAGGCGACCTGCCACGCGGCTTCCGAGCCGGCCAACCCGCCGCCGACGATATGGATGGGCTTGATGCTTGACGTCATGGCCTTCGACCTGAAACCTGCGCCTCCTTACATGGGAGTGCCCGACATGGCCAACAAGTTCCACAATCCGAAGACCGTCGCGCTGGCCGGCAAGTACAGCCTCGGCGCCGAGGTGCCGCCGAACGCCCGCGTCCTGTTCGTTTCCGGCCAGGTCGGCCTCGATGCGAAGGGCAAGCTGGGGGCCGGCATCGACAAGCAGTGCGACCTCGCCTGGAAGAACATCGGCCAGGTGCTGAAGGCGGCCGGCATGACCTACCGCGACATCGTCAAGATCAACGCCTACGTCACCGACCCGCGCTACATGACGGCCTACCGCGAGGCCCGCGCCCGCTACATCCCGAAGGAGCCGTTCCCGGCCTCGACCCTGGTGATCGTGTCGGGCCTCGCCGACGCCGACATGAAGGTCGAGATCGAGGTGGTCGCGGCGAAGTAGGGAAGGAACGGGCGATGACCGACCGTCTGCGTGTCGCGCTGGCGCAGCTCGACCCGACGGTCGGCGACGTCGACGGCAACCTCGCCCGGGTCCGCGCCGCGCGCGCCGAGGCCCGGGCGCAGGGTGCCGACTTGGTGCTGGTGCCCGAGCTGGTGCTGGCCGGGTACTTCCCCGAGGACCTGCTGCTGAAGCCGAGCTTCGTGCGGCGCTGCCACGATGCCGTCGAGGCGCTGCGCGCCGACACGCGCGACGGCGGGCCGGCGGTGTTCGTGACGACGCCGTGGGCCGAGGACGGCAAGCTCTACAACGCCATCGTCGCCCTGCAGAAGGGCGAGATCGTCGGCAAGCGCTACAAGGTCGACCTGCCGAACTACGGCGTGTTCGACGACAAGCGCGTGTTCTCGCCCGGCCCGATGCCGGGACCGCTGGTCTTCGAGGGCGTGCGGATCGGCGTGCCGATCTGCGAGGACATGTGGACGCCCGAGGTGGTCGAGTGCGTCGCCGAGACCGGCGGCGAGATCCTGCTGGTCGCCAACGCCTCGCCCTACGAGGCCGGCAAGACCGACGTGCGCGTCCAGCTCGCGGTCAAGCGGGTGGTCGAGAGCGGCCTGCCGCTCGCCTACGTCAACCAGGTCGGCGGCCAGGACGAGGTGGTCTACGACGGCGCATCGTTCGTGATCGGCGCCGACCGCGCGCTCAAGGCGCAGCTCGCGGCGTTCCGCGAGCAGGTCGCCACGGTCGAGTTTCGCCGCGGCCCCGATGGCTGGGATTGCCTGCCGGGCCCGATCGCGCGCGACCTCGAACCGCTCGAGTCGATGTACCAGGCGATGGTGCTGGGTCTGCGCGACTACGTGAACAAGACCGGCTTCCCGTCGGTGGTGATCGGCCTGTCGGGCGGCGTCGACTCGGCGCTGACCGCCGCGGTGGCGGTCGACGCGCTGGGCGCCGACCGCGTCCACACCATCATGATGCCGTCGCCCTACACCAGCGCCGAGTCGCTGGCCGACGCGACGGCCTGCGCCGCCGCGCTGGGCGTGCGCCACGACACGATCGACATCGGGCCGGCGATGGCGGCCTTCCGCTCGATGACCGCGCCACTGTTCGGCAACCGCGGCGAGGACGTCACCGAGGAGAACATCCAGAGCCGGGCGCGCGGAGTCGTGCTGATGGCGGTGTCGAACAAGCTGGGCGGCATGGTGCTGACCACCGGCAACAAGTCGGAGATGGCGGTCGGCTACGCCACGCTCTACGGCGACATGTGCGGCGGCTACAACGTGCTGAAGGACGTCTACAAGACGACCGTCTTCGAGCTCTGCGCGTGGCGCAACGGCCACCGCGTCGACGGCCTGCTGGGCCCGGCCGGCCCGGTGATCCCCGAACGCATCCTGACCAAGCCGCCGTCGGCCGAGCTGCGCGCCGACCAACAGGACTCCGATTCGCTGCCGCCGTACCCGGTGCTCGACGCGATCCTCAGGGGGCTGATCGAGCGCGACCGCTCGGCCGAGGAGCTGGCGGAGGAGGGGCACGACCTCGCCACCGCGCGGCGCGTGTGGCGGCTGCTCGAGGCCGCCGAGTACAAGCGGCGGCAGGCGCCGCCCGGCGTCAAGATCACCTCGCGCATCATCAGCCGCGAGCGTCGCTATCCCATCGTCAACGGCTTCAGGGGCTGACCATGTTGCTGGCGCAGATCTCCGACATGCACGTGAAGGCGCCCGGCCAGTTGCTGTACGGTCGGATCGACACCAATGCTTTCCTCGAGCGGGCGGTGGCCCACCTCGCCGCGCTCGATCCCGCGCCCGACGCGGTGATCGCCACCGGCGATCTCGTCGACGGCGGCAGCCCCGAGGAATACCGCGCGCTCGCCGGGCTGCTCGCGCCGCTCGCGATGCCCGTCTACCTGGTGCCCGGCAACCACGACCGCCGCGACGGCCTGCGCGCGGTGTTCGGCGGCAGCCCGTGGATGCCGGCCGACGGCTTCGTGCAGTACGGAATCGAGGCCGGGCCGCTGCGCCTGCTGGGGCTCGACACGCTGGTCGAGGGCAAGGGGCACGGCGCGCTGTGCGACGCACGGCTCGACTGGCTGGAGGCGCGGCTGGCCGAGAGCGACCGGCCGACCGTCGTGTTCATGCACCACCCGCCGTTCGACTGCGGCGTCGACGCCTTCGACAGGCTGAAGCTGAACGAGGGCGCCGGGCGGATGGCCGGGATCGTCGGCCGGCATCGCCACGTCGAGCGCGTGCTGTGCGGCCACGTGCACCGCTCGATCCAGGTCCGCTTCGCCGGCACGCTGGCCGCGGTGGCGCCCAGCACGGCGCACCAGGCGGCGCTCGACCTGCATCCCGCCGCACCGATGGCGCTGACCATGGAGCCGCCGGGCGTCATGCTCCACCTGTGGAAGCCCGGCGCCGGCCTTGTCAGCCACACGCTTCCGGTCGGAACCTGGCGAGGTCCGGAGCCGTTCCGAAAAATGCAATGACCGCGGGCCCGTCCTCCTCGCCCCCCGCCTCGCAGCAACCGGGCCTGCTGAAGCGGCTGGGGCCCGGCATCGTCACCGGTGCCGCCGACGACGATCCCAGCGGCATCGCGACCTACAGCCAGGCCGGCGCCCAGGCGGGCTTCGGGCTGTTGTGGACGGTCATCCTCACCTGGCCGCTGATGGTCGCCGTGCAATCGGTCAGCGCCCGCATCGGCCGGGTGACCGGGCGCGGCCTCGCCGCCAACATGGCGCGGTCCTTTCCGCGACCGGTGGTCAACGGGCTGGTGCTGCTGCTGTTCGCGGCCAACACCATCAACCTCGGCGCGGACCTCGCCGCGATGGGCGAGGCGTCGCGCCTGGTGGTCGGCGGCAATGCCCATGTCTTCACCATCGGCTACGCGGTGGTGTCGCTGCTGGCGATCATCTACGTGCCGTACCATCGCTACGTCGGCCTGCTGAAGTGGCTGACCTTCTCGCTGTTCGCCTATGTCGGCGTGGTCTTCGCGGTGAAGATCGACTGGCTGGCGGTGGCGGCCGGCGCGCTGCTGCCGCGCTTCGCCCTGTCCGGCGACACGCTGACCCTGATCGTGGCGATCTTCGGTACCACGATCAGTCCCTACCTGTTCTTCTGGCAGAGCGCGCAGGAGGTCGAGGACGAGAAGGCCGATCCCGAGGCGGCGCCGCTGATCCGTCACCCCGAGCAGGCGGGGCGCGAGCTGAACCGGATCGGCTGGGAGACCTGGTTCGGCATGGCGGCGTCGAACCTGATCGCCTTCTTCATCATCCTGACCACCGCGGTCACGTTGCATGCCGCCGGCCGTACCGACATCCAGACCGCCGAGCAGGCGGCCGAGGCGCTGCGCCCGATCGCCGGCGATTTCGCCTTCTTCCTGTTCAGCCTCGGGCTGGTCGGCACCGGCCTGCTGGCGGTGCCGGTGCTGGCCGGGTCGGTCGGCTACGCCGTCGCCGAGAGCTTCGGCCTGCGCTACGGGCTCGAGCGGCGCTGGCACCAGGCGCGCGCCTTCTACGGCGTCATCGGCCTGTCGATCGTGCTGGGCCTGGCGATCGAGTTCTTCGGCCTCGACCCGATCCGTGCCCTGGTGTGGAGCGCCGTGGTGAACGGCGTGATCGTCGTGCCGATCATGGTCGCCATGATGATCGTCGCCGGCCGGGAGAAGATCATGGGCCCGTTCGTCGCGGCGCGCTGGCAGGTCGTGCTGGGCTGGGCGGCGACGGCGGTGATGGCCGCCGCCGGCCTCGCCATGTTCGCCACGATGTAGCGACCGTCGCATGAGAAACGCTGTCGGCCCGGCGAGCAGGCTTCGCGCGCGCCGGCGCATCGTCGATGCCAGCCTGCGGGCATGAAGCTCTATTCCGGACCGCTCAGCATGTTCGGCGCCAAGGCCGAGATCGCCGCGCGCGAGAAGGGCCTCGACGTCGAGGTCGTGATGGTGCCCTTCGACATGGGGCGCCTCTACCAGCCGAAGCATCCCGAGGTGGCGCGCATCAACCCGAAGGGACAGGTGCCCGTGCTGGTCGACCGGGACCTCGAGATCTTCGATTCGACCCAGATCTTCGAGTACCTCGAGACGCGCTGCCCCGAGCCGCCCCTGTGGCCGGCCGAGCCGACGGCGCGGGCGCGCGCCCGCCTGCTCGAGCACCTGTCGGACGAGGTCTACTTCCCGCCGATCGTGCGTCTCATGGGGCTGCAGGACCGGCCCGGCGACCCCGCCGCCGTTGCGGCGCGCGCCGCCGCCCGGGCCTTCTGCGACGACCTCGAGCGCCGGCTGGACGGCGCGTCCTGGCTGGCTGGCCGCTTTTCCTACGCCGACATCGCCTTCTTCATGGCGCAGCTGTTCGGCGATCGCATGGGCGCGCCGTTGACCGGCGACCATCCGCGCCTGCTGGCATGGCGCGAGCGCATGGCCGAACGGTCGTCCGTGGTCGTCGTGGTGGGGGCGATGGCCGGCTACCTGCTCTCGGTCGGGCGTCCGCTGCCGCCGTTCGTCGCCGCGATTCGCGCGAGGGCGATGGCGTAGCGGCAGCAAGAGCCCTCCGGCCGGTCGTCCCTCGATCCGCTGCCCTCGGCAGGCCCGTCGACGGCGGCTTGGGCCTCCGCGGCCGATGCGGTAGGGACGATGATGACCAAGATCCTGTTCCTGCCCGGCGCCGGTGGCGCGCCCGAGTTCTGGCAGCCGGTCGCGACGCTGCTGCCGCCCGCGACCCGCTACGACCTGCTCGGCTGGCCCGGGCTGGGAGCGCAGCCGCACGATCCGGCGGTGCGCGGCTTCGACGACCTCGTGCGGCTGGTGCGCGAGCGGATGACGGAGCCGGTCGACCTGGTGGCGCAGTCGATGGGCGGGGTGATCGCCGCGCGGCTGGCGCTCGAAGTGCCGGACAAGGTGCGTCGGCTGGTGCTGACGGTGACGTCGGGCGGCGTCGACATGGCCGGCCTCGGCGCCTCGGACTGGCGGGACGACTATCGTCGCGCCAACCCGCGCGCGGCGGCCTGGGTGACGGAGGAGCGGCCGTCGCCCGACCTGCCGGTCGAGCGCATCGTCGCGCCGACCCTGCTGCTGTGGGGCGACGACGACCCGATCAGCCCGCTGGCGGTCGGCCACCACCTGCAGTCGCGCATCGCCGGCGCGCGGCTGCACGTCGTCGCGGGCGGCCGCCACGACCTTGCCCGGACGCACGCCGCCGAGGTGGCGCCGCTGATCGCGCGCCACCTCGCGTGAGCCCGGCCTAGGGCTTCACGGTGCGCTTCAGGAGGGTTTCGTAGACCCGCAGCACCGACGAGCTGTCGCTCTTGCCCAGCCCCATGCCGCGGGCGAGGCGCTGGAGATTGTGGGTCGACGCCCCCATCTGCAGGGGGACGCCCAGTTCGTCCCCCAGTTCGAGGGCCAGGTGCAGATCCTTGTAGGCGAGATCGAGCGCGAAGGTGGCGGTGAAGTCGCCGCTCAGCGCCTTGTCCGACAGCGGCTTGAAGGTCGCCGAGTTGCCGCTCGAGTTGGAGATGACCTGGATGAGCTTGCGCGGGTCGAGGCCGGCGGTGACGCCCAGCATCAGCCCCTCTGCCGCCGCCGCGGCATTGCAGAACGCCAGCATGTTGTTGACCAGCTTGGCTACCGTGCCGGTGCCCAGCTCGCCCATGTGGATGACGTTGGCGCTGAACGACTGCAGCACCGGCAGCGCGTCGTCGAACACCTTCTTGTCGCCGCCGACCATGATGGCGATGGTCGCCGCCTCGGCGCCGGCGGTGCCGCCGCTGACCGGGGCGTCGAGCATGGCGATGCCCTTGGCCGCCATCGCCGCGCCGATCTTCTTCACCATCGACGGCGCGTTGGTCGAGAGGTCGATGTAGGTCTGGCCCTTGCCGATCGAGGCGAGGATGCCGCCGTCGCCCAGCGTCACCGCCTCGACGTCCTTGGGGAAGGGCAGCGACGTCATCACGACGTCGGCGCCGCGCGTCGCCTCGGCGATCGACGCCGCCGCGGTGGCGCCGAGATCGGTGCAGGTCTTGACGGCCGCCTTGTTCAGGTCGAACACCGTCACCTGGTGGTTGCTGCGCTTGACGATGTTGCGGCACATGGGACCTCCCATGTTGCCGACGCCGATGAATCCGACCTTCACATGATCCTCCCGGGTTTGCCCGACCGACTATACGACGGCTTTCGCCCCGGCGGTTCCGCTTCCCGGCAGGGCACGAAATGAGTGACCCGGCGACCCTCGCGGCCGGGCGGGACCGGGCGCGGGCGCGCGCCCTGCGCCGCATCAAGCTGGCCGCCACCGCGCTCCTGCTGTTCACCGCCGGGCTGTTCCTGGTGGCCCGCCACTTCGAGGCCGCGCACTGGGCCTGGGGCTACGTTGCCGCCTTCGCCGCCGCGGCGACGGTCGGCGGGCTGGCCGACTGGTACGCGGTGGTGGCGCTGTTCCGCCGCCCGCTCGGCCTGCCGATCCCGCATACGGCGATCGTGCCGCGCAACCATCATCGCATCGCCGAGAATCTCGGCGAATTCATCGAGACGAACTTCCTGGCACCCGAGCCGGTCGAGGCACGGTTGCGCGAGGTCGACTTTGCCGCGCTCGTCGCCGACTGGCTGAACGATCGTGAGCGCAGCGCCTCGCTGGCCGGCTTCATCCTGCGGCTGGTGCCGCAGGCCTTGTCGGCCGTCGACCAGTCGGGGTTGAAAGGTTTCCTCGGCCAGCGCGCGATGGCCGAGCTGCAGCGCATCGAACTCGCGCCGCTGGCGGCAGGCCTGCTGAGCGCCGTCACCGAGAAGGGCGCGGGGCGCTCCTGCAAAGACTCGAGGCCCAGCACCGTGTTCGGCCCGCGCACGCTCGAGAGCACCTCTTCACCCGTCGCGTCGGTCGCCGTCAGCCCCACCACGCCGTCCTTCACGAAGTGCACGCTGCGGTTCACCTCGCCCTGGTGCAAGAGGCCCGAGCCCGCCTTGAACGCGCGCGGACGGAAGAGACACGGCCCGTTCTTTCCCAATGCACAGCGGTCGCACGACTCGATGGGGCTCGCAAACATGGAGCGCGGCTCTACCACGCGCGTCACCAACGGGTGTCGTGCCTCGAGTTCCCGCAGTGATCACGATCACGTCTTCGTCTGGAGCCGCGCGACATGACCCGCCCTCGAGTGAAGTTGATCACCCTGCCGTGGGAGCTCGAGGTGCCCACGCTGGGCCTCGCGTCGCTCGCCGCCGTCACGCCGCCCGCCCTGTGCGGCACG
>JAIUOX010000140.1 GCA_020160955.1 Pseudomonadota bacterium
TTGTGTGCACCATCGCGACAAGCCTCCAGTGACGCGTCGAAACAGCTTTACCCTGCGTCATCCGGAGTCAAGTGCGATTTGGACTCAAGCCCGGTCCAGCGTCTCCAGCTCGTCGATCAGCGTGCCGATCACCGACAGGCCCTGATCCCAGAAGGAGGGGTCGGTGGCGTCGAGCCCGAACGGCGCCAGAAGCTCGGAATGATGCTTGGTGCCGCCGGCGCGCAGCATGTCGAAATACTTCTCCTGGAAGCCGCGCTCGGCGTTGCGGTAGACCGCGTAGAGCGAGTTCACCAGGCAGTCGCCGAACGCGTAGGCGTAGACGTAGAAGGGCGAGTGGATGAAGTGCGGGATATAGGCCCAGTAGTACTGGTACTCGTCGTCGAACCGCATCACTGGGCCGAGGCTCTCGCGCTGGACGTCGAGCCAGATCTCGCCCAGTCGTTCGCTGGACAGCTCGCCCAGACGGCGCTCGCCGTGCACCCGCTGCTCGAACTCGTGAAAGGCGGTCTGCCGGACCACCGTGTTCAGCATGCTCTCGACCTTGCCGGCGAGGAGCCGGCGGCGCGCCGCCGGGTCGCCCTGACGGTCGAGCAGGGCGCGGAACACCAGCATCTCGCCGAACACCGACGCCGTCTCGGCCAGCGTCAGCGGCGTGTCCGCCATCAGCATCCCCTGCTCGGCGGCCAGCAGCTGGTGCACGCCGTGGCCGAGTTCGTGCGCCAGTGTCATCACATCGCGCGAGCGGCCGTAGTAGTTCATCAGCACGTAGGGGTGCGCCGAGGGCACCACCGGGTGACAGAAGGCGCCGGGATCCTTCCCCGGTCGCGGCGCCCCGTCGATCCAGGAATGGACGAAGAACCGCTCGGCCAGCTCCGCCATCCGGCCGTCGAAGCCGCCAAAGGCGTCGAGCACGATCTCGCGGCCCTCGTCCCAGGAGAAACGACGATTGTCGTCGCCCGGCAGCGGCGCGTTGCGGTCCCAGTAATCGAGGCTGTCGCGGCCGAACCAGCCGGCCTTCAGCCGGTAGTAGCGATGGGCGAGCTCTGCGTAGGCCTCACGAATGGCCGAGACCAGCGCCTCGACCACGGCGTCGTCGACCTTGTTGGTCAGGTTGCGGTAGGCGACGGGGTGGGGATACTTCCGCCACTTGTCGTCGACTTCCTTGTCCTTCGCCAAAGTGTTGACGATCAGCGTGAACACGCTGGCCCGCGCCCCGAGACCCTGGCCCAGTGCCTTCGCCGCGGTGCGCCGGGTGGCCGCGTCGGGGTTGTCGAGGCGGTTGAGCGTGTCGGCGAGCGTCAGGCTCTCGCCGTCGGCGTCGAAGCGAAGCTCGGCGATGGTCTGGTCGAACAGCCGGCTCCAGGCGCGCGCGCCGGTGACGCTCTTGTCGTGGAGGATCGCCTCCACCTCGTCGGAGAGCTGGTGCGGGCGATAGACGCGCAGGTCGCGCAGCCACGGCTCGTACTTCGCCAGCTCCGGCGCCTTTATCCTGGCGGCGAGGTCGGCATCCTCGATCTTGTTGATCTCCAGCCGGAAGAAGACGAGCTGGGAGCCGATGTCGGTCAGCTTCTCCGAGACGTTCTGCGAGAAGCGGCCGCGCTCGGCGTCGGCCATGTTCTGGGCATAGTAGAGCGAGGCGTAGGAGCCGATGCGGCCCATCAGGTCGGACAGGCGCTCGTAGCGCGCGATGGCCCCGCCCAGCCCCTTGCCGTCGAGCGCCGCAATCTTGCCTTCGTAGTCCTTGGCAAAGGCCGCCGCCTCCTCCGCCGCCCGCTTCAGGTCGGCGTCGAGATCGGTCCCGGTCGGGCTCGAATAGAGATCGGCGAGGTTCCAGGTCGGCAGATCGCCCAGCACAGCGTTCATTCGGCAAGACTCCTTGATCCCCTCCGATATCGGGGGGCAATGCGGCAACGTCAAGGAAGGGAACGAGCTGCTCGCCTGAGGCCCATCCTTCGAGACGGCGCTACGCGCCTCCTCAGGATGAGGGCTTTAAGTCAATGTCCTCACCCTGAGGGCATCGCGCAGCGATGCGTCTCGAAGGGTGGGCAACGCGCTCGGTCAGAGCCGATTGTAGCGCTTGAACCACTCGACGAAGAGCGGGATGCCCTCTTCGACCGTCACCTTGGGCGACCAGCCGAGGTCGCGGGTGGTGGCGGCGATGTCGGCCGCCGTCTCGCGCATGTCGCCCGCTTCGCCGGGCTTGAGTTCGATATTGGCGGACTTGCCCAGCGCCTTCTCGAACAGGGAGACGACATGGCGGATGTCCACGCTGCGCGTGGCCCCGAGATTGTAGAGACGATGCGCGCCGCCCCGCACGCCACCCGCCGGCACATGGTCCAATGCCGCGATCGTGCCGGCCGCAATCTCGTCGATATAGGTGAAGTCGCGCTTGATCCTGCCCATGTGATAGAGCGGGATCGTCTTCCCCTCGTGAATCGCGCGGGCGAAGATGTACGGCGACATGTCGGGCCGGCCCCACGGCCCATAGACCGTGAAGTAGCGCAGGCCGGTCGCGCGCATCCCGTATTGATGCGCGTAGGCCTCGACCATCAGCTCGTCGGCCCGCTTGGTGGCGGCATAGAGCGATTCGGGATGGTCCACCGGATCCTCGACCGAGAACGGCAGCTTGGAATTGCCGCCATAGACCGAGGAGGACGAGGCATAGACGAAGTGCTTGAGCCGCCCGCCCATCTCGCGCGCCAGCTCCAGCATCACGAGATGACCCATGACGTTGGTCCGCACGTAGATGTAGGGATCGACCTTGGAATGCCGCACGCCGGGCTGGGCCGCGAGATGCACGATGCGGTCGAAATCGGGATGCGCATCGGCCAGCGCCGCCAGGGCGTCGCGGTCGGCCACGTCGGCTTCGACGAAGGTGAAGCCCTCGGTCCCGCGCAACGGCTTCAGCCGCGCGAACTTGAGCACCGGATCGTAATAGGGGCTGAAATTGTCGACGCCGACCACGGCCTCGCCGCGCGCCAGAAGACGCTGCGCGACCTGCGAGCCGATGAAGCCCGCGACACCTGTAACGAGGACGGACATGAGTGAGGCGTTGGTAAGCGAAAGAGGTTGAGGAAAGCGGCGGCGGCGGCACGCTTACAACATTTCGCCTAAACCTGACACCGTGAAACGCCTCGCCGCGAAAGGCCGCAGCGGACAGCGAAAAACGTCTTTATTGGCGGGCACTTGCGATGCTGCTTGGCAGTGACAAGTAACTTTCGTTACCGTTCGCCGACAAGAAGTCCGAGACCAAGAATTCAGGGAGGTTGCCATGCCCCAAGCGGTGACCCTGGACGACAAGTACGTTCTGGAAAGCGGCCGCGTCTATCTCACCGGCACGCAGGCCCTGGTGCGCCTGCCGATGATGCAGCGCCAGCGCGACCTCGCCGCCGGCCTCAACACGGCGGGCTACATCTCCGGCTATCGCGGCTCGCCGCTCGGCGCCTTCGACCAGGCGCTGTGGCAGGCCAAGAAGTTCATCAAGAAGCACCACATCGAATTCCAGCCCGGCACCAACGAGGACCTGGCCGCGACGGCGCTGTGGGGCACCCAGCAGGTCCATCTCTTCCCCGGCGCGCGCTACGACGGCGTGTTCGGCATCTGGTACGGCAAGGGCCCCGGCGTCGACCGTTCCGGCGACGCGCTGAAACACGCCAACTATGCCGGCACCTCCAGGCATGGCGGCGTGGTGGCGCTGGCGGGCGACGACCATATCGCCAAGTCCTCGACGACGGCGCACCAGAGCGAGCCGGCGCTGATCGCCGCCGGCATCCCGGTGCTGCACGCCGCGTCGGTGCAGGAGTATCTCGACTTCGGCCTGCATGCCTTCGCCATGTCGCGCTACTCGGGCCTGTGGATCGGCTTCAAGGTGCTGAACGAGACGGTCGATTCCTCGGCCTCGGTGCATGTCGATCCGCACCGCATCGTGACGCAGATCCCGACCGACTTCGTGCTGCCGCCCGACGGGCTGCATATCCGCTGGCCCGACGACTGGGCGGGACAGGAACGCCGTGTCGTCAACCTCCGCCAGCCCGCCGCCCTCGCCTACTGGCGCGCCAACAAGCTCGACCGGCTGGCGATGGGCCGGCCGGATGCGCGCTTCGGCATCGTGACGGTCGGCAAGTCCTATCTCGACGTGCGTCAGGCGCTCGACGAGCTGGGCATCGACGACGCCGAGGCCGAGCGCATCGGGCTCGCCGTCTACAAGGTCGGCATGGTCTGGCCGCTGGAGACCGAAGGCGCGATGGCCTTCGCCGCGGGCAAGCGCGAGATCCTCGTCGTCGAGGAAAAGCAGCCGGTGATCGAGCAGCAGCTCAAGACCGCGCTGTTCAACGCCCCGGCCGACCGCCGCCCGGTCGTCGTGGGCAAGGTCGACGAACGCGGGCAGAAGCTGCTGAAGCTCGACGGCGAGCTGACGCCGGCCGAGATCGCCGACGTCCTCGTCGCGCGCTTCGGCCTCGATGCCTTCGGCGAGGCCACGAAGCAGCGCTTCGAGCAATTGAAGCGCCGCGCCGCCCGCCAGGTGCGCAACGAGGCGGGGCTGGCGCGCGTCCCCTACTTCTGCTCCGGCTGCCCGCACAACAGCTCGACCAAGCTGCCCGACGGCTCGATGGGCATGGCGGGCATCGGCTGCCACACGCTGGCCATCGGCATGGAGCGCAACACCAAGACCTTCACCCACATGGGCGCCGAGGGCGCGTCGTGGGTCGGCGCCCGCCACTTCACCGACATGCCGCACGTCTTCCAGAACCTGGGCGACGGCACCTATTTCCATTCCGGCTATCTCGCCATCCGTCACGCCGTCGCGACCGGCACCGACATCACCTACAAGATCCTCTACAACGACGCCGTCGCCATGACCGGCGGCCAGCCGCACGACGGCGACGTGCATCCCTGGACGATCAGCCAGCAGGTCCATGCCGAGGGCGTGCGCCGCATCGCGCTGGTGAGCGACGAGCCCGACAAGTATCCGCTGGGCACCGACTGGGCGCCGCATGTCAGCTTCCATCACCGCGACCAGCTCGACGAGGTGCAGCGCGAGTTGCGCGAATGGAAGGGCGTCTCGGTGCTGATCTACGACCAGACCTGTGCGGCCGAAAAGCGCCGCCGCCGCAAGCGCGGCACCTTCCCCGATCCCAACCGCCGCGTCTTCATCAACGAGGCGGTGTGCGAGGGCTGCGGCGACTGCTCGACGCAATCGAACTGCCTTTCCGTCGTGCCGCAGGAAACCGAGTTCGGCCGCAAGCGCGCCATCGACCAGTCGTCCTGCAACAAGGACTTCTCCTGCCTCAAGGGCTTCTGCCCGTCGTTCGTCACGGTCGAGGGTGGCAGCCTGCGCAAGGGCAAGGTGGCGGCCAAGAAGAAGACCGCGGAGCCGGCACAAGAGCCGGCGCTACCCGCCGCCCCGTCGCTGCCGTCGGTCGAGGCGAAGCCCTATGGCGTGCTGATCACCGGCATCGGCGGCACGGGCGTCGTCACCATCGGCGCCATCATGGGCATGGCCGCCCACATCGAGGGCAAGGGCGCGACCGTGCTCGACCAGCTCGGCATGGCGCAGAAGGGCGGCGCGGTGATCAGCCACGTCCGCATCGGCGCCTCGCCCGAGGCGCTGCACGCGGTGCGGCTGGGCGCCGGCGGCGCCGACCTGCTGCTCGGCTGCGACCTGGTGGTGAGCGGCGGCGCCGACGCGCTGGCCCGGCTCGAGCCCGGCCGCTCGCGCGCCGTGGTCAACACCCACGAGACCATCACCGGCGACTTCACGCGCAAGCCCGACCTCGCCTTCCCCGGCCACACGCTGCGGCTGGCGGTCGAGGCGGCGGCCGGCGCCGAGGCCTGCGACTTCGTCGAGGCGAGCGCCATCGCCACCGCCCTGATGGGCGATTCGATCGCGACCAACATGTTCATGCTGGGCTACGCCTTCCAGAAGGGCCTGGTGCCGCTCGGCGCCGAGGCGATCGAGCGGGCGATCGAGCTGAACGGCGCCGCCGTGGCGATGAACCTCGCCGCCTTCCGCTGGGGCCGTCGCGCCGCCCACGATCGCGCGTCGGTCGAGCCGCTGGTCGCGCCGGCCGACAACGTGGTGGCGCTGCCGCGCGTGCCGCGCACCCTCGACGACCTCGTCGCCTCGCGGGTCCGCCACCTCACCAACTACCAGGACGCCGCGCTGGCCGGCCGCTACGTCGCGCTGGTCGAGAAGGTCCGGGTGGCCGAGCAGGCGCTGGGCCGGGACGGGCTGGCCGAGGCGTTGGCGCGCAACTACGCCAAGCTGCTGGCCTACAAGGACGAGTACGAGGTCGCGCGGCTGTACGGCGACGCGACGTTCCAGCGCCAGCTGGCGCGCCAGTTCGAGGGCGGCTACCGGCTCAAGGTCCACCTCGCGCCGCCGCTGTTCGCGGCGCGCGATCCGGTCACGGGCCGGCTGCTGAAGCAGGCGTTCGGCGGCTGGGTGTTCGGCGCCTTCCGCGTGCTGGCGAAGTTCAAGCGCCTGCGCGGCACGGCGCTCGACCCGTTCGGCCACACCGCCGAGCGCAAGGCCGAGCGGGCGCTGATCGCCGACTACGAGCGGCTGGTGGCGGAGCTGCTGGAGGGCCTGACCGCCGAGCGGCACGCGCTGGCGGTGCGCCTCGCCGCGGTGCCGGACGAGATCCGCGGCTACGGACACGTCAAGGAAGCCGCGATGGCGCGCGCCGCGCAGAAGCAGGCGTCGCTGCTCGCCGAGTGGCGCGCGCCGGCGACGACCAAGCTGGCGGCGGAATAGCAAAGGTCCCTCGCTCCACTCGGGATGACAGGAAAAGCCCCCTGTCATCCCGAGCGTCAGCGAGGGACCCTTCTCCTTGCCTCCTCGGCGGCGCTCAGCCGTTGGGCGCCCGCGCCCTTTCGTATCGCCACTGCAACGCCAGCAGGGTGAAGCCGATCACCGGCACCGCGAGGTCCATCCAGAACACCACGCCGGCGTTGCCGGGCGCGAAGTTTGCCTTGGTGACCATCTGGTAGAGGTGGCCCAGGGCGGCGCCCAGCAGGAACACCGCCGGCCCGAGCACCGCGGCCAGGCGCATGTCGAAGCTGCGGAACGGCGCGAGGAAGCCGACGAAGGCGAAGCCGAGGCTGGCGGTGCCGACCTCGAACTGGAACGGGCTGTTCGGCCAGCCGATGTAGCGCGCGGTCATCGGCCCCATGAAGTCGTGGAACACGAAGTTCACGAGGTTCGACAGGCCGATCGCGAAGAACAGGAACCAGAACAGCAGCTTCTCGACGATCGCCGCGCGGTCGCGCGGCGGCGGCAGGCGCGCGATCCCGGCCAGCGCGACCAGCACGCCAAGCACGAGGCAGGTCAGCGGGAAGTTGGCGATCAGCGCCGCGACGAGGGTCCCGATCATGCGGCCGCGATCTTGCGCGTCCCGCCAAGGGGTTGGCAATCGGCCCCGGCGCGTTGCACAAGGAAACCGGGCAAACGGCGACGCGGGGACCGGCAGGACGTGAGGGCACTGGCATTTCTCGTGGCGGCGGCGCTGCTGGTGTTTGCGCCGCTCGAGCGCAGCCTCGTCGATGCCGAGCGCTACGGCCACATGACCGACATCATGCCCTCGGACTGGAAGGCGACCAACGTCTGGCTGGAGGCCGCCGACTGCGCGCTGGCGCGCGGCGCCTGGCTGGCGGTGTGCGAGGACGGCAAGCTGGTGCCGATCTCCGAGCGCGCCATCGCCGACGATCCCGGCCACGCCCTGCTGCTCGGCCTGTGGGCGATCGCCACGCAGCAGCCCGCGACGCTGGTCGATGTCGCCCGGCTCAACACGCTGGTCGACGGGCTGGGGCTGCTGGCGCTGGCCGGCCTGCTGTGGGCGATGCGGGCGTGGCTGGTCGCCCTGGTCCTGCTGTGGCAGGGGCCGGTCGAGTTCCTCGGCTGGATGGGCACCTCGCCGCACTGGGCCTTCATCGGGCTGGTCTGCCTCGCCGCCGTGCTGCCGCTGGCGCTGGCGGCGCGCGAGATGGCGCTGCTGTCGCGCCGCGCCGCCACCGCGTGGATCGTGGCCGGCGTGCTCCTGCTGGCGCTCGCCACGCTGATGCGCGAGGCGATCGGCCTGATGGGCCTGGTCGTGACGCTGGCGGTGTCGGCGGTGCTGCTGCTGCGCCGCCATCGCCTGCTGCCGCTGCTCCCGGTCCTCGCGGCGGCGGTGCTGGCCTTCAACGCGCCGCGTGCCGTGGTCGCGGCGCGCGACGCGGCGCTGCCGATGCAGCCGGCCCAGCGGCTGGCGACGCACGGCCTGTCGCACACGCTCTACCTCGGCCTGGGCTACGTCGAGAACCGCTGGGGCATCCGCTACGACGACGACCACGGCGAGGAGATCGCGCGCCAGAACGGCGTGGTGTTCTGTTCGCCCGAGTACTTCCGGCTCATGACAAGGCTGTACCTCGGCCGCTGGGCCGAGGACCCGGCCGAGGTGGCGCGCATCTACCTCGCCAAGGCATGGTTGCTGCTCGCCCACCCGACGCTGCATCCCGGGCCGCCGTTCGGCGTCGTGCTCGGGCTGGCGCTGCTGCACCTGGTGCTGGCGACCGCGCTGGGCGCGTGGGCGCGGATCGGCTTCGCGCAGGGCGAGGCGGTCGAGGGCGTGGCGGTGATGTTCGCCGGCCTGTTCCTCGCCCAGGCGATGGCGGCCCTGCCCAGCCACAACTACGCGATGCCGGTGAACGCCTTCGTGCTGGTGCTGTTCGGGACCTGGCTCGAGTTCGCCGCGCGGGCCGGCTGGACGGCGTGGCGCCGCCGCCGCACGCCCGCGATCAATTGAAGGCGATCAGTTGAAGGTCGAGACCCGGTTCCACCAGGCCGAAAGGCCGTTCTGGTTCTTCGGCGCCCAGCCGCGCGCTTCCATGCAGCGCGCCGTCATGCGGTCGACGTTGTTCTTGTAACCCTGGTTGTCCATCGTCGTGTAGAGGTCCTGCTGACCGAAGCGCTCGCGCTCGCCTGAGAACACCGCCCGCCGCTGGTCCTCGATGTCGCGCTCGCGCTGGGCGCGCGCCCGCACCTCGGAGCGGCAGCGCGCCTCGTCCTTGGCCATCTGCTCGGCGTCCTTGCCGTCCATCGCGAAGTTCTTGGGCGCGCAGGCCGAGAGGGCGAGCGCCGCCGCGAGCAGCAGAATCAGTCTCATGGCCCCGCTCCTCACTTCGCGGCGAGCGCCGCCTCGATCGCCTTCAGCGCGTCGGGCGCGCGGGCCGCGTCGGGACCGCCGCCCTGCGCCATGTCGGGACGGCCGCCGCCGCCCTTGCCGCCCAGCGCCGCGACGCCGGCCTTGACCAGCTCGACCGCGCTCAGCGTCTTGGACAGGTCCTCGGTGACGCCGACCACCGCCGAGGCCTTGCCGTCCTCGACGCCGATCAGGGCGACCACGCCCGAGCCCAGCTTCTTCTTGAACTCGTCGGCCATGCCCTTGAGGTCCTTGCCCGGCACCCCGGTCAGCACGCGGCCGATCAGCTTCACGCCGCCGACCTCGCGGACCTCGTCGGCCGCCGCGCCGCCGCCACCGCCGGCCGCGCCGCCGCCGGCCAGCGCCAGCGCCTTGCGGGCCTCCGACAGGTCGCGCTCGACCTTGCGCTGGCCGTCGACCAGCGCCTGCAGGCGGGCCGGCAGGTCCTCGGGCCGCACCTTCAGCACCGCCGCGGCGTCGGCCAGCAGCTGCGCCTGGTGGCGCACGTGTTCCTCGGCGGCGGCGCCCGCCACCGCCTCGATGCGGCGCACGCCGGCCGAGACCGCGCCCTCGCCGACGATGCGGAACAGGCCGATGTCGCCGGTGCGCAGCGCGTGGGTGCCGCCGCACAGCTCGACCGAGTACTTCTCGCCCTCGGCGCCGCCCATCGACAGCACGCGGACTTCCTCGCCGTACTTCTCGCCGAACAGCGCCATCGCGCCGGCGGCGATCGCCTCCTCCGGCGTCATCAGCCGGGTCTCGACCGACGAGTTGCGGCGAATGCGGTCATTGACCTCGTCCTCGATGCGCCGCAGCTCCTCGAGCGAGATCGCCTTGGTGTGGCTGATGTCGAAGCGCAGCCGGTCGGGCGCGACCAGCGAGCCCTTCTGGGTGACGTGCTCGCCAAGATGCCGGCGCAGCGCCTCGTGCAGCAGGTGGGTCGCCGAGTGGTGGGCGCGCAGCTGGGCACGGCGGATCGGGTCGACCGTCATGGCGAGGTCGTCGCCGACCTTGATCGTGCCGGTCGCCACCCTGGCGTGGTGGGCCCACAGGTCGCCGACGCGCTTCTGCACGTCGAGCACGTTGGCCTCGCCGTTGCCGCCGACCAGGCGGCCGGTGTCGCCCTGCTGGCCGCCCGACTCGGCATAGAACGGGGTCTGGTTGACGATCACCCAGCCGGTCTGGCCTTCGGCCAGCGCCGGCACTTCCTTGCCGTCGACGACGATGGCGAGGACCTGGCCCTCGGCCTTCTCGGTGTCGTAGCCCAGGAACTCGGTGGCGCCGGTCTTCTGGCGGACGTCGAACCAGATCGCCTGGTCGGCGGTCTCGCCCGAGCCGGCCCACGCGGCGCGCGCCTTGGCGCGCTGCTCGTCCATCGCCGCCTCGAAGCCCGCCGTGTCGACCGCGATCTCGCGGGCGCGCAGCACGTCCTGCGTCAGGTCGAGGGGGAAGCCGAACGTGTCGTACAGCTTGAACGCGACGTCGCCCCTGAGCGTGCCGCCCTTGCCGAGCGACTTCGTCTCGTCCTCGAGCAGCTTGAGGCCGGTGCCGAGCGTCTTCTTGAAGCGGCTCTCCTCCAGCTTCAGCGTCTCGGTGATCAGCGGCTGGGCGCGGCCGAGCTCGGGATAGGCGTCGCCCATCTCGTGCACGAGGCTCGGCACCAGCTTGAAGATCACCGGGTCCTGCGCGCCCAGCAGGTGGGCGTGGCGCATGGCGCGGCGCATGATGCGGCGCAGCACGTAGCCGCGGCCCTCGTTCGACGGCAGCACGCCATCGGCGATCAGGAAGGCCGTGGTGCGCAGGTGGTCGGCGATGACCTTGTGCGAGGCCGACTGCGGGCCGTCGGGATCGACGCCGGTCAGCTGCGCCACCGCCTCGATCAGGGTGCGGAACAGGTCGATGTCGTAGTTGTTGTGCTTGTGCTGCAGGACGGCGGCGATGCGCTCCAGCCCCATGCCGGTGTCGATCGACGGCTTGGGCAGGCTGACCCGCTCCTGCGGCGTCACCTGCTCGAACTGCATGAACACCAGGTTCCAGATCTCGATGAAGCGGTCGCCGTCCTGGTCGGGGCTGCCCGGCGGGCCGCCCGGGATCTTGTCGCCGTGGTCGAAGAAGATCTCCGAGCACGGGCCGCAGGGGCCGGTGTCGCCCATGCGCCAGAAATTGTCGGAGGTGGAAATGCGGATGATGCGGCTGTCCGGCAGGCCCGCGACCTTCTTCCAGATCGCCGCCGCGTCGTCATCCTCGGAATAGACCGTGACCAGCAGCTTGTCCTTCGGCAGCGCGAAGTCCTTGGTCAGCAGGTCCCAGGCATAGGGGATCGCCTGTTCCTTGAAGTAGTCGCCGAAGGAGAAGTTCCCCAGCATCTCGAAGAAGGTGTGGTGGCGCGCGGTGTAGCCGACATTGTCGAGGTCGTTGTGCTTGCCGCCGGCGCGGACCGACTTCTGGGCCGTGGTGGCGCGCTTGTAGGGGCGCGTCTCCTGCCCGGTGAAGACGTTCTTGAACTGCACCATGCCGGAATTCGCGAACATCAGCGTCGGGTCGTTGCGCGGGACCAGCGGGCTCGATTCCACCACCTCATGACCGTTGCGGTGGAAGTAGTCGAGGAAGGTGGCCCGGATGTCGTTGCTGCTGGTCATGTCCCGCCCGTCGCGTCGCCCCGGGAAAAGCCCGTCCCGGCAAGGTGTTGGCCCAAAGGGAGCGACAGGTAGCGCGCGCCGCGCGGGCCGTGAAGGGGCGCTGGGGGTGGCGCTGTCCCCGGCACGGCGGCTGTGGCCCGAAAAACTGCGGGGTGCCGGTGCGCGGAGGGTGGGCCGCGGCGGATGATCCGGGCCGGCGGGGTTCGGGGTCGCCTATGCGCCGCCTGCCTCCCGCTCGGCCTCCTCCTCGGATTTGCGGCGGTTCTCCCGCTGCTTCTCGCCCTTTCCATAGTCCGGCCCACCCTCCTTGCGTTCATCGGGGCGATGCATCGGGTGCGGCGAGGCCGGGGGCGATTGCGGGGTGGTCTTCGGCAGGCGGGGAGGACGGGGCGTGTTCATCGGCGTGTCTCCTGTCGTCGGAGAACACGCGATGCGGGCCGATGGTTGCGGCGCAAGACCGGGTGGAAGCGGCTCCGGCGGGTGCGCCTGACACGACGACGCCCGCGACACGAATGCCGCGGGCGCCCTCGGTCGCGCGATATGGCGCGGCCTATTCGGCCGCCAGCGCCTCGTCGTCGTCGCCGCCCTCACCGACCAGCATCTGGTCGGCGAGAAGCCCGGCCTGGCCGCGGATGCGCTGCTCGATGGAATTGGACATCTCCGGGTGGTCGCGCAGGAACTGCTTGGCGTTCTCGCGCCCCTGGCCGATGCGCTGGCTGTCGCAGGAGAACCAGGCACCCGACTTCTCGACCACATTGGCCTTCACGCCGAGGTCGATCAGCTCGCCGACCTTGGAGATGCCCTCGCCATACATGATGTCGAACTCGACCTCGCGGAACGGCGGGGCCATCTTGTTCTTCACCACCTTCACGCGGGTGTGGTTGCCGGTCACCTCGTCGCGGTCCTTGATCGCGCCGATGCGGCGGATCTCCATGCGGACCGACGCATAGAATTTCAGCGCATTGCCGCCCGTGGTGGTCTCCGGGTTGCCGAACATCACGCCGATCTTGAGCCGGATCTGGTTCAGGAAGATCAGCAGCGTATTGGACTTCGCGACCGATCCGGTCAGCTTGCGCAGCGCCTGCGACATCAGCCGCGCATGCAGGCCGACATGGCTGTCGCCCATCTCGCCTTCGAGTTCCGCGCGGGGCACCAGCGCCGCGACGCTGTCCACCACCAGCACATCGACCGCGCCCGAGCGCACCAGCGTATCGGCGATCTCGAGCGCCT
>JAIUOX010000141.1 GCA_020160955.1 Pseudomonadota bacterium
CGGGGCCGGCGACGGCGAGATAGCCGAACATCACGAAGTACGAGACTTCCTCGAAGCCGAGCAGGGTCTCCAGCGAATCGACGTCGCCCCACTTCGCCGATGCGATCGCCACCATCATCACGACCATCATCGGGATCGACACGATCCGGGTGCACAGCCCGACCAGCAACAGCAGGCCGCCCGCGAACTCGATGCCCGAGACCAGCGGCGTCAGGATCTCCGGCGCCGGGATGCCCCACGACCGGAAGTTCTCGATCATGCGCGGCAGGATCTGCAGCTTCTGCCAGCCGCTCCACAGGAACACCCAGCCGACGACGACGCGGATCGCCAGCGGCGGCAACCAGGTGAACCAGCCGGTGACGATGCGCGGCCAGTCGTAGAGCACGGTGATCATGAGGTTCCTCTTCACAACGCTTTCCTCCCCTTCGCGGTCGCCGCGAAGGGAAGGTGTCCGCGCAGCGGACGGAGGGGTCATGGGCCGGGGTGGTGTTGCCCGTGACCCCTCCGTCGCCGATGACGGCGACACCTCCCCGCGCTGACGCGCAGGGAGGAAACGCGGATCACATCGTCTTGCCGCCCTTGGCCATGCAGTCCTGCGCGGTCGACGTCTCGGTGAAGCCCTGGCCCTTGCAGGCGTTCTGGCCCTTGCAGGCGTTGCTGGCGCTCTTGCACGAGCCCTGGCCCTTGCAGGCGTTGTTGCCGACGCACTTCACGCCGGCTGCGAACGACGTGGTGGCGAAGGTGGTGGCCGCGAACACGGCGGCGGCGGTGACGATCAGGGTACGCTTGTCCATGGCAGTGCCTCCTCGAATGGGCGAGCTCGATGCCCGCCTTCGATCATTCGCGGGCAATTGCCGCGGCGTTACGTCGACGGACGGAGATTTTTTCCTGTAACGTTCACGAACCCGTCACCGAAGAGAGGAAGACGGACCTCGTTGAGCGACCCGAACGAACTCTCCGCCTTGATGCGGCAGGCCCGGCGCGGCGACGACGAGGCCTATCGGCGACTGCTCCTGCGGCTGGCAGCGTGGCTGCGCGGAGTCGTGCGTCGCGGCCTCGCCGCGGCGGGGCGTGGTCCGGCCGATCTCGAGGACATTGTGCAGGAGACCTTGCTGGCGATGCATCTCAAGCGTGACACCTGGGACGAGAGCCAACCGCTCGAACCGTGGGTCCGGGCGATCGCGCGCTACAAGCTGGTCGATCACCTGCGCCGCCGCGGCTTCCACGATCACCTCGACCTCGACGCGCTGGGCGACAGCCTCGCCGCGCCGGCCGGGCAGGATGCCGGCGACGGGCTCGACGCGCGGCGGATGCTGGGCGGGCTGCCGGCCCGGCAGCGCCGCATCGTCGAGGAAATCACCATCGAGGGCCGCCGCTCGGCCGAGGTCGCGACGCGGCTCGGCATGAGCGAGGGTGCGGTGCGCGTGACGCTGCACCGCGCGCTCAAGACGCTGGCCGCCCTCTACCGGAAGGACGTGGCATGAACACCGACCGCCTGATCGACGCGCTGGTCGCCGACCGCGCCGCCCCGTCGCGGCCCCTCGCGGCGGCGCTGGCCGGCGCGCTCGCGCTGGGCGGCGTGGTCTCGCTGGCCGTGTTCGCGATCGAGCTGGGCGTGCGCAAGGATCTCGGCGCGGCGCTGGCGACATGGCGCTTCGACCTCAAGATCGCGCTGGTCGCGCTCGCGGTCGTGCTGGCCTTCGGCGCGTGCCGCGCGCTCGCCAGCCCGACGGCCGGGCCGCGCGCGCTGCGCCGCCTGCTGCCCCTGCTCGCGCTCGCCGCCGCGCTGGTGGCGATCGAGCTGGTCGTCTCGCCGGCCGCCAGCTGGGGGACGCGCCTGGTCGGCAGCAACGCACGGTTCTGCCTGACCTTCATCCCGATCCTGTCGCTGGCGCCGCTGGCCGCCGCGCTGTGGGTGCTGCGCCGCGGCGCCCCGGCCTCGCCGACGCTGGCCGGCGCCGCCGCCGGCCTCGTGGCGTGGGCGAGCGGCGCGCTGCTCTACGCCTTCCACTGCTTCGACGATTCGCCGCTGTTCGTCATGACCTGGTACAGCCTCGCCGCCGTGCCGATCGTCGCCCTGGGCGCGCTGGCCGGGCGGCGCCTGCTGCGCTGGTAGATTGCCAGCAGTGCATGCACACGAAATGAACCCCCTCCACGGTACGCAATAATTCCCTGCCGTTGCCCGTCATAATGACTTGGGTTATACTTTCGCATCGAACATAATCCCGTCGGATTCGGCGGGCGTTATGGCGGTCCCCGGAATCACGGAAGGCCATGGGCGACCGCCCCACCCTGATCCTCACGACTCGACTGGGCGTTCGGCCGCTGGGCGTGCGCGGCGATCCGCTGCACGCGGTGGCGGGCCAGTTGCGCGCGGTGATCCGCCGCCGGCTGGGCGACGAGACCGCGAGCCTGCTGGCCGAGCCGCAGATGCACGAGTCGGGTGACGGCATCGACTGGTACGCCGACCGCGCCGGACCGGTGCAGGCCTTCGCGGCGCTCGACGCCGCGCAGCAGGCGGCGATCCTCGACACCATCGACACCCGCCTGTCGGCGATCCGCTCGCTGGGCGGCGTGCTGCAGGAGATGTCGGGCAGCGAGGAAGCCCGCCTGGTTGGCCAGTCGCTGGCGCTGGCCACCGTGCGGCCGTCCGACGATTTCATCTTCGTGGTCGACGGCGAGCCGGTGATCGCCGCCTGGGGCTACGAATCCGACGCGCTTGCCGCGCTGCAGCCCTACGTGCCGCCGCCGGTCCCCGTGCCGGCCCCGCCGCCGCCCGTCGTCGCGACGCCCGCGCCGGCCGCCGTGCTGGCAAGCGCGCCCGCCGCCGTCCTGCCGGGCCGCCTCGCCTGGGCGCCGTGGCTCTCCGCGCTGCTGTTCGGCCTGATGCTGCTGCTCCTGCTGCTGCTCACCTCGTGGCTGCTGCGGACCTGCGCCCCGGTCGATCCGTCGCTCAACGTCGCGATGCTGGAGACGCCGGCGCCGCCCGCGCCCGAGGCGCCGCCCGACCCGACGCCGCTGCTCAAGGCCTCGCTCGATTCGGCGCAGGGCGACAACGAGCGGCTGAAGGCCGAGCTGGCGGCGCTGGAGACCGAGATCCGCGACAAGGTCGCGATGTGCAAGCCGGTCGAGCCGCCCAAGCCGCCGCCCCCGCCGGTCGCCAAGGCGCCGCCGCCGCCGCAACAGCAGGCCGCCGCGCCGGAGCAGCCGAAGGCGCCGCCGATCAACCGGCCGCCGCCGGGCCAGTTGCCGTGCAACTGGTCGGGCGATTCCGGCGGCGAAGGCGTGACCCGCAACAAGCACTACCTCGGCGACAAGCCGGGCTTCGTGGCGATCAACTACAACCTCTACGTCAAGCCGGACGACATCAAGGTCGTGTACCGCGGCCAGGTGCTCGCCGGCACCGGCGGCCCGCGCAGCGGCCGCGGCGGATTCGGCTTCGACTGGAAGCCGGTGGCGGGGGATTATTCAGTCGACGTGATCGTAACGGGAGAGATGTGGGGCACGCGCTGGACGTACTCCATGGTCTGCCCGCGCTGAGGACTTGGAATGGCCGCAGGACCCCTTCTCGTCAGTGAGCCGCTGCAGCGCTACCGCGCGCTGGGCCTGGCCGGCGACCCGGTGTGGCGCGCCGCGGGCCAGCTGCGCACCGCGGTGGCCGCGCGGCTGTCGCGCCGCCACGCCGACCTGCTGGCGATCCCCGAGGTCGACCCGACCGGCCAGCGCATCGACTGGTACGCGCCGTTCGACGGCACGCCGCGACGCCTCGCCGAGCTCGACCCCGCCGCGCGCGACGCGGTCCTGGCCGACGTCCAGCGCCTGCACGCCGAGATCAGCACGCTGGCCGACGGCATGGAGGCGCCCGAGCGCTCCGCCGCCGAGCGCAACTTCGCCCGCCTGCTGCGCCACGCCCTGACCGCGCCCGGCGAGGACACGCTGTACGTCGTCGACGGCAAGCCGGTGATGACCTTCTGGGGCTTCACCGCCGAGGCCAGCCTGCCCGGCGCCTTCCTGGCCGTGCCGCCGGCCGTCGCGCCGCGCGTGCCGCCGCCGCCGGTCGCCGCGCGTCCCGAGGCCGTGCTCGCCTCCGCGCCGGCCGCCGCCGCGATCGTCGGTCCCGCGCGCTCGACCTGGTGGCAGTGGCTGCTGCTGGCCGTGCTGCTGCTCCTGCTGCTCGCCTTCCTCGCCTGGCTGGTGCGCCCGTACCTGCCGCGGATCGAGCCGTGGCTGGAGGCCGAGGCGCGCGAACGCGCGCTGTCGCTCGCCGTGCGCCAGCCGGCCGAGATCCAGAAGGCGCGCTTCGACACGCTGCAGCAGGAGAACGAGGCGCTGCAGATGGAACTGGCCCGCCTGACCGACGAAGCCTCGCGCCGCGGCGCCGATTGCGCCGCCGCCGTGCTGGTGCCGGGGGTCGGCGGTGTCGTGGCCGGGGCCGCGCCGATCGAGCGCGGCGCGCTGCCCGACGACAAGGCACCGGGCAACGGCCCCGGCAACCTCAAGGGCCCGGACGACAAGAAGGTCGACAAGGCCGACACGAAGAACGGCCCCGACGGCAACAAGGATGGCCAGAAGGACGCCGCGAAGAACGATCCGAAGACCGAGCCCAAGCCGATGGTCGTGCCGCCGGAGTCGAAGCAGAAGCAGGACCTGTCGTTCCTGAAGGGCGACTGGCGCTCGCGCACCGGGCTGGCCACCGCGACCGGCGAGCGCGACCTGCGACCGAACTACACGCTCGACGACAAGGGCAAGGGCAAGGTCACCTTCGTGCAGCAGAACGGCGCGACCTGCGAGGCGCCGGCCGAGGCGCGCTGGGACGGCCAGAAGCTGGTGATCGAGGAAAAGACCAACCCGCGCTGCAGCGACGGCAAGACCTACGCCCGCAATACCGTGAACTGCGAGGTCGGCGCCGACGGCGTGGCCAAGTGCAGCGGCAGCCAGCCCGGCGACAACCGCTCGTACAATGTGCAGTTCGGCCGTTGACTTGTTCACCCCGTCGAACATCTAGTGGCCTGACATGAGCGACCTCGCCCGCCTGCCGAGCTACCCCAGCCCGACCACGCTGATCGCCCGCTCGGGGATCCAGTTCCTCGACTTCGGCTTCGACGTCGCGCGTCTGCGCGTGCGCGAGTGGGGCTTCCACGACACCGCCGCCGCCCAGGCGGTCGACGACCTCGTCCAGCTCGACTTCGACGACGCCCGCGGCCAATACGAGGTGGTCGAGAACGGCCGCCGCCGCGCCGCCGAGCCGAACCTGGTGGTCACCGCCAAGGACGCGCTGGCGCCGTTCCTCGACAAGTGGGTGCCGGTGCCGTTCCTGCAGGTCCGGCCCAACAACCAGTACCGCGAGGGCCCGGCCGACTGGGCCCGCGTGCGCGTCGTCGACCTCGAGGCGCGCTACGGCGCCGGCTACCGCGACGAGCAGGGCAACCGCTATCGCTGCGTGCTGGCCTTCGACACCGGCCTGATCCCCGAGGCCGAGGGCCGCGCCTACCTCGCGCCGTCACCCAAGGACGTGACCGCCGGCGCGCTGTTCTCGCTGGCGCCGCAGCAGCGCGCCAACCACTGGCTGCTGCGCCAGGGCTGGATGACGCAGTGGCTGGAAGAGCTGTTCCGCGAACTGCACCCGCGCGCCACCGCGGAAGAGATCGACAGCGACATCAAGCAGAAGCCGCAGGAAGCCACCGCGCGCTACCTCGCCTTCCTCGGCCTGCTGGCCGAGGCGGTGCACTTCCCGCCGATCAAGCTGGTCGGCGACGCCGAGCGGCCGGGCCGCGGCGCGATCGAGGTCGACCTCGTGCTCGACGTCGGCAACTCGCGGACCTGCGGCCTGCTGATCGAGGCGGCGGGCGAGCTGGGCGTCAACCTGAACGACTCCTACGAACTGTCGCTGCGCGACCTCTCGCATCCCGAGATCGTCCACGCGCGGCCGTTCGAATCGCGCGTCGAGTTCGCCCAGGCCTGGTTCGGCAAGAACCACCTGTCGCGGCTCGGCGGTCGCGCCGACGCCTTCGTCTGGCCGACCATGACGCGGGTCGGTCCCGAGGCGACGCGACTGGCGGCGCGCCGGCGCGGCACCGAGGGCAACACCGGCATGTCGAGCCCCAAGCGCTACCTGTGGGACGAGGAACCGCAGGCCCGCGAGTGGCGTTTCAACGTCGCCTACGCGCAGGACCAGACCGCCATGCCGGCGGCGGCCGGCCCGATGGCGCAGCTGATCAACCAGAAAGGCGAGCCCCTGCACCTCGTCGAGCCCGAGGCCGACAGCGCCGACCACCTGCCGGTGTTCGAGCCGCTCTACTCGCGCTCGTCGATCATGACCTTCGTGCTGTCCGAGGTCCTGCTGCAGGCGCTGACCCTGATGAACTCGCCGCAGCAGCGCGGCCGGCGCGCCCATGCCGAGACGCCGCGTCGGCTCCGCCGCATCGTGCTGACCCTGCCGACCGGCATGCCGCTGGCCGAGCGCCTGATCTTCCGCAAGCGCGCCGAGGCGGCGCGCGACCTCGTCTGGATGATGCTGGGCTGGAAGCTGGACGACCCGGCGGCGCCGGCGCCGCGCGTCCTGACCGACTGGGACGAGGCGTCGTGCACGCAACTGGTCTACCTCTACACCGAGGTGGCGCGGAACTTCGGCGGCGATGCCCGCCGCTTCTTCCAGGTCACGTCGCGACCGCGCGGCAAGCCGTTCGACGGCAAGCTCAACATCGCCAGCATCGACGTCGGCGGCGGCACCACCGACCTGATCGTCAATTCCTACGGGCTGGAAGGCTCGGGCACGTCGGTGACGCTGTTCCCCGAGCAGCGCTTCCGCGAGGGCTTCAGCGTCGCCGGCGACGACATCCTGCTGCGCGTCGTGCAGGGACACGTGCTGCCGCCGATCGAGGCGGCGATGCGCGCCGCCGGCATCGCCAACCCGGCCGACCTGGTGGCCGAGCTGCTGGGCGGCGATCGCGGCGGCGAGGACGTGATCCAGCGCAACCTGCGCCAGCAGTTCGCCCTGCAGGTCGCCCACCCGATCGCGCTCGAGTTCATGCGCGCCGCCGAGGGCTACGACCCGGCCTCCGGCGCGGCGGCCGCCGAGCCGCGCGCCTACGAATCCTTCTTCCCCGAGGGCAGCCGGCCGTCGGACGAAGTCGTCAGCTTCGTCAACGAGGCGGCGAAGAAGCGCGGCGCCCGCGCCTTCGACCTGCGCGCCACGGTGTTCCCGGTCGACCTGCCCGGCATCGACAAGACGGTGCGGGCCGAGATGGGCCGCGTGCTGGCGCCGCTGGCCGAGATCGTCCACGCCTACGACTGCGACGTGCTCCTGCTGTCGGGCCGGCCGTCGCGCCTGCCCGGTATCCGCGCGTTGCTGATGGAGCTGCTGCCGCTGCCGCCGGAGCGCGTGATCTCGCTGCACGAGTACCGGGTCGGCGCGTGGTACCCGTTCCGCGACGCCCGGCTGCGCGTCGAGGATCCCAAGACCACGGTGGCGGTCGGCGCGATGATCGCGGCCCTGGCCCAGTCGCAGCTGCCGGACTTCTCGTTCCGCTCCGACCTGCTGCGCTCGCGCTCGATCGCCAAGTTCATCGGCAAGCTCGACGGCGGCGGTCGCCTGCAGCGCGAGGACCTCGTCTACCGCGACGTCGACCTCGACAACCGCGAGTACGAGCTGCCCGAGCAGCCGTTCGAGTTCCGGGGGCCGATGTGGCTGGGCGCCCGCCAGCTCGACCTCGTGCGCTGGCCGGCCTCCCGGCTCTACGCGCTGGAATTCGCCAAGCCCGAGTACGCCGAGCGCCACGCCCGCGAGACGCCGTTCCGCGTCACGCTGGCCCGCGTCAAGCCGCGCGACAAGGACTCGGGCGACGTCGAGCGCTTCCGCCTGCGCCAGGTGACCAACCGCGACGGCCGCGCCGTCGCGCTCGACCGCCTGACGCTCCGCCTGCAAACGCTGCCGCGCCGGGAGGGCTACTGGCTCGATACCGGCATGCTGAAGACCGGGTGACCATGGACACCGTCGATCTCAAACTGGCCCAGGACTGCGAGGCGCTGGCCGTCTCCGCCAGCGAGGGCGTGGCGTGGCTGAAGAACGCCGCCGCCGAATCGCCGACCGTGGCGCAACAGGCGCCGTCGCTGGTCGCCGAGCTGCAGAAGGTTCGCAACCAGAGCCGCAAGCTGGCGCGCGCCGCGCGGCGGCGCATGTGCGTCGGCGTGTTCGGCCCCAGCCAGGCCGGCAAGTCCTACCTCGTCTCGATTCTCGCCAGCCGCGACGGGCGGCCGATGCAGGCGCAGTTCGGCGACCGCGCCTACGACTTCCTGCGCGACATCAACCCGCCGGGCAACCGCGAGTCGACCGGCCTCGTCACCCGCTTCGGGCTGGGGCTGAGCGCCGGCGACCCGAAGTTCCCGGTGCGGGTGCGGCTGCTGACCCAGACCGACATCGTCAAGATCCTCGGAAACTCGTTCCTGCTCGACTTCGACCACCAGAAGGCGGCGTTCGAGCGGCCGGACGGCGCCAAGATCCGCGAGCGGCTGGCGGCGCTGCGCGCCAAGGCGGCCGACGTGCCGTACGGCGACCTCGAGTCGGACGACGTGCTCGACCTGATCGAGTACTTCGACACCTTCTTCGCCGGCGTCACCGCCGAGCTGCGCACCGACTTCTGGCGCGAGGCCATCGAGCTGGCGCCGCGCCTCTCCGGGCACGACCGCGCCGCGCTGTGGTCGGTGCTGTGGTACGACTTCCAGCCCTTCACCGACCTCTACCTCACGCTGTACGACGGCCTGCAGAAGCTCAGCTTCGCGCCCGAGGCCTCGCTCGGCATGGATGCGCTGATCCCGCGCGAGAAGAGCATCGTCGACGTGCTGACGCTCGACCGGCTGGGCGCGGACTCCGAAGACACGCTGCTGGTGCGGCCGCAGTCGGCCGACGGACGGCCGGCGCGCGACGCCGAGCTGCCGCGCTCGCTGGTCTGCGCGCTGACCGCCGAGCTCTCGGTCGCCATCGCCGAGAAGCCGTGGGACTTCTTCGACCACACCGACCTGCTCGACTTTCCGGGCGCGCGCTCGCGCCTGAAGCTCGCCAGCCTCTCCGACGTCGCCAAGGCCAAGGGCGTGGCCGAGGGCGCCAACCCGCTGCGCGAGCTCCTGCTGCGCGGCAAGGTCGCCTACCTGTTCCAGCGCTACTCGGCCGAGCGCGAGCTGTCGGCCATCCTGCTCTGCATCCCCGATGGCAACCAGGAGGTCCGCGACCTCTCGGACATGATGTCGGCCTGGATCGACCAGACGATCGGCGCCACGCCGGCCGAGCGGGCGCGCCAGAAGAACGCCCTGTTCCTCGTGCTGACCAAGATGGACCGCGAGTTCGAGCAGAAGGCCGGCGAGACCGAGGAGTCGCGCAAGCTGCGCTGGTCGGCGCGGCTCAACAACTCGCTGGTCAACAACTTCCGTGGCGAGTGGCCGGCCAACTGGGACGGCAAGCCGTTCAGCAACAGCTTCTGGCTGCGCAACCCGACGGTGATCGACGAGCGGCTGATGGACTACGACGGCGGCCGCGAGCGCGGCATCGCCGATTCGTTCGCCGGCCGGGCGCAGGAGCTGCGCGCGCAGTTCGTCGACAATGTCGAGGTGCGGCGCCACTTCGCCGACCCGGCGAAGGCGTGGGACGAGGCGTTCCGCGCCAACGACGGCGGCGTGTCGTGGCTGGTCACCAACCTGATCCCGGTCTGCGATCCGGCGATCAAGCGCGCCCAGGTGCGCGGCCAGCTCGAAGTCCAGCTGCGCCGCCTGGTCGATCGCCTCGCCGGCTTCCACTCGGCGGCCGACGGCGACGCGCGCACCAAGAAGCGCGACCTCGTGCACACCGTGCTGCGCGGGTTGGCGAGCTGCATCCAGCAGCAGCTGTTCGGCGAACTGCTGGCCGCCCTGCAGGTCGCCGACACGGCGCTGCGCGAGATCTACTTCCGCATCGCCACGGCGCAACCGGCCGAGGACGGCAACGGCGCCGCGCGCGGTGCCAACGGCAAGTCGGTGGCGCCCGGCGCGCCCTCGACCGGCGCCTCGGTCGATCTCGGTGCGATCTTCGCCGACGTGTTCGGCGAGGAAGCCGGCCGCGAGCCGCCGCCGGCCGGCGTGCTGGAGGACCGGGCCGAGCGCTTCGCGCGCGAGGCCGCGGACTACTGGCTGGAGAGCATGCGGCGCGTCGGCGCCGACGAGAAGGCGCTGTCGCATTTCGGCGTCGACCGCCAGCATCTCGGCTGGCTGATCGACGAGCTGATCGTCGGCGCCCACCGGCTGAAGCTGATCGACACGCTGAGCCACGAGGTGCGCGAACTGGAGAACGCCGCCAACGCCAAGTGGGAGGAGATCGCCGAGCGCCAGGTGCGCACCGCGTCGTCGACGCTCAACGGCTATGTCAGCGCGCTGGGCTTCGACCGCCTGCCGCTCGACCAGCGGCCCGGCCTGCCGCCCAACGCGCCGACCCGGCGCGTCTTCGAGGGGCCGGCGATGGTCGACGGCGTGCCGGTGCTGTCGGAGAACCCGCAGCCGATCTACGCCGACTACTGCAAGGACTGGATGCGCGCCTTCCTGCAGCTGGCGATGGACAACGTCGGCTACGAGGGCGGCCGCGAGATCTCGCCCGAGCAGAACGACAAGCTGGGCGCCATCCTGCGCGCCGTGCCGGCCTGAGCGCGTCCCGCATGGCCGTTCGCGCGATCGTCGATCCGCAGCCCGAGCCGGGCCACGCGGTGCTGCGTCTGGCCGGGCTGGAGGCCGCGCCGGAAGGCCTCGCGCTGTCGATCCAGCGCCAGCAGGGGCCCGACAGTCATCTCGGCGACGACGGCTGGCGGCGTACCGAGACGTGGCTGCAGCCCGACCGCGTCGAGCGGCGCGGCGAGGAGTTCGCCTTCCACCTCGGCCCGGAGATCTGCGACCGCCTCGCCGGCATCGCCACGGTGCGCGTACGGGTGCGCGAGCCCGACATCGGCGTGGTCGGCACCACCGTCGTCGCCTGGCCGACCATGCTGACCTCGGGGGCCATCGACCCGTCGCGCCGCCTCGACGACGAGACGCTGCGCCTGCGCCGCCCCCCCGCGGCCGCGCCGCCGCCTGCCCCCGAGCCGCCGCCGCCTGCCCCTGAACCGGAGCCGACGCCGAAGCCGGCGCCCCCGCCGTTCCAGCCGCCGCGCCCGGACCTGCGCGCCTCGCGCGCGCTCGAGCCGCCCCCGCCCTCCTCGGGCCGCACCGGCTGGCTGATCGCCGCGCTGGTGCTGGTCGCGCTGGCCGGCGGCGGCTACCACGTCTGGGCGACCTACCTCCAGAAGCCCGACACGCCGGTCGCCGTCGCGCCGACGCCACCCGCACCGACACCGCCCGTTGCCGAAGCCACGGCACCGAAGACCGCGCGCGACATCGTGGGCGAGTACCTCGCGACCAAGCCGACGCCCGAGGCGATGCTGGCCAAGGGCCGCGAGTTCGCCAAGGCGGGCAACGGCGCCGCCGCCTTCCTGGTGTTCCGCCGCTCCGCCGAGAGCGGCAACGTGCCGGCCGAACTGGAATACGCCGCCTACCTCGACCCGCTGGCGCCGCGGCCCGGCTTCACGCCCGACGGACCGCGCGCCGCGGAGTGGTACGAGCGCGCCGCGCTGGCCGGCTCGGCCGAGGGCCAGCGCAAGCTCGGCCTGCTGCTCGCCAAGGGCGGTGGCGGCCTCGCGCCCGACCCGGCGAAGGCCCGGACCTGGCTGCAGCAGGCCGCGGCGCAGAACGACGCCGAGGCGAAGAAGGCGCTCGACGCGCTGCCGAAGTAGGAAGGGTCACGTGACGACGCCAACCTACGAGGACGAGGTCGCCTTCCTGTCGAAGGTCGATGCCGCCGGGACGGTCGCGGCGATCAGTTACGGCAACTGGCTCCCGACGCTGCCGATCACGTACTACCCCACCGAATCCGACGCCTTGAAGTGGGGGTCGGGGACGCCCGGCACCGGCGCCAGCGTCAAGTACCTCTTCGAGGTGAGCTCGGGCTGGTCGGCGGTCGAGAAGGCCGCCTGGAACGGCGGCTTCGCCCTGTGGTCGGCCGTGGCCAACATCGCCCTCTCGGTCACCACGGACCCGGCCGAAGCGAACATCGTCGTGAAGCGCGGCAGCGACGGCAACGCCTTCGCCTCGTTCCCCACCCACGACGCCCCGTTGGTCGGGGCCGCTGTCCTCACCAGCGTGCCCGTCACCGGTTCGCTGGTGTCGATCGACACCAACGCCAGCGGCTTCGGGCCGATCGGGTCCGACATCACCGCCGCCAACGGTTACCCGCTGTCGACGGTGGTCCACGAGATCGGCCACATCCTCGGCCTCGGGCATGGCGGGCCCTACAACTCGACCGTCGACATGATGAACCAGCAGTTCAGCGCGTACGACACGCTGCCCTGGACGCTGATGTCCTACATCCGGGCGGAGTCGACGGCGACCAAGTACTTCAACGACTACCCGGTGAAGAATACGTTCTGGAACAACCAGGAACCGATGACGCCGATGATGCTGGACATCCTGGCGATCCAGCGGCTGTACGGCCCCGCCACGAGCGGGCCGCTGGCCGGCGGCGGACAGGTGTTCGGGTTCAACGCCAACATCGCGGGCTACATCGGGCGCTTCTACGACTTCGGGATCAACACCAGGCCGATCGTCACGCTGTGGGACGGCGGCAAGAACAACACGCTCGACCTGTCCGGCTTCACCGACGATTCGAACGTGAGCCTCGTGCCCGGCACCTTCTCGAGCGTCGCCGGCTACGTCAACAACGTCGCCGTGGCCTTCAACACGGTGATCGAGAAGGCGATCGGCGGCACCGGCAACGACACGATCTACGCCTCGGACGTCGCCTCGACCCTGGTCGGAGGGCTGGGCAACGACCACCTGTACGGCGGCGACGGCGACGACATCATCTCCGGTGGGCCGGGCGCCGACCGGATCGACGGCGGCAGCGGGCACAACACCCTGCGCGACACCTTGGCCGACATGGACGGCGACACGATCGTCAACATGGGGACCCGG